>JBEKTJ010000087.1:0-27761 GCA_049516155.1 Bryobacteraceae bacterium
CCGGCTGCCTGGGATTTTCGTCGAATACGGTCTGGGTTCAGCCAAATCAGTTCGTCTCCTCCGGCTCTACGGGTCTGTATTATGCCGTATTCCAAAATGGAGGTTTTAGCGGGAATCTCAGCACCAGCTTCGTGCTACGGGGCGGTGGAGCGGTCATCCAGAACACGGTCGTAAACGGCTTGGTGAGCAGTTCGCAGGATTTCTTTGTGCTTAGCGGAAACGCAACGATTCCCCAAACCAGCTACTCTGGCCCGGCGGTCCTAGTGGCAACCACAACAGCAACACCGGGCGACGGGTCGTCTCCGCTCACTCTGACGTCATCGGCGGTCATGATGGTGGGCACGACTGGCATATACGGGCTTGTCCAGGTGTTTGCCGGGATTGGCATGGGCTCAAATGTATTTCCTTGCACCGGTTGCGGGCCACCCGGCGCAGTGGGAATTCAGCCCAACCAAATCTTGGGTCCTGGTGGCGGTGGATCGGAATATGTCGTGTTTCAGGCGCATGACTGGGTGGGTAGCGTAACTAGCATCCTGGACGTCGTAGAAAAAAGCGGCGTCACCCAGTCGCAAACGTTAGTTGCCTCCATAGAGGGGCATGATGTGGTCAGCGTAGTTGGCGGGGGTACGCTCGAGGCAGGGAGCAGCTATTCCGGTCCGGCAAGCCTGCGCGCAACTTCGACGGCCACTTCACGGCGTGGCGCCTTTCAATCGTCCACGTTCCAGTCATTCTCCCCATTTTACATCGAGTGACGCGCTGGCGCTCGCTGTTCCCGGCAAAGGCTGAATTATACGCTCGCCATGCGCGGCAAAGTCAAGAGAAACCTCCCTTTGAACACATAGTGCCGGCGGCCCAGCCTTCGTTTCAAACTCCGCAAACGAACTTTCGCCGCTGGGAGCGGACGATCTCGCAGCCCGGCCGGTAGCCGCACACAGCCGCACACGAGCCCGGCCCGGCGGAGCATCCACGGCTTGCTAAAATCGATATTCCTGCCGATGCCGAAGTCAGCTAAGGTCGGTGACTCCCCGCATCGCGTAGTGCTGGTTGGCGCTGGATTCGGCGGACTGTACGCGGCCCTCGCCCTGAAGCGCGCCCCCGTCGATCTGACGGTGATCGACCGGCGCAATTTTCACCTGTTCCAGCCCCTGTTATATCAAGTGGCGACCGGCGGCCTGTCCCCCGGCGAAATCGCTTCACCCATTCGGCATGTGTTGAGCCGCCAGCGCAACACGCGTGTCTGGATGGCGGAAGCGCGGGACATCGACGTCGCACGGCGCACCTTGCTCCTGGATGACGGAGAAGTTCCATACGACACGCTGGTGCTGGCTCCCGGCTCGTCTTCCCAGCATTATTTCGGGCACGACGACTGGGCCCCGCTGGCGCCGGGCCTGAAGACCATCGAAGACGCCACCGAGATCCGCCGCCGCATTCTGCGGGCATTCGAATGCGCGGAGCGCGAGCCGGACGACCTGGCACGCCGCGCCTGGTTGACCTTCGTAATCGTGGGCGGCGGTCCCACGGGCGTGGAACTGGCTGGCGCCCTGGCGGAAATCGCCAACGACACGCTCCGTCACGATTTCCGCCGCATCGACCCCGCCAGCGCCGAAATCCTGTTGGTGGAAGGGGCCGATCGCCTGCTGCCATCCTTCCCACCGGACCTCTCAGCCAAGGCGGAGCGCGACCTGTTGCGGCTCGGCGTACATGTGCGCACGCATTCCAAGGTCACCGATTTGGACAGTGCGGGCGTCGCTATTCAAAAAGGGGATGCGGTGGAACGCGTGCCGGCGAAGACGGTGCTTTGGGCGGCGGGTGTAGGCGCCTCCGCGCTGGGGAAAATCGTTGCGGACCGCACCGGCGCGCCCCTGGACAAGTCCGGCCGATTGATTACCGGCCCCGATCTTACGTTGCCAGGGCATCCTGAGATCTTCGTCATAGGCGACCTCGCAAGCTTCAGCCACCAGACCGGTAAACCGCTCGAAGGCTTGGCGGCCGTGGCGATGGCGGAGGGCCGGTACGTGGCGCGCGCCATTCAGGCCCGCTTGCGCGGCGAGACGCCGCCCCCGTTCCATTATTTCGATAAGGGTGTGTTAGCCACCATCGGACGCAACAAAGCCGTGGCGGCGCTTGGCCCGCTGCATATCTCGGGACCCGTGGCATGGTTCGTGTGGCTGTTCGTGCACCTGATGTATTTGGTGGAATTCGACAACCGCTTGTTGGTGCTGGTCGAGTGGATCTACGACTACATCACCAGGAATCGGGGCGCACGCCTCATTACGGGCGGAAAATAGCGGGACCAGAGCCACAACTTCGGTCCCCGCACCGCGATGCAAGCCGATGGACAGCGACCCCCTTATAGCGCGCAGGCGTTCGCGCATGGCGAGGATGCCCAATCCCGCTCCGGGGTCGACCACGGCGGGACCGAAACCCGTGCCATCGTCTCGGACGGCCAGCCGGATGCCCTTCGCGGGCCGGCTCAGGGTCACCCACGCCTGGTTCGCATGGGCATGTTGCACAACGTTTGCGAGGGCCGCTTCCGCGATGCGATACAAAGTTGCCGCGGTCTGCCCGGGCAGCCGCGCGGAGATTCCGCGGTGGACAAAGTGGACGGGAATGCCATGCTTGCGGGTAAATTCCGCGCAGTATTCGCGCAGCGCCACCGCCAGGCCAAGGTGCTCCAACACAGGCGGATACAAGGCGCCGGCCAGATTCTGAAGGTCCTCACCCAATCTGGCTACACACTCCTGGAGAGCCATCGATTGTTCTGCGCGGACGGCCATGTGCGCCGCCTGTAGACGCATGGACGCCAGCCGCTGGCTCAGGTGGCCGCTCAGTTCCGCGGCCACCCGGCGGCGTTCATCTTCCTGTTCGCGGAACAGACGGGCCGCCAACGCCTCCAATCCCTCGCGGCTGCGCAGCACGGCATCCTGCTTCGCCCGTGCGGCTTTTTCAGCCATTTTTTGGTGCGTGATGTCGCGGGAATTCAGAATGATTGCGCCGTCGGGATGCGAGACAAGTTTCCGGGCGACGCTTTCCAGCACTCGCCAGGAACTGTCTCTATTGCGGAAGCGGTATTCGCAGGGGTGCTTGCGATGCGCGGATTGCAGGCAGGCGCGCAGCAGTTTGCGGACAGCGCCAGTGTCGTCCGGATGCACGAACTCAAAGATCGGATGGCCCACCAATTCGTCGGGGCGGCTCCCGAAAATGCCCTCCGAAGCGGGACTCTGGTAGCGAATACTTCCGTCGGCCGCCAACACCGTGGCGGCATCCACTGGATTCTCCAATAGGGCGCCGTAATGCGCCTGCGTGCGCCGAAGTTTTTCCGCGAGCAGTACTTCGCTGGTGATCTCGCCATGCGAGACGACGGCCCCGCTGTGGGGCTGGCGTAACGGCCGCACGATGAGCCGGAACCATGCTTTGCGGGAAGGGTAAGGGCAGGGATAGTCCAGGGTGAAATGCGGAGCCCCGCCGCGCAACACGGCGTCGATTCCGGCGGCGGCCTCCCAAGCGCCTTCCGCGAACGGACCGGTGGCGGCCCGGCACACTCGCAGGTAGTTGACGCCGAGCCCGCAGTGGCTGAGACTGGCGCCGTTTTCGCGCGCGGATTGGTTCCAGGCTTGGTTGGCCAGGACAATCCAGCCGCCGCGATCCAGCACGCAGATGCGTTCGGGAAGCGAGTCGAAGGCCACTTGAACGAGTTCGTCGGGCTGAACGGCTTGACCTAACGCGTACATACGAACGAACCGGAATCGATCGGTCTCTGCGATTTCCCTCGCGAGGGCCGCCTCAGGCGCGCAGCCGCGCCTGGCATACCGCGCGCTGGGCCCGCAGCCAGTCCTCTTGCGGCGATCCGTTTCGAAAACTTCGCGCCAGCCAGATCTCGTATGCCAATGCGGCTATTTCCCGCTGTTTCGCCGGTGCTACGTTGGGCAGCGCGAATCGATCGCAGAGCCGCCTCGTCATGCGTATTCCATGTGCCATAAAAATTCCCCTTTATCGACTAAAATCGAACCGTACCCATCAGTCGCGATGCCGTATTTCCTTTAACTAAATAAACCAAGTTCAGCCTATGTTGTCTGGTCACAATTGCTCATACTATTTGTGATAATACGGTCAATACGGCTCAGATTTAACCGGTTGAGGGGGCGCTGCGTGAAGAAGCTTACAGTGGCTGTGGCCAGCCGGCTTATGGCGGAAAAAATAATATCAATCGTGCAGGACGATATTTAGCAGCGAATTATGAACTTCAATTCCACCATTATAGTCTATGAGGCCCAGCTTGCGGAATCTATTCATAAAAAAACTTACCCGCGACCGGGTAGTGCCGACCAAACCCGCCAGTGTTTCCTGGCTGATATCGGGAATCGTCCCGGCCGGCGCACCTTCCTTCCCGAAGTTGGCCAGCAGCAGCAGAACGCGCGCCAGCCGCTTCTCGCTGGAATTGAAAAGCTGGTCCACCAGATCCTCTTCTATCCGAATGTTGCGCGTAAGGACATAAGAAAGAAGCACCCTGGCGAAAACGTTGTCTTCGCGCAACAGCCGCATCATGGCCGGCTTGGCCACCCGCACGATCACCGCGTCGGTCATGGCCGCAGCGGTCGCCAGCCGTACTGGCTGTTGGCCGACCAGGCAGGCTTCGCCGACCAGATCGCCCGAAGCCAGTATGGCAATCACCGCTTCTTTGTTCTGTCTGGAAATTACCGTGAGCTTGACTTTTCCTTTCTGAATCGAAAACACGGCATCCGAGGGATCGCCTTGCGAGAAAAGCACCTGCCCCTTCCGGAAGTGAACAGTGGTCCCTTCCCGGCCAATGGTGGCCAGCAGGATGTCCGAATCTGAACTGGGTTTCACGGCGCGGTCTTCTCCGGCTTTTCCTTACGGAGCCTGCCCGCCAATAGCCCCCGCAAGACTCGCCTCTTTGGCCAGTTTAGCTCAGCGAATAGGGCACTCGCAAGGCCGCCGGTTTCGATGCCGCCGGTTTCGAAGCCAAAACCAAGCTGGTGAAGCGCTGCGGCTTGCGCGTCCGTGCGGAAGCTGTTTTGACTGCCCGGAGCTCAATTTGTCCCAGGCGGAATCAGTGAACGGCTCCCTTCGCCAGCCGGAGGTGGGCAACCAGCCAATCCGCGGAGCACGATAAACAGGGGTCCGCTCCGCGATGCGGACAACAGGATCTGGGGACCTCCAGCCCTAACTCCTGAGCCATCAACACAAGATGCACCTTCGATTCGCGCAGCCGATGACGCTCTTGTGCAAGATCTATGGGTGTCACCCTTGAACGGCGCACCCCGCCACAGCTTACGTTTTGTTCCATTGAGCCCCTCCACAGTTACGGTACTGCCATTCCCATTAATGTGATCCAAGGCTCGGCCCAACGCAAGAGACTGAAGTCGGATTTCTTTGTAGTATGGAGCGCTCTAGTCGTGTAATTATTTGTTCTACACGAATAGAATTCAATCGATAAGGCGATGATGCAGAGCGTAATGCATCAACTCGCCGGAAGTGTGCAAGTTCAATTTCTCCAGAATTCGGCCGCGATAGGTGCTTACGGTGGTGACTCCCAAGTGCAAGTCCGCGGCGATCTGGCCGACGCTTCTGCCGCCGGCGATCATGCGCAGGACCTCGAATTCCCTATTGGACAACGCTTCGTGGGGGGGGCGCCCGGCATCCGTGCTCAAGTCTGAAGCCAGCTTTTCGGCCAGTGCGGCGCTCACGTAGCGGCCGCCGGCCAGCACCTTTCGTACGGCCTTGGTCAACTCTTCCGGGGCGCAATCCTTATTCATGTAGCCGGAGGCTCCGGCGCGCAGAATGCGTGTAGCGTACTGGTCCTCCGGGTGCATGCTCAAGAACAGCACCGGAAGCTTGGGCCAGCGGTCCTTGAGTTCCCGGAGCACGTCGAGGCCGCTGCGGCCCGGCATAGTGATGTCGAGGATCACCAAGTCCCAGTTACCGTCTTCCATTTTGGCAAAAACCTCGACGGCATCTTTGGCTTCACCGCAGACTGCGCCACTCAACTCGCGCACAAGGATCTCCTTCAATCCGCGGCGCAAGATGGCGTGATCGTCGGCGATAAGGACCCGGATCATGAGTTGCCCGTCGACTGCGAGAGATCGACGGCGGGAATGCGGACGCGCACCGTGGTGCCGTTGCCAGGTTCGCCGGCGATTCTGAACTCTCCGCCCAGCAGCACGGCACGCTCGCGCATTCCCAGGATGCCGAGCGAGCCGGCGCCGTACAGTCGGTCCGCGCCGATGCCGCGGCCGTTGTCGCGAACTTCCAGTGAAACACTGCCGCCTTCGTGAAACAGACGGATGCTTACGCGTGTCGCCCCGGCGTGCCGCGCAATATTCGTCAACGTTTCCTGAAGAATACGAAAGATCGCGGTGGCTCGCTCCGCGTCAATGGCCGGATTCGTCTCAGGCAAACCGACCTGGCACTGGATCCCTGTACCCGCCTGAAATTCTTCCGCGGCCCACTCGACGGCGGCCACGAGGCCAAGGTGATCCAGGATGCCCGGCCGGAGCTCGGTCGAAATTCTGCGAACCGCATGAATGGTTTCATCGACCAGGTGTAGGATGCCGTCGATACTCTGCGACTGTTGCGCCTCGCCGGGCGCGGCCTTTAACGCGCACAAGCCGATCTTGATGGCCGTCAGAGACTGTCCCAATTGGTCGTGGATCTCCCGTGCCAGCTTGGTTCGCTCTTCCTCCCGCACATTCTGCAGTTGGCCGTTGAGAGCCTGCAACTCCAACAACGAGCGCTGTAGCTCCCGTTCCGCCCGTTTCCGCTCGGTAATATCCTGCAAGACCACGGCCACGCAATCGACGCCCCCGGGACCTTCGATGGGAAAGTAAGCCTTCAACAGATCCCGCCGGCCGAGCCGGGAGAATGTAAAATCGTTCTCGACTTTCACGATCTTGCCTTGGAAACATTCGTCCAACTTGCTCTTCGTAAAGTCCGCGAACCTCTCTTGCCCCACTACCTCCGAGACCAAATGGCCCACGGCTTGTTCCCGTTTCAGGCCGTGAGAATTGAGAAACATCTGGTTCGCGATCCGATAACGGTAATCGCGGTCCACCACCGCGATCATCTCTTGGGAACTTTCAACGACTTTCTCATATTCGAGCAGCCTTTCTTCGGCCCTTTTCCGCTCGGTAATGTCCTCCAGGACCGCGGCTATGCGGTCGATGCCGGCCGCGCCCTCGATGGGGAAGTACGTGATGAAAAAGTCCCGCTTGCCAAGGTCGGAATACGTCAACGTCATCTCATATTTAACGACTCTGCCCTGGAAACACTCGTCCAATTTGCCCTTCACGGTTTGCTCGAATGTCTCCTGCCCCAATATCTCCGGCGCAAGGTGCCCGAGCACCTGCCCGGGTTGCATACCGCGATAGTTAAGGAACGCCTGATTCGCTATCAGGTAGCGGTAATCGCGGTCCACCACTACAATCATTTGTTGCAAACCTTCGACGACCTTTTCGTATTCCAACAGCCGGGCTTCAGCCCGCTTACGTTCGGTGATATCCTCCGCGATGCATATGCCGAACGGGGGCATGGGTCCCTCGCCAGGGCTCTTTGAAACCGTGGCCCTCACCCAGATCGATCGGCCAGTCTTGTGCCGGTAACGTTTTTCCATCGGAAAACCGGTCGACCGGTTGCCCCACATCTCCGCGGCCAGCGTCGCATTCATCAAGCGGTCCGCTGCATCGGTGATGTCCATATAAGTCATGGACCGAAGCTCATCCTCCGAATAGCCCACCATCTCCTGAAAAGCGCGGTTTGCAGCGGTGATCTTGCCATGTAGATCCGCTAAGCCAATGCCGACGGCCGAGTTGTCGAAGATGGCGCGCCAACGCCCTTCGCTAGCCCTCCTTGCCTCTTCCGCCAGTTTGCGTTCGGTAACGTCCTCTAACACAACGGCTATTCTATCGACGCCCTCCGGCCCTTCGATGGGATAGTACGATCCGACCAGATTCCGTCGTCCCATTTCGGGGAACGTAAGTTCCATCTCGCATCTGAGGGCTCTGCCTCGGAAGCACTCGTCCACGTTGTTCTTGGTAATTTGGTCGAACCTCTCTTGCCCCACGAATTCCGGGACGAAATGCCCGACGACCTGCTCCCGGTTCAGGCCATGATAGTTGAGGAACGCCTGGTTGGCAACGACGTAGCGGTACTCACGGTCCACAACCACGATCATTTCCTGAAGGCCCTCGACGACTTTTTCGTATTCCAACAACCTGTCTTCCGCGCGCCTTCGCTCGGTGATGTCCTCGACGACGGCGATGCCGATCTCAGGCGTCGTTCCGGAGCCGGAGGTCTTCGAAACCGTGACTCTGACCCAAATAATCCGGCCGTCTTTACGCCGATAGCGCTTTTCCAGGCGGAATTGCGGCAACTTGCCGGCCCAGTTGTCCGCCGCGACTGTCGCGGACGCCGGACGGTCTTCTTCGTAGGTGAGATCGATGTAAGTTAGGGACCGCAGTTCTTCCTCCGAGTACCCTACCATCTCTTGATAAGCGCGATTCGTAGCGATGAAATTGCCGCGCGCGTCCGTTATGGAGATACCCACGGCGGAGTTGTCGAAGATGGCGCGCCAACGTCCTTCACTGGCCTGGCGGCCTTGTGCGGCGCTCTGTTGTTCCGAGATATCGCGATAGACGCCGTAGGCCACAATCTTATAGCGCCGGGAGGAGAACGGCGCAAGGCTGAAGGCGACAGGCAGGCGGCTGCCGTCCTGGCGGCAGCGAATACTTTCAGCATCCACGCGCTCGCCTCGCGCCACCGGCTCCAGGTGTCCGCGATACTCTTCTTGCGACTCGGCCGGGACGATCAAATCTCTCAGGCGGCAGCCTATGGCTGCCTCCGGCGCATAGCCGAAAACCCGGGTGAAACCCGGGTTGATCCGGATTACCCGGTCGTCCATCGTGGTCAAGACCACCGCCGATGGCGCCTGTTCGAAAATCTCATTGAGTAGCGTCTCCCGCTCCCGAAGCCAATGGATGAGGTAGGCCAATAGCGCGGCCGCCAGCACCACCAGGATGCCGCACAGCAAAATTCCCACGGAGCCTGGCATGCCCAGCATCACGGCTCCCATCGCTCGAGCCGGATTGATCGCGGACATTGAGTTGAGGCGGTTGTGTTGACGGCGCGGCGCGCGCCCGCGGGATGCAAGTCCGGATCGCGCCCTGGGCGGCGCATACTCTTCTGTTCGGAACGTGAGGTCGCGCCAATCGCGGACAGAACTATCCAATGGCAATCGCCGTGACCGACCATGACCGATGCGAAGACCGGCATGCCCCCCCTGCCGCTGGTTGATAGAAATTTGTGAAATTCGGCAACGCTGTGGACGTCGACGTTACACAATTCTCGCGAGCTCACCCTAGTTCAGGAATAGTATACATCATTCGCCGATGGTATAACCAAATTATCAATTAAAAAAATCAAGACAGTACAAAATTCTGAGAAATTCATTGAAATCGATGTCTGAGGATATTTCAGTCGCCAACGCCTGACTGATTTAGCGGAATCCAAGCCAGCATTTCGCTCAACTGCCGCCAAGTGGCCATTCGGCCATGAACTCCGGCCGACCGGTACCCTACGGTGCGCGATGTATATTAGAATCAGCGTGAGGATTTGCATGAAATCTCTGGTAGTCGTCCTGGCAGCGCTGACTTTGGTGTCCTGTAGCCGGGACCCCAATGTGGCCAAGAAGCGTTATCTGGAGAACGGCAATCGATACTTCGCAAGGGGCAAATTCAAAGAAGCTTCCATCATGTATCGCAACGCCCTGCAAAAGGACCAGCGATACGGCCCCGCCTATTACCGCTTGGCGCTGACCGATCTGAAGCTAGGACGCATTCCGAACGCCCTGAACGAGTTGCGCCGGGCCATCGAACTCATCCCCAGAGACCAGCCTGAGCATGTTGACTCGGAAGTCCGGCTGGCCGAGATCTACCTCGCGTTTACCCACGAAAGCCAATACCTGATGGAAGTGGAGGGCATAGCCAAGGAACTGCTGCAGCGCGACCCCAATTCATTCGACGGCCACCGGCTGACCGGCGACCTGGATTTCGTGCGCGCGCAGGTCAGCGGTCGCGACGGACACGCCGAGGAAGCGGAAAAGCTGCTGGCGAGCGCCATCGCAGAGTACCGCAAAGCCATGTCCATCAAGACACCGCCGCAAGCCCTAAAGATGCAGTTGGCCCGAGCGCTGGCCGGAAACCGGCAGTTTGCGGAGGCCGAACAGACTTATGAGCAACTGATCAAAGACGATAAGACTTTCGTGCAGGCCTATAACGAATTGTACCGGCTCTACCTGCTGCAGAACAAAATCGCCGAGGCGGAGCAGACCCTAAAGGCGGGCGCGTCCAACAATCCCAAGCAAGTTGCCTTCCTGGTTTCGCTGGCAGGCTTCTACTCGAGCTTGCATCGGCACGGCGATATGGTAGCGGCGCTCAATCAAATCAAGACCCATGCCAAGGATTTCGAACGCGCGTACGTCGTGGTGGGCGACTTCTATTTTCGTAACGGGGACTTGGCGGAGGCGTTGAATCAGTACAAAGAGGGCATTGCCCAGGACCCCAAGCAGAAGAGCACGTATCGGAAACGCATGATCGAAGTATTGATGCGCCAGAACAAGCGCTCCGAAGCGGCCGATATCAACGCCGCGATTCTAAAGGACAATCCCAAGGATTCCGATGCGCGGGGATTGCAGGCATCCTTGCTGCTCGATCGCGGCGAGGTGCAGAAGGCCATCTCCGAACTACAGTCGGTTGTGAACGCCGCGCCGGACAATTTCGTGGCGCGCTACAACCTGGGGCGCGCGCACGTCGCGCGCGGGGAATATGAGCAAGCCCGCCAGCAGTTCTCGGAGGCGATTCGCTTGCGGCCCGATTACTTGCCGGCGCGTATGGCGTTGGCGCAATTACAAGTGATGCGCGCGGAATTCGAACCGGCCCTCCAATCCGCCGCCGCAATTTTGCAGGTCGACAAGAGAAATATTCCAGCCCGCATGGTCGAAGCGGCGGCATTGTCGGGCGAAAAAAAATACGCCGAGGCGCGCCAGGTGCTGGAAGCCGTCCGGCAAGCCAATCCAAGCTCCCCGGACATCGATTTCTCGCTGGGCATCCTGGCCATGCGGGAAGGAAACCTGAAAGAGGCGGAGAGTACCTTTCGCAAAGCCTATGCCAACAATCCGCAAGATACCCGCTCCCTGGTTGGGCTGGCGGAAGCCCTGGCGGGGCAAGGCCATATGGATCAAGCCATTCAGGTGCTGCAATCCGAGGTGGCGAAGAGCCCCACTCGCAACGATTTGCGGCTGGCGCTCGGCAATCTGGCAGTGCGCGCCGGAAACCTCGACCTGGCGATTGGCCAGTTTCAGGCAGTGCTCAATGGGCTGGACCGGAATTCCAGAGCGCGCGGCGACGTATACCTGCGCCTGGGCCTGACGTTGCGCAAGAAGGGCGATCTGAACGGCGCCATACAGGCTCTCAATCAAGCCAAAGACGGGCTGCCCGGCAACTCGACCGTGGTCGATGAACTGGCGCTCACGCTGGGCAATGCCGGCCGGAAAAAGGAAGCCCGCGACATTTACGAACAGTCCATCAAGCTGAATCCCCAAGATGGCATGGCACTCAACAACCTGGCTTTTATGATGGCCGAGGGTGGCTCCGGGGACCTCGACCAGGCACTGACCTACGCGCAACGAGCCAAACAGGTGCTTCCGAACCTGACCGAGGTGTCCGATACGCTTGGGTGGATTTACCTGAAGAAGAACATGAGCGACAACGCCATGGATACGTTCCAGGCGCTGGTGAACCAAAGGCCGGACAACTCGACTTACCGCTACCATCTGGGTATGGCATACGCGCAGAAGGGCGACAAGCCCAAGGCCCTGCGAGAGTTGCAGCGCGCGCTGCACAGCAATCCGGCTAAGGATGAAGAGAACAAGATCAACGATCTGATCGCCAAGCTGCAGTAAAGAGCACACCAGGAGGCAAGTATGGGCTGCCAAACGTGGGCATGGGCGGGGCTGCTGTTGATCGCAATAGTTGAAGCCCGCGGCCAGAATCCGGGACAATCCGAAATCGATAAGAGCTCCGAGCGCGTCGTTTTTTTCACCGGCAACGTGATGTTGGACGACGGGTCGCCGCCCGCCGACACCGTGCGCATCGAGAAAGTCTGCGACGGCCGCGCTAATTTCGCGGCCTGGACTGACGAGAAAGGACATTTCGGCTTCAAGGTATCGGCCGGCGGGAGCGATACCATGACCGGGGACGCCAGCCAGACCGCCACTCAGCGCAGCGACGAACTGAACAAAGCCATGAACGCCACCTCGACTCAGTATTCCATGCCCATTACGCAAGCGCTGCGAAACTGCGAGTTGCGGGCGGTTCTTGCGGGCTACCGTTCCGAGAACGTCATTCTGACTATCAAGAGCACTATGGACGATGCCCGCGTGGGCACCATCATTCTTCATCCGCTTTCACGCGCCAGTTCTCTGGTGGTTAGTGCCACGACGCTGCAGGCTCCCGCGAAGGCCCGAAAGGCCTACCAGAGTGGTCTGGAAGCCATGCGCGCGCAGAAGTGGGAGGCCGCCGCGGCCGAATTAACCAAGGCGGTCAAAATCTATCCGGATTTCGCCGTTGCCTGGTATCAGCTCGGATTGGCGCGCCAGAGCCGGAACGACCCCGCGGGCGCCATCGAAGCCTGGAAAGCGGCACAGAAAAGCGACCCCCGATACGTCAAGCCGTATGAGAACCTGACCCTGGCCGCGGACCAGCGTGGCGATTGGGCCGAATCCGAAAAATACTCGCACCTTTGGATCCAGCTCGATCCCGAGGACTTTCCCGGCGCCTATCTCTTCAACGCGGTGGCCAACGCCAGGCTCAACAAGCCGGAGGAGGCCGAACGCGCCGTGCGCCAGGGATTACTCCTGGACAAGGAGCAGCGAATTCCGCGCATGAGCTATGTGCTAGGCCTTATCCTGATGGACAAGAAGGCATACGCCGAGTCCGCCAAATGCTTCCGCAAGTATCTGGAACTGGCGCCCAACGCCAAGGATGCCGCCGTGGTGCGGCAGCAACTGCCCAGGCTCGAAGAATTGGCCGCCAATCCCCCAGCACAGTGAGCGCGAGCCTTTGGACGGCGCTGAAACCCGCAGCCCCGGACACCCCTGCACAGGTATAATCAGAGCGTGAGAAGCCTTCTTCCCGTGATGCTCTGCCTTGCCCTGGCAGGCTGCCATTCCAACATGCAAAATGAGGACGCCGTCAAGCGCGGCATCATGGATTACCTCTCGACCCGCCAGGGCCTGAACATCGCCTCCATGAACGTATCGGTTTCCTCCATGGTCTTTCGGGCCAACGAAGTGGACGCCACTGTAATGTTCGCGCCCAAAGATTCCGGCGCTGCACAGCCCATGGCGATCCACTATGTGCTGGAACGGAAGGGGGACCGATGGGTGGTCAAGCCGCGCGCCGGCGCCGGCCAGAACCCGCATGGCGGAATGGGCGCGAATCCGCACGGTGGCGGCATGCCTATGCCGGAAGGCGCTGGGAATCCAGCGGGCGCACTGCCGCCCGGACATCCCGCGGTACCTCCGCAGGACAGCGGCGCGCGATGAAACTGGTTGCCATATTGGGTGGAGGTCCGGCAGGGGCTTTCGCGGCTGAACGGCTGGCTTCCGCGGGCCTCGACGCCGTTGTTTTCGACGAGAAACTGGCGTGGGAGAAGCCGTGCGGCGGCGGCCTAACGTATAAGGCCTACAATACTTACCCATTTCTTATCGAGAACGACACGCCCAAAAAGGTTGTCACCGAAACGATTCTTTCGGCCCCGCGCGCTAAAGCCGCCACGCTGCATTTGACCGAGCCGCTGCTGATCTATTCGCGCATGGATTTGAACCGTATGATGCTGGAACGCGCCGAGCGCGCTGGCGCGCGCATCGAGAAAGCCCGCGTTCTCGAGATCACCCGCACGGGCATGGGCTGGCGCTTGCGGACCAACGCGGGCGCCATGAACGCCGACTTCTGCGTGATCGCCACTGGCGCGCGCAATCCCTTGCGCGATTTCGGCACGCAGCTCAGCTCGCGGGATTCCATGTCCGCGTTGGGCTACTACGTCCCCGGAGA
This sequence comes from Bryobacteraceae bacterium, assembly GCA_049516155.1. Taxonomy (GTDB): domain Bacteria; phylum Acidobacteriota; class Terriglobia; order Bryobacterales; family Bryobacteraceae; genus Bog-159. The sequence continues at coordinate 14,127 of JBEKTJ010000087.1, forward strand.
CCAGACCCAGATCGACATCCAGTTTCTACCGCAATTGGAGGGTTACATCTGGATCTTCCCGCGTTGCGGCCATCTCTCGGTTGGCATTTGCGGCAAAGGCGAGCCAGCCGCTTCCCTGCGTAAGCGCCTGGAAAATTATATGGCGCAAAGAGGCATCTGCTGGAAGGGTGCGGCCTTCTATAGCCATCTGCTGCCGTCTCTCGAAACTCCCGCTTGGAAGAAGAATCGCGTCGCGGGCGATGGTTGGCTGGCAGTAGGCGATGCCGCCGGCTTGGTGGATCCCGTCACCGGCGAGGGCATCTACTACGCGCTACGATCGGCCGACCTGGCGGCCAAGGCGCTGCTCTCGGAACTCGGCAGCCTCGCGGAAAAACTGCACACCTACCGGCGCAGCTTGCGGCGGGATTTCGCCGCCGACCTGGAGTTCGGCTCGCGGTTGGCCAAGCGCGTCTTTCTGGGCCGGTTCATGTTCGGTTCGGTGCCCGCGCGCATGGTGCAGTTCACCCGGCGCAGCAGCCGGTTCAACGGCGTCATGCAGGATCTGTTCGCGGGCACGCAGCCTTATCTGGGATTAAAGAACCGCCTCATGCGCAATTTGAACGGCAGCTTGTACGAGATCGCCATGAGCCTGGGACTCGGCCGTCTGCTGCCCGGCAAAGCGCGGCCCTGATGACTCACACCAACTCCGAAGCCGCCTTTCAACGCGCGCAGCAAGTCATTCCCGGAGGCGTCAACTCGCCCGTGCGCGCCTACCGCGGCGTGGGCGGCACACCGCCCTTCATCGCCCGCGGCGAAGGATCGCACATCTTCGACATCGATGGCAACGAATATATCGACTACGTGGGTTCCTGGGGGCCGCTGTTACTGGGCCACCGCCATCCGGCCATCCTGGAAGCTGTGCGCCAGGCGCTCGAAACGGGCACCAGCTTCGGCGCGCCGACGGAGCGGGAGATCGATCTGGCCGAAGCCATCCGCGACGCGGTGCCGTCCATGGAAATGGTGCGGCTGGTCAACTCCGGCACCGAAGCCACCATGTCGGCCATTCGCGTCGCACGCGGGTTCACCGGCCGCGACCTTACGGTGAAGTTCGAAGGCTGCTATCACGGCCACGTGGATTCACTGCTGGTGAAGGCCGGCTCGGGCCTGGCCACGTTGGGCATCGCCGATACGCAAGGCGTGCCCCAGGGCTTCACCGATACGACTTTGCCTCTGCCTTTCAATTCGGTGGATGCGGTGGAAGCCGCGTTCCGCGCGCACGGCCGGCGCATCGCTTCCGTAATCGTGGAGCCGGTGGTGGGCAACATGGGATGTGTCGCGCCGCAACCCGGTTTTCTGGAAGCGCTGCGCGAGATCACCGCGCGGCACGGCGCGTTGCTGATCCTGGATGAAGTGATGACTGGATTCCGCGTGGCCTACGGCGGCGCGCAGGCGCGCTTCGGCATCTGGCCGGATATGACCACATTGGGCAAAGTCATTGGTGGCGGGCTTCCGATCGGCGCTTATGGTGGGCGCGCCGATATCATGCGCATCGTGGCTCCGGTGGGGCCGGTTTATCAGGCCGGTACGCTATCGGGCAATCCGCTGGCGGTGGCCGCGGGCTTGGCCATGCTCCGGTACTTGAAGGCGCATCCGGAAGTGTACGGCGAACTGGAAACCAAATCCGCAGCCATTGCCGGGGCCGCGCCCGCAGGCGTCACGACGAACCGGGTGGGGGCCATGTTCACTTGGTTCTTCACGGACCAGCCCGTGACCGATTGGGACTCCGCCAAGCGCTCGGACACGGCTATGTTCGCGGCATTCCATCGCCGCATGCTGGAGCTAGGCGTCTACCTTCCGCCTTCGCAATTCGAAGCCGCTTTCGTCTCCGGCGCGCATACAAATGAGGATATCCGCAAGACCATTGAGGCTGCGAAAAAAGCCTTTGGAACTACAGATGGACACGGATAAACAGGGATAAGACGAGTAAATAATGGCAAGGCGCCTCGCACTCTTGTTGTTGCCCGGGTTGCTGGCGGCGCAGGTGATCTTCAGCCGGCGAGTTTACCGGGAGCACGGCCGAAGCTATCAACAGATCTGGGTGTGGAACGCTGCGGACGGGAGTTTGCAGCCCCTGACAAGATCTCCGCTCGACCATACCCAGCCGATGTGCTCACGCGATGGAAGGCAGGTTCTATTCGTATCCAGCAGCGACGATGAGGCCGAGCAGAGCGTCTGGAGTCTGGATCGGGCCTCCGGCGAGGAGCGCGAGCTGTGGAGCGCTCGTCCGGCTACATCCGCAGCCCTGGTCGGTATCGCGCAAGATGGCGCGCCCCTGGTGGAAAGGGAGTGGATGGTCCGCCAATCGATTCTTGCGCGACTGTACAAAGGCGGTCCGCATCCGTTTCAGTTCGCCGGCGATAATGAGGTCTCGCTTTCGCCGGACGGCATCCATCTGGTCGGATTCACCGAGACCGACCCGGGAACCAACCCTAGCCTGGCGTTTGTAACAGACACCGCCACGGGCAACGCCCACGTTACCATTGGCAAGTGCGGGCAGGCTGTCTGGTCGCCTGACGGAACTCACATCGCGTGTTCTTCCGGGTTTGTGACGGACGGCGCGACCGGCAAGTCCCGGGTTTCGATTGGCGAATGCGATCTTGCCTCGCTGGTCCCCTGCCGGAAGTCGCATCGCGTGTCCTTCCGGGGATGATGTTTTCATTGTCGATACGGGAACCCGCAAAGAAATCGAGAGAGTCCATTTGCCCAATCTCGCCACGCCGCATTAGCCGCAGGAAATGGAATGGTCGCCCGATGGCAGGAAGCTGTTATTGGGAGTCTACGGCGAGAACGCCAATAGCAGTGCTCCGCAATCGGACTACGTTGTGCTGGACATCTCCGCAAAGTCATGGACGCATGCCGGCGCCGGCAACCGCGCAAGCTGGATTCCCGGCAGCAACGCGATTGTTTACAGCACGCCGCGCGATCTGGTTCCCCTTCCGCCCTCGGGAAAGCACAGCGTCTGGTCGGCGCAACTGGCTATGTTCGATCTGACCGCCCACAAGCAGACGCTGCTGACCTCGGGACTCACGAATAACGACGAACCGATCGTGTGCGCACCCTGATCCCGACGCCGCGCTACCGGAAGGAGTTAGTTGGCGGCGCCGCGCCGGTTTCCTACGGCTTCCGATGCAGGGCGGCCCATCCTTCAAAACCACTAAACGGGCTCCGTTGATGAGCTTCGCATCCGCAGTCCCGAAGCTCCGATAGTTAGAATGTGGTCCGCATCGCCGTGTATGACCATCGTGGGTACGTCTACGCGATGCACCACACAACGCCATCCTATGGAGCCATTATACTGGCTATATCGATGAGGAGAACGATTGTCGCTCTATGGTTGCTTGCCGCCGGCCAGGCGTGGTGCTGGGGTGACGAGGGACACCAGACTGTCGCGCGCATTGCCGCCGCGCACCTGACCGAACGCGCACGGGAAGCGGTGGCGAATCTCCTGCGCCGCGACGCCACGTTTGCCGCGTCTTCCGGCGCCGCCGACTCGGTGGCCGACGCCATGGCGCGTGCCGCTATCTGGCCGGATCACATGCAGGGCGGCAAGGGTGCGACAGCGCCGTGGCACTATATCGACATCGGCTTATTCGAGGGTCCCGCGCACATGGAAGAGCGCTGCCCGCAAGGGAATTGCATCGTCGGCAAGATGAAAGAGTATCTGGTGAACTTGAAAGAGCATCGCTCGGACGGCGCGTGGCCCGAATCGAAGGAACTGGCCTTCCTGATGCACTTCGCCGGCGACATTCATCAGCCGCTGCATTGCGTAAGCGATGCCGATGCCGGCGGCAACTGCGTTAACGTGGTGGGCTTCGATCCCATGCACAATCTGCATGCGGTCTGGGACATTACACTGGTGAACAAGCTGATGGCGCACGATGGGCCCAGTATGATGGCCGGCATGGAATCGCGCTTTCGCGGCAAGGTGCGGCGGTGGGAGGACTACGGCGGCATCGACCGGATCGCCCGCGAATCTTTCCGCATCGCCAAATCGCAGGTGTATGCCAAGGCGCGCCCGCGTCTCCCGGTGATCCCCAAGTTCATCGACGTGCAGCCGCGCAACTGCGCCACCGAAGCGCCGGAAACCCTGCGCGACGTCAAGGTGGATGGGCCGCGCTCCTACGGCGCCGCTTCGATCGACGTAGTGCGCATGCAGTTGTACAAGGGTGGGGTGCGGCTGGCCGCCATGCTCAACGTAATTTACTCGGATTAGCCAAGCACTTCGGCCAGCGGAACGATCCACTCGGGTTCGGCGGTGCGCAGTAATCCGTCGCGCACCTCGCGGATTTGATCCTGCGTGTAGATCCAAGCTCGGCGCTGGTAGGGGTCGATGAGCCACACGTAGCGGACGCCGAATCGCAGATAATCGTCGATCTTTTCCTGCATGCGGCTCAGGCGGTCCTCAGGCGACAAAACTTCAATGCAAAGAAATGGGGGCTTGGTGAAGATTTGCTCATCGGGCTCGGGGCCGAGCACCACACAAACATCCGGCGCCCGGTAGCGCGATGGAGAGACTTGCACGCACTGCTCCTGGATCACAAAAATACCCCACTGCCGCTGGTGCTGGTGAAGATAAAGCAGCACCTCCCGCTGCGCTTTCGCGTGGTCTTTTCCACCCACGTTTCTCTCCACGATAGCGCCATCCACGTAATCGCAATCCGGATGGTACGTGTTACGCAGGTACTCCTCGATCGACACCAAATTGGATAACGCGCTCATGCGCATAATTATGTCATATTCCTGCGTCTGGCGCGCTCCTGGAAATAGTGTCTGCGCAGTAAGCTGACACAACGCCGCTCCCCCACAACTAAGGCCTCGGCGCGACGCCGTCCCCGCATACTCGAGCCGCGCCCGTTGCTGCCGCGTTACCCCAACAGATCTTCCACGCTCCGCGCGTCCAAGACCCGCTCACTCAACTCTTCCAGCTCGGCCGTCGATAGCTCTGCCAGCCTTTCCGCGGCCCAACCCGGCAGAGCGCCGAAGCGCTTCGCAATCTGGCGGCGAAGGATGGTCAACTCGCCTTTCTGTCCCGCGGCCATAAACAGGGGTCCCAAAGTTTCGTGATCCCGAAGATCCAAATCAATCGGCATGTTCCGTGTCTCCTGCTGCCGTTCTCGCCAAGTGCCTCAATCCTGCCAGGATGGTCAATTGGGCCAAAGCGGTCTCCCCCTCCGCCGCCGGCAGTAACGCAATCCACTTCACGATCCTGTGGACCGCTTCTCTGTCATCCCGCAATCGCGCCAGGATCGCAATGAAGGCGGTACTCGAACGACAACTCCGGGCCGCGCAGTTAGTCTCCATGTGCATCGGCGCTTCGTCCACATAGAGCAAGATTTGGCGCGGGAACTGTCCGAAAAGCCGTTGCACGCCCATGCAATATTCGAGCATGCGGAATGGCATCTCTGCGTCATTGCTGCTTTGCAGCTCCAAGTGGATCAGACCGCCATCGACAGTCTGGCCCAGCTCATACCCCTGCATAAACGAAAAGCCCGGCTGGATGAACCAGACCGGGCTTCGAATCGCTCAAAATTCAGCGCACCCGACGTCAAGCGACTTGCTGAGCGCGGTACTGGCTCACAATCGCTTCCATCTGGTCTTTCAAACGGAGCTTCAGCTTCTTCAAACGCACTTCCTCCAGTTGTTCCTGGTCGGTCAAGTGCGGCAGAGCTTCCAGCTCATCCAGCCTTTTCGCGTAATCGCAATGCGTCGCGGCAAGCTGGCGAAACTCCGCGTTTGTCTCCATCAGATGCGCTTTGAATTCTTCCTGTGCGTTCCGTTCCATATTGGGGCAGTTCCTCCCAGTGAGGTTGCCACGCCGAGTCGGTGGTTCGGGAACGAGGCTCGGTGGGTAATCTTCACTTCATCGGTTTGAGAAGTGCGGCAGGCCCCAGATCGAACCTGCCGTCTACTGTGACATTATCATGAATGAACATTCATGACAATAGCCCTTTCGGCAGAGTCCGGATAATAGCGCGGACGGTATCCGGCTTCACAGAAGCCTAATGCTTCGTACAATTTACGGGCACCGAGGTTGGACTCCCGCACTTCCAGCCAAAGCAGACCCGGATGACTTGAGGTCACCGCCGCGATCAGTCGGCGTCCCACACCGCGCCGCCGCAGAGCCGGATCTACAGCCAGATTCAGCAACTCGCCTTCGCCCTCGGCCAGCCACCGCGCCACGGCGAATCCGACGACGCACCCGTCGCACACCGCCACCAGCAAATCGTACTTCAGGTACTCGGGTACGTCCCACTGGGACGCCTCGGGAGACGCGGCTTGAATTTGAGCGATCGAAGCCAAATCGCCGCGCGATCCGGGACGCAGCTCAATAATCAAACCGAACCTCGTCCGCCGCCTCGGCCCGGCCCACCACCGCGCGATATCTTACTTCCACGCGGGTCCGTGCCGGAATCCACCGGAAAGCCGGCACGCCGAACAAGCTGCCCCGCTCGATCATCTGGCGGCGCGTCTCGGGCATGGGCGAAGCACCGAACTCCATACCGCGCGTGAGCGTCCGCCCGTTCCACGGTGGGCTTGTGCGGCTATAGTTCTCTTCCCAGACTCCCAGCCACGGGAAGTCCGATCGCCGCCAGATATATGCCAAAGCCAACCGGCTGCGCGGCGACCAAGCCACAAAGAACGCGGTGTCGCGCTCCCGATCCAGCAAATGCGTCGTGAATCCGCCTGAAACCGGAGCGTCGGTGTAGAGCCGCAAATCCCCGCCGCCCTCCTCCAATACCTGCGACTGCGTCACCGGCGCGCGGAACTCAGTCACGCCCTTCTCCAGGAATGGCGGCCCTAGCGTGACGTGCTCGGTCCAGGCGATGGGCCGGTCGGTGATAGCCTCATTTTCCACCGCCTCGATAATTTCCACGGTCCGGCCAGCCAATACGATGCGCCGCTCCACACGCAACTGCGCTTGCGGCAAGCGCGCCCATTGCGTCAGTTCGCTCTGAGAGGCCGTTATCTCATAGACGGCTACCGAAGCCTCGCCATGCACCGTAAGGCCGGCCGCGGCCTCCTCCGGCGAGGGCCCGCCGAAGATGTCTATGCAAAGGTTGTGCCCCATGATGCCGCTTAGCAGCTTGCTTTCGGCGTCGGCGCCATATTCCGGATGCCTTCGCGCATCGTAGGTAGAAGGCTCGATCGACTCCCAGGGAGGCGTCCACAGCGGATTGACACCGCTCTCCTTGTCGAGGATCTCGGCGATGTGGCCGCCTTCATACAGCACAGTGACGCGCACTCGCTCGTTCTCGATGGAGGTGGCGCGGCGGCCGCGATACCGGGTTTCTGCCATATTGGAACTATTATGCATCTGATGTGCGTATTGTTGGCTCTGTTGGCCGCGCCTTTCTGGGAAACGAAGGCCCCCAGCGATTGGACCGATGCCCAGATCGAGTTGCTGCTACACGACAGTCCTTGGGCGGAGATGGCCGAACCCGCGCCCGCCGTGCAAGTCTACCTGCCCTCTGCGCGGCCGATGCGGGAGGCGGAAGCGGAGTTGGCTCGCCGCCGCGGTAAACCCCTCAATGAGGAGTACGTCGAATATATCGCGCATGAGGGCGCAAATAAGCTGATAGTTGCCATTGCGTACAAGAACTTGACGCCGCTAGCGGACGAGGAAGAAGCGCACCGAATGGAGGAGGAGTCCATCATGCGCGTGGGCGGCCGGAAGTACAAGATGGAAGGGCATTTTCCACCGGTGCCGGCCGACCCTTTCCTGCGGCTGGTCTATCCGCGCGAGGCGAACGAACGGGACAAGGCTGTCGCCTTCGACTTGTATCTGCCGGGCTATGGCCCCTACCACGAGGCGGAATTCCGGCTGCGCGACATGCTGTATAAAGGAAAGCTGGAAATGTAGAACCGCCGTGCCCAAAAGCTCCGGCATCAACTATAATAGGGTCGGAGAATCTAATGATCTGGTTATCTGTTTTGCTCTTCTTGCAGGCGTCCACGCCGACCCCGCAGATCGATCGCGGTCAAGCGCTCTTTTTTGCGGATACCGGTTGCGGCACCTGCCACGCCTTGAAGGGCCGCGGCACGGCGGTTGGACCGGATCTCAAAGTTCTGGGGCGCGTAGGCGTGCGTGCCCTGGTTACCGCCATCCGCGCATCGCGCACGGAGTACGTCGAAACCATCAAGCTGAAGGACGGCGGTCCGTTCCCGGCGATGAAGGTTTCCGCGGACGCCACGACGATGCAGTACTACGATCTGTCGAAGACGCCTCCCGAGCTGCGAAAATTCGCTCCGGGGGATGTGCAGTCGAAGTCGGACAATGCGAACTGGAAGCACCCCCCAGCCGTGGGCGGCTACACGAACCAGCAGATTGCGGACATCGTCGCCTATATTCGTTGGGCCACGGCTGGAGACCGGAAGGCTGTGGATCCTGCGGACGTCGAGTAGCCATGAGCAGGTGGAAGCGCCGGCCCCACCAAGCCTGGGTTATCAGCTTGCGCTGGCGGCGGCCGCGAAGCTGCGCACGGCAGCCGATTCGTTGGTAAACGTCTCGAAGACGGTGATGAGCTTGGTGATGGCCATCAATTCCTGCAACTTTTTCTGCAGATTCAGCAGCTTGAGCTGGCCGCCCTTGCTGGTCACAGTGGCGAAGCTACCCACGAACTGACCCAACCCCGTGCTATCGATGTAGCCCACCTCCGCAAGGTTGAGCAAAATGCTCTTTTGCCCGCTTTCGACGTGTTCCTTAATGGCGTCCCGTAGCGCAGCCGTCTCTTCGCCTATAGTGATTCGACCGTTCAGGTCCAGAATCACCACGTTACCGCTTTCACGCACATTGATCTTCAGACTCATGGGAGCAAGTTCCTTTTCTCGGCCCGCCGTTACACCCCAGCGCGGGCATAACCAAGCATACCTCTATTCAGGTCGGATTTCGGGCGGGATCACTTGGATGCGCCGGTTTCCTTCGCTAAGCGAACCTTAGCGTCCTCGAGCTTCTTGTTGATCTGGGCGAGTTCGCCGGGTTCCATATCGGAATCCGACTCGGTCTTGGCTTCCTGCAAAGATGCCTGCCACTGGGTAATGGCATCCTTTGTTTTTCCCAACTTCAGATAGACATCTCCCAAGTGGTCGTGTACGGTCGGATCCGCGCCCACTTCGCTCTTCGACAGAGCCCGCACCAAAGCGTGCTCGGCATCTTCCAGGCGGTTTTGACGAAAGTAGACCCAGCCGAGACTATCCAGAAACGCTCCGTTATCGGGAACCAGTTCCAGGGCGCGCAAGATCAGTTTTTGGGCCTCATCCAGCCGGACGCCGCGATCGGCCAACATGTAGCCGAGGTAGTTCAGCGCACTGGCGTAATCGGGGTCCAGTTCCAGCACCTTGCGGAACTCGGCCTCCGAGGCGTCGTATTGCTTCAGGCGCTCGTACATGGCGCCGCGCATGAAGTAGACGCCTTCCTTATCGGGCTTGGTCTCCGAAAGCTTCTCGGCCGCGTCCAGCGGTTTGACCATATCTTCATACCGCTTGGCTTTCTCGTAGAGTTCGGCGATGGCCAATTGGGTTTCGCGATCGTGATCGCCCTTCAGCAGAGCGCGCAATTCGGATACTCCTTGATCGACTTTGCCCGTATCGGCCAGCACCGCCGCGTGGATCCGCTTCACCTCCCAATCGTCGGGATACTTTTTCAGCGCGGAGTCGGCTTCTACCCGGGCGTTCTTAAAGTCTTTGGACGCACGATACGTCTCTATGATCTGGACCGCGGCGTGGGCGCCGGAATCCGGTTCCAGGTCGGCCATCTGGCGGAAGGTGTCGATGGCGGCCTGATTTTGATTCGTACCGCGGTCAAGCTCACCCAAACGTTCCAGCAGATTGTGACGAATACCCTTTTCCGATTCCGAGTAAGTCTTGCGCTCGGTGTCCTTTAGCAGAGCTTTCAGCGCTTCAATGGCTTTATCCGGCTGGCCTTCCAGGGCCAGCAGATTCACGTCGTCGTAGCGCACTTCCAAGTTTTCAGGGTCGGCGGCCTTGGCCTTGTTCAGGGACTCACGCGCTTTGGCGAAATCCCGCTTTTCGCGATAAATCTCCTCAATGCGCAGCAGAGCTTCGGTGTCGTGGGGGTCGTCCTCGACAAATTCCTTGTAGTATTTGAGCGATTCGTCCAGATTGTCGGAGTTCAGCAGATTGTACGCCAGGGCGCGTTTGACCCGGCTGTTTTCGGGGTCCAGATCGATAGCCTTGCGCAAGACTTCGGCGGCGCTCTTATAATCGTGGAGTTGTTCGTACGCGCTGGCCAAAGCGGCCAACGTTCGGGGATTAGGGTCCTTGTTGGTGACCGCCTGTAGTTTTTCAATCGCTTTCTTAGTATCGCCGACATCCGAGTAAACGATGGCCAAGCCGGTGAGCGCATCCTCGTTGGCCGGGTCGATCGCCAACGCCTGCGCATAGGCCTTTTCAGCATCCGTGGAGCTGTGCGCGGTGCGGTAAAGGCGGCCGAGCGTCAGCCAGCTCTCGATGTCCTTGGGATCCTTGGCGACAATCTTTTCGTATTGCTCCGTGGCGGCGCGCAACATCTCCTCGTTGATCTTGCCTTGCTGCGTATCGCCGATCATGCGGGTATAAATGCGGCCCAGGATGCGGCGGGCATCCAAATTGTTTGGTTCGCGCTTCAGAATATCTTCGGCCTCGGTGACGGCGTCCTTAAGCCTGCCGCTTTGGATGTACAGGTCGGTCAATTCCTCGAACAGGAAGCTGGCCCCCGGATCCAGCTTCAGCGCCTGCTTGTAGTAGTCGATGGCTTTCACTACGTATTCGCTGCGATTGCCGTAAACACCGGCCAGTTCGGCGTACAGATGACCCATCGAAAAGTTATAGTAAGCAGCGGCCTTATCGACCGGCGGTGCGGTTGCCGCAGGGGTCTGCCCATAGGACAGGCACGCCCACGGAAGGGCCAAGAAAAGCGCTTTAAGGGGAAAATTCATCGTGTGTGGTTCCTTTCGACCTAGATGCCTGGAGAGGTCGAATCGTTCCTTCTCATTGTATAACGGCGGCGGCCGGTGCAGATGTGTTACCTATCGGAGGGGTCTGTTTGAAAACAGTCGTGGCCATCGCCGGGCCGACCGGCGCCGGCAAAAGCGAATTGGCTCTACGCGTTGCCGAAGAATTCGGCGGCGAAGTGGTGAACTGCGATTCATTACAGATTTACCGCTACTTCGACATTGGAACCGCCAAGCTGACCAAGGCGGAGATGCGTGGCGTGCCGCACCATTTGATCGACATTCTGGACCCGGATCAGGTCTTCACGGCCGGCGAGTACGCGCGACTAGGACGAGCGGCGCTGGCGGCGATTTCGAGCCGCGGGAGGCTTCCCGTTGTCGCCGGCGGCACCGGATTCTATCTGCGGGCATTGTTTGAGGGGTTGTTCCGTGGGCCTGCACGGGACGCAGCCCTCCGCGAGCGGTTGACCGCGCACGAACGCCGGAAACCGGGTTCGCTGCACCGCGTGCTTGGGAGGTTCGATGCGGCCGCCGCGCAGCGCATTCACCGTAACGACGTGCCGAAGGTAATGCGCGCGCTGGAGGTTTGCCTGCTTGCGCGCCGGCCCGTTACCGAGATGTTCAGCGAAGGCCGCGATGCGCTAGTGGGTTATCGCACGATCAAGATCGGCCTGACGCCGGATCGCGACCGGATCTATCTGCGTTTGGACGAGCGATGCCGCCGCATGTTCGAGTCCGGATTGCCGGACGAAGTGCAGCGCATCCTCGAGCGGGGATTTCCCCCAGAGTCGAAGCCGTTCGAGTCGCACGGCTATCGGCAGGCGGTCCAACTCTTGCGCGGCGAACTGAACGCCAAAGAGGCGCTCTTCTATGCCCAGCGCAACACCCGGAATTATGCCAAGCGGCAGATGACTTGGTTCCGCAAGGAACCGGACATGCATTGGCTCAAGGGTTTCGGCGAAGAACCGCACATTCAGGGTGCAGCCGTCGCCCTGGTGCGCGAATTCCTGACAACTTGCTGATACTGCGCCGTACAACGTTTTCGATTTGAATCCGTCTTCTCAATTAGACGGCCCCGTGCGAAGGCGCACCTCTAGGTCGTCTACCGCTTGAAGGAGCAAACTACCGTATGAAGAAAGCATTGTTGTTCGCATGTCTGGTGGCCGGGATGGCCTTCGCCAGCACCAAGTCGTTCACTGTCACGTTGTTTGAGCCGACCATGATTGGCGGCACTGAACTTAAGGCCGGCGACTACAAGTTCGAGTTGCAGGACCAGAAAATCATCATCAAGCACGGCCGTGAAACCACCGAGGCGGCTGTCAAGGTCGAAACGGGCGAGGGCAAATATCCATCCACTTCCATTACTTACGCCAACGCCGACGGCAAGAATAAGATCGAAGAGATCCGGCTGGGCGGGACGAACATGAAGCTGGTGCTGAACTAAGAGGGCAGGAGACAGAAGGCAGAAGGCAGGAGTCAGAAGGCAGGAGTCGGAATGCGGGGTTCTGGGGTGTAACCCAGAACCCTCTCGAATCGCGCTGCTACACTGAAGGGAGATGAAGCGGCTGGTTGTTTTGTTTTGGATTGTCTCCGGGGTGCTTGCCGTGCACGCGGAGACGGTGCTGGTCCTTCCCTTTTCGAACCAATCGAATACAACTAATTCCACGAATGTGGACTGGATCGGCGAAAGCATTTCCGAGGCCGTGCGTGAGTCTCTGGTTGCCGAAGGCATGCTGGCGCTGGAGCGCGAGGACCGCCTGGAAGCTTTCCGGCGCCTGTCGATACGGCGGAATGCGTTGCTGACGCGTGCATCCGTCATCAAGGCCGGCGAAGCGCTGGACGCCTCCGAGGTGGTCTACGGACATTACGATCTGGCGCCGGTGGGACCGGGTGCGGGCGGCGCATCGCGCGGCGTCTTGCGCATCGGCGCGCGCATCCTCAACCTAAAGCGGTTCGAGCAGGGCTCGGAGCTGGAAGAGTCGGGGGCAGTGGAAGATCTGGCGGCTCTTGAAGCGAGGCTGAGCTGGCAGGTGCTGAAGACGCTCTCGCCCAAGACCGCGCCCGCCGAAGACGAGTTTCTGCGCGCCCGGCCGCGCGTGCGGCTGGATGCGCTCGAGAGCTATATTCGCGGGTTGCTGGCCGCCAACCCGGAGCAGCAGCACCGCTTCTTCATGCAGGCGGCGCGCCTGGACGCCGCGTATTCGCAGCCGTGCTTCCAACTGGGCAAGTCGTATTGGGCCAAAAAAGATTACCGCGTGGCTGCCGGATGGCTGGGGCGCGTGCGTCGCGGCGACCCGCACTACCTGGAGGCGCAATTCTTTCTAGGCCTGTGCAACTACCAGATGGGCGACTACACGCCCGCCGTTCAATCTTTCGAAACGGTCGCGGGCAGCGTGCCGCTGAACGAAGTCTATAACGACTTGGGCGCGGCCCAAACGCGCAGCAACCTTACGGCAGCCATCGAGAGTTTCCGCAAGGCCTTGGAAGGCGACAGCGCGGACCCGGACTATCACTTCAACCTGGGATATGCGTTGTGGAAGGCCGGACAGTTTCCGGCCGCGGCGGACAGCTTCCGCGCCGTGCTCGAAAGAAATCCCAACGACGACGAGGCCGCCGCGCTTCTTAGCCACGCCGAGCGCCGCGAGCC
>JBEKTJ010000088.1:0-27132 GCA_049516155.1 Bryobacteraceae bacterium
AGGGTATCGTCGCCGCACATGCGATGCCAGCGGATGGTGACGTCGATTTCGGTGTGTTCGAGCATGTGCCCGATGTGCAGCGAGCCGGTGACATTGGGCGGCGGGATGACGAGCGAAAAGACGCGCGGGAGGGCTTTTTGGGAGGCGTGGAAGATGCCGGAGTCGATCCACCACTTGGCCCAGTGCGGCTCGAACCGCTGGGGCTCGTAGACCTTCTCGATTTGCATGGGAATCTTTATGATATCAGGGCGCGGGCGGGGGTTTAGCTTTCGTTCGGGTGCGGGCGGATCGCTGCAATCGCTCGAACGCCTTGTTGATGGCGGCCTGCTGACGGGCCTGGCGGTAGGTGAGCAGCTCCATGGCGCGGGCCTGGCATTGCGGATCGGAGAACGAGGGTTCGCTGAGTTCCTCGGCCTCAACGCGTCGCCAGCGGAGCAGTTGCCAGCGGGCGTAGGCCATCTGTAGTATCCAGTCTTCTTGTCGGGAGGTTCGCGGCTGGAACGATCGGGTGAGGTCGCGCTCGATTTGAAACAGCTCGCTGTGGTCTCCCATGGAGATGCCATCGGGCTTGACGCCCAGACTGTGGCGTAGGCCGTCGAGGCGGGAGACTGGCACACCGTTTTCAGTGTGGGGGGCCGTGGATTTCGGCGCATTGCCGGGGTTTGCCGCGACTTCTATGTCGGTAGCCATATTTGCATTTCCTTACGTTCTAAGCCAATAAGTTTCTTAGTTACTTCGATGTCCAAAATGGACGAACCCAATTGCGTACGGTTTCAGGCGCTGGACCGCTGGTATTGCCGGTACGCTTTCATGTATGCGCGCTCATAGCTGGCTTGGCGCACAGAGAGCCGGTCAAGAATGGCGATTTGGCTGGCCGGACCTTTCGTGGAGGCTTTGCTGAGGACGCGGGCTTCGGTCCTTTGCCAGTGGAGCCACAGCCAGCGTGAGGTGGCCATCTGCTCAAGGAAGTGAACTTGCTCCGCAGTCTGGGGTTGGCAGCGCATCATGAATTGGTTGCGAATTTGAGTCAGTTCTTTGAGATCTTCGCCTAGCGGAGTGCCGGCGGCAGCGCGCAGGCCATGGCGGAGCGCGTTGAGGCGGGTGAAGGCCTTACCGCGGGGGGTGCGGGGACCGGTCGATTTCAGGGCATTGCGGCGATTGGCCGCGATTTGTTTTTCGGTTGCCATAGATGGGGTGTTGGGAAAAAAACCAATTTCGTTGCGCGCGCGTGGCCCGGTCCTTTCGCTTACATATTACTGGGGCATGTTTGGCGACGCCGGCGGCATTTTGCGCAAGCGATTGAAAGCAGGAGGGCGGGACTCTTGGCGGAGCGGTGACCGTGAACTTCGCATCTCGAAACGACTGCTGATTGTATGCCTGCTCAATTTGCATGGGGGAGTATTCCTGTCAAGGGCGGGCGGAGCGACCGAATCCGGGGCGGCGATTTGACGCAAGGGGAACGGGGCCGTACAATGAAATCAACATTGGCAGGCATTGTCAACGCACATGGCCGAGAATCGCACAATCGCAGCGGGACGGCGGGAATACGGCTACACCGTGGTATTCGAGCCGCTGCCCGAAGGCGGTTTCAACGTCTTTGTTCCGGCGCTCCCGGAAATCTGCACGTACGGCGAAACGATGGAAGAAGCGCGCGCCATGGCGCGAGACGCCATCCAGTGTTACTTGGAGAGCGCCCTGGAAACCGGCGAGCACATTCCGGGCGACGTGAAAGAACTGTTGACAGAGCGGGTCGAAGTCACCATCCCGTAGCGGCCCGTAATGCCTCAGCGCATCGCTCCCCTGAAGCCGAAGCAAGTTATTGCAGCGCTCCTGAAGGCCGGATTTTACGTCCATCACCAGCGCGGTAGCCATGCCCGGCTTCTGCATCCCACCAGGACAGAGAGCCGGGTAACCGTGCCGATCCACGGCAAGGACTTACCGCCGAGTTTCGTCAGGCAACGGATTCTGAAGCAGGCGGGCCTTACCGAGGAAGAGTTCTTGGATCTGCTCTGACGGGTGATACTTTATGCTCATGCATACTACCATCCGGTTTGCCGCGCTCGCAGTTTTGCTGGTCTGGCATCCTCGCGTTGGGCAGAGCGAGGTCAAACTGCCGGGGATTCTCAGCAGCCATATGGTTTTGCAGCGCGACAGGCCGATTCACGTCTGGGGTTGGGCAGCGCCGGGGGAGAAAGTTTCTGTCGCGCTGCATGGAGTCAGCCGCGACGTTGTCGCCAACGGCTTGGGAAACTGGAGCGTTTTCCTGCCTCCCGAGGCGGCGGGCGGACCGTACCCACTCACGGTGACCGGCAGCAACCGGATCGTGTTGGACGATGTTCTGATTGGCGACGTATGGTTCGCGTCGGGCCAGTCGAATATGGAAATGCCGTTGAAAGGCTTTCCCGGGGCGCCTTTGAAAGACTCCGCCGAGGAAATCGCGCATGCCGGCCAGGCGCAGATGCGGCTGCTGCACATCCCCAACAAAGCTGCGGATTTCCCTCTGCGGGATAGCCCCGCATCGTGGACGGTTTGCTCGCCGGAGACGGCAGCCACGTTTTCCGCGGTGGCTTACTTCTTCGGGCGCGAGCTTGCCACGCGAGAGCACGTGCCCATCGGACTGATCGATTCCACGTGGGGTGGCACGGTGGCCGAAGCGTGGATAAGCCTGGAAGGCATCGCGGCGGAGGCGGGGCTGATGCCGGTTTTCGCGTCGCGCGCGCACATGATGAAGGCACAAGCCGAGGCCGCCGAGGTACTGGCGCAGGAGCGGCGCGAAGATCTGGCGGCGCGGCAGGCGGGACATGCGCCGCCGCATCACGACTGGCGCCCGGACCCCGCGTCCTGGGCTCCGGCTGCGTTGTTTAACGGAATGGTGGCGCCGGCCGTGGACTACGCCATCAAGGGCGCGATCTGGTATCAAGGCGAGTCGAATAGCCGGGCGGGGTTCGCACCGATGTACGGCAAAGTGTTTCCGGCCTTGATTGCCGACTGGCGCGCGCAGTGGCACGAGGGCGATTTCCCATTTCTGTTCGTGCAAATCTCCAGCTTCGGATCGGGCGCGGACGAAGGATGGCCGACGATCCGCGAGGCGCAGCGGCGCACGCTTTCGGTGGCGAATACGGCGATGGCGGTGACCATCGATGTCGGGAATCGGGACAATGTGCATCCGGCGGACAAGCAGACGGTGGGCGCGCGGTTGGCGTTGGCGGCGCGGGCGCTGGCGTATGGCGAAAACGTGGAATATTCCGGGCCGCTGTTTCGACAGGCGACGCCGGAGGGGGAAGGCATGCGGGTGTGGTTCGATCACACGGCCGATGGACTGGTAGCCAAGGGAGGCGATGTGCAAGGCTTCGAGATCGCCGGAGACAGTGGCCGGTTTGTGAGCGCGTCCGCGCGGATTGAGGGGAAGACGGTCGTGGTCGGCGGGGCTGGGGTGGGCGAGGCGAAGTATGTCCGGTATGGTTGGGCCAATTCGCCGGTGGTGAATCTATATAACTCGGCGGGATTGCCGGCGTCACCGTTTACTTCGGAGGATGGTTTGGCGGGGCGGTGAGACGGGGGCGAACGATAGTTGAAGGCGCCATGTAGAATGGCGTTATGGGAACTGAGAAGACGCTTGAACGGCTTCTCAGCGGTACCGCCGACGCCGGTCCGGGCGGCCATCCTAAGAGCAAAGCTTCGTTTCAAACAATGACCAAATACGAAGTCATCATCTATTGGAGCGAGGAGGACGAGGCTTTCGTCGCCGAAGTGCCCGAGCTTCCGGGATGCGCTGCACACGGCCCCACGCAGGTCCGCGCCCTGAGCAACGCACAGGATGCGATTCGCTTATGGATCGACACGGCGAAAGAGTTTGGCGACCCGGTTCCCGAGCCGAAGGGACGCCGGTTGCTCTTGGCCTGAAAGACTGCTATCGAGTTCCTTAGCTCGCTGTGCTAGCCAATCGGGAGCCGTCAATTGATCTTCAGCGATGCCTACGTCTCGATCAGTCGCTGTCGGAAGCGGGCAAAGTAGCCCACTGCCGGATTTCCCTCTATGAGACATCGCCGCGTCATGGACGGTCGGCTCGCAGCGCGAGGATTGCGAGAACATTCCGGCTCCCCCGCCACCTACACTATTGGCACAATCTCATGCCGCGCATACCGCCGATATGTTCGGCGAACCGCTGGCCGGGCAGTTGGCGAACTTCGCCCGTCTGATCGAACCGCACCTGCCGCGCCTGGACGCGGCTCTACGGCGTCACTTGAAGGCAAATCCGCCCGCGGAGGCTTGCGATGCGCGGCAACTCAAAGCCCTATCCCTGATCACTTCGGGAGCGGCCGCCCGCCTGGCGTGCGCCGGCCGCAGCCCGGCCGACTTTTTCGAGCAGGTGGCCTACAATAGCCGGCGCATGGCCAAGCTGAACGTCGCCCCGATGGGGGTGGTCGACGCGCTGCGCGAATACAACCGCGAGATCGACGGCCTGCTGGCTAAACGGCTGCCACGGCAGCAAGCGGCGCTACAAGGTGTACGGCAGCAATTGCACTTCCGCACTCTACTGGCCGTTAATAACGCTTACTATCAGGTGCGCGAGGCGGAGACGCAAGCCTTCTATGGCCTGCTCCGTGCCGAGATGGAGGCTACCGGCCTGGACGACCTGCTACATCGTTTCATTCTGATCCTGACGCGCACGTTCCGGGCGCAGGCGGGCCGGTTGATCCCCATTGGGGATCGCCCCCCCATGGGCGCGCGTGCCATGAAGCGGCTGGCGCGGCCCTGCTATATCGCCGCCGGCACCCGCGACGAAGAGTTGGTGCTGGATAAGGGCATGCGCGGCGTCTTTCAATCCTACTGGTCGATTCCGTTTTTCGCGGACGGGCGGCTGAAAGGACTCGTCCAATTCGGTTTTCCGACGCCGTACCGGTGGCTGCCGCGGGAGTTGGACCTGCTGAACGCGTTCGCGGAGCGGTGCTTGCGCGGCGCGGAGCGAGCCCGCCTGATCCAGGATCTGGCGGCGCGCGAACAGCAGGTGCGTTCGCTGGCCGCGCACCTGCTGCAGGCCGAAGAGGAGGAACGCCGGAGGATCGGCAGGGAATTGCACGATGAGGCCGGCCAATCCATGCTGTTCTTGCGGCTGCACCTGGAAATGCTGGAGAAGAGCGCGCCGCCGGATCTGCAACCTAAACTTGCCGAGGCGCGGGGTGTGACGGAGCGCATCATCGCGGAGGTCCGCCGCATCATCGCCGCGCTGCATCCTACGGCGGTTGAGGAATTGGGACTGCCCGCCGCCATTCGCCACCTGAGCGCGCGTTTCCGGAAGCTGTATCCTATTAAGCTGCGCATCAAGCTGACTCCTGGTTCCGCCAACCTGCCGCGCGAAACGGGCACCGCCATCTACAGGGTGGTGCAGGAGTGTTATCAGAATATCGGCAAACACTCCAGGGCTTCGGGGGTAAACCTTCTGCTGAAATCCACCGATACATTAGTGGAACTGAATGTCAAGGATGACGGCGTCGGGTTCGATGTGGACAGCGCGGTGGCTCAGCCGAACTCGTTCGGGTTGAAAGGCATGCGCGAGCGCGTCGCCCTGTTGGGCGGCCACTTGGAGATCCGCAGCAGCCCTGGGCATGGCACTACGATTGCCATGCGATTGCCGATTTCCGGCTAGGTGGGGCGGGCTTCAGCCTGCCAGTGAGACAACTATGGCGATTCGAACGCTTTTGACCGACGATCACACACTATTCCGGCAAGGTATCAAAACCCTGCTTTCCGCTACACCGGACCTCGAGGTGGTGGGCGAGGCCGCCAACGCGGCGGATGCCATCGCGCAAGCCGCGGAACTCCGGCCCGACGTAGTGCTAATGGACATTAGCATGCCAGGGCTTAGCAGCTTCGAAGCCACGCGGCAGATCCGCAAGGCCCGGCCCGAAACCAAAGTGCTGTTCCTGACTATGTACGACGATGAAGACTACCTGGCTGAGTCCATGGAGGCGGGGGCCAGCGGCTACCTGTTGAAAGACAGTCCGGCGGAGCAACTGGTGTCGGCCATCGGGGAAGTACACCGCGGCGGCAGTTATCTGAGCCCGCGGATGCTCACGCATTTGGTGGAGGATTTCCGCAGCCGGGTGCATTCGGCTACGCGCCAGCCACGGTTCAACACTCTCACGCGGCGCGAGTTGGAGATTCTCAAATTCCTCGCGGAAGGCAATTCGGTCAAAGAAATAGCTTGCACGCTGAATCTCAGTGTGAAGACCATTGAGGCGCACAAATTCAACCTGATGCGCAAACTCGATATTCATAATAAGGCGCAACTGGTGCAGTACGCCATACAGAAGAAGATCATCCGCCTGGACGGGTAGAGCAAGTAGAATTTGCATGTGTTTAGCGTTTTTTCCCCTATATTGAGAGTGTGTCCGGCCGGTGGCTCTTATTCTGCGCGTGCCTCGCATGCCTGCCCGTGTCTGCCCTGAAGGCGGCGGAAGACTACGTAGGCAGCACGGTATGTAAGACTTGTCACGCGGACGTCTGGTTCAACTTCTATAAGAATCCACACTACAAAAGTATCGCCAGCGGCGACCAGCCGCCCGATCGCACCGGTTGCGAGGGCTGCCACGGGCCGGGGAAGGCGCACGTGGAAGCCCGCGGCGGCAAGACCACCATCCCGCGCGCCTTCTCGCTGATGGATCCAAAAGCTGTCCTGAACACCTGCCTGAACTGTCACGCACGAGATTTTTCGAAGGCGAACATCCGTCGTTCCGAGCATTCGCTGGCGGACGTGGTGTGCACCAATTGTCACTCGATCCACAAATCCCCTGCCGCGCAATTTCTGTTGGCGAAAAAACAGACCGAGCTATGTTACGGCTGCCATGCGGATGTGCGTGCGCAGTTTTCCATGCCTTTCAAACACCGCGTGAACGAGGGCTTCATGACTTGCACGGATTGTCACAACCCGCATGGGACATTCGCACCCGCGTGGGGTATGGCGGACGGGTCCGGGATGGTGACGCGCGCGGAGGGCAATCAGGAGCCTTGTCTGAAGTGCCACGCGGATAAACGCGGGCCGTTTGCCTACGAGCATCCGCCGGTGCGCGTGGAGGGTTGCGGCGTGTGCCACGTGCCGCATGGGTCGACCAACGCAAAACTGCTGACGCGGCCGGTGGTCTTCACTTTGTGCCTGCGATGCCATAACGGCGCGGACAACTTCGGCACGCGCAACAACGGCATCCCGGCATTGTCGAACACGCATAACATGCTGGATCCGCGCTATCAGCGCTGCACGCTGTGCCACGTGCGCATTCACGGGTCGAATAGCGATGCTTATTTCTTCCGGTAGGCGCCAGTCATGAAAAACACCCGTCCAATGCGGAAAGAGCCGCCTGAAAGGCGGCTGCGGGCAGGATTGCCCGCCTTCCAAAGGCGGCTGCTCATCGGATGGTTTCTAGCGGCGCACGTTGCGCTGGCGCAGCAGGTAGTAACGCCTTCGCCCGACCAGGCAGGCTCCCCGCGCGGCGATAACACGGGGGACTACAACGTGATGGATTCCTTCGAAACCGGCTACCGCTTCGCGTCGGTGGCGGGCAGCGTCGGCACCTATCGCAGCGATGTTAACTATGGCGACGGCATACGGCTCCTGAGCGGCAATCTCAGCGTTAATTCGAAGGATGGCCATGGGCGCTGGTTCGACCAGATCGTGCTGACCACGATCGGGCTGGGCAACGATCCGTATCAGTCGGTGAATCTGCGCGTGGAAAAGAATAAGTTGTATCGCTATGACATGCTATGGCGGCTGGACGACTACTTCAATCCCGGCCTGCCCGTAGCGGCAGGTCTGCACTTCATGGACACTGGCCGCCACATGCAGGACCACAACCTGACCCTGCTGCCCCAGTCGAAGATTCAGTTTCACCTGGGCTACAGCCGCAACACGCAGGACGGCCCGGCGCTTTCCACGGTGCAGTTGTGCTTCGATGGCAGCATTTATTGCGGCACGGCGGGCAATGAGTTCCCGGTGTTCGAGAATGTGCGCACCGAACAGAACGAATTCCGCTTGGGCGCAGACGTGGACGTGGGCGGTTTCAAGCTAACGCTGCTGCACTCGTGGATATTTTTCAAGGATGATAGCGGTTATCAAGAAAACGGCTTGGAGCCGGGAGACAATCCGTCCACGGGAGTTACTCTCTCCCAGTTTCAACGCTCGGCGCCATATCGGGGCACAAGCCCATACTGGCTGGGCAATCTGAACAAAAGCAGTAAGCTGCTGGCGGTGAACGGCCGTATGACCTACGTGGAGGGAAAGGGCAACTTCATCCTGAATGAAAACGCGTTCGGCGTCACACCTTTGGGCGCACAGAACCAGCAGGTGGCAGTGGGCGGCGATGCGTCGCGGCCGTCGCTGACTGGCGACCTCTCCATCAGCGTTTTTCCCACTTCGCGGCTCACCCTGGTGAACAACACTTCAATCGACAGCACCCGCATCGACGGCACATCCGACTATGAGCAGTTCAACCTGGCGACGCAAACGAGCGATTTCATTTCCTTCCGGTACTTGGGGCTGCGCACCATCGCCAATGCCACGGATCTGCACTATCGTGCGAAGCCCTGGCTCGCGTTTTATGGCGGCTATCACTACTCCGATCGCCGGATCGAGGATATCGAAGACTACGCGATTCCCGGACCGCTCAGCGGCGCGATGTACGAGCAAGTGAACATTTTGCAGGAAGGGCTGGTGGGCATCCGGATCAAGCCCTTGAAGGCCATGACCATCAACCTGGAAAGCGAAATCGGCCATGCGAACCAGCCGTTCGCGCCGGTAAGTCTGCGTAATTACGTTGCGCTGAACGGGCGATTCGAGTACCGGGTCAAGAAAGTGACGCTGGGCGCCATGTACAAGGAGAATTACAACAATAATTCAGTTACGTTGAGCAGCTACAGCTCGCACGCGCGGGACTACAGCGCAAACGCATCGTGGGCGCCGCGCGACCGGTTCACGCTGGATGCCAGTTACTCGAAGCTGCACTTGGATTCGCTCTCCGGCATCGCGTTCTTCGCCGGGCTGGCGGCGGTTTCTCCTTTAACCAGCAACCAAATTTACATCAGTAACATTCATGCGGCGAATCTGGTGGCGCGCTTCGTGCTGTCGAAGCGGGTGGATCTTTACGCGGGCTACACGGTGACGGTGGATACAGGCGATGGCCGCGGTTCCGCCGCGCCGCCCGGCGCCACCGATCCCACGACGCTGATCTTTGCCCCTGTGCAAACGTTCCCCTTGAGTTACCAAGCGCCGCTGGCGCGCGTTTCCATACGGCTGCGCGAGAAGCTGCGCTGGAATGCAGGCTGGCAGTATTACAACTATCACGAACAATTCGGCCTCGAATCGTTTTACCAGGGGTATCATGCGAACACAGGCTATACCAGCGTGACGTGGGCGTTTTAGAGCGGAATGCGGTTCACTTAACGCGATACGCGGCGGCCCATGCGACTCGGGTTGACCAGAAAAACCGATGCGGGGTCCAGGCCCGGTCGGCAGCATAACCGTGGAATGTCGATGGTTGCGACCTTCCTGAATTTGAGCGCGGTTTGGGCCTGAACGGCGGCATCTTTCAAAGAACGGCCGGACGCGATCGCCTGGTAGAACACGCTGTAAAACGCCACGGTGTCCTCCTCGTATGGGGACCCTTCGACTCCCATTGCGCATGGGACGACTTTGGCCACTCTGGCCGCACAGCGCAGCGAGGCGCACGTATCGATGACCACAAGATTGAGCCCCTGATCCAGCGACTGAAACATTCCCGCCAGCGCCGTGTCGGAAATCGTCGTGAGGGTACCCGTTTCCGTTCTCATGAGAATATCCCCTCCACTCTGCTTGCCGCTGAAGTGGAACACGTTAGGCGATTCCCGATTCAACTCTTCGAACAGCGTATCGACGTGGACGTGAAAGACACCCTTGAAGCGAACCGCACCAGCGTTTCGCGCCTGGGCGACGGCATTCTGCATTTCTCGCAGTTGTTTTCGGGGCGACAGGCCTCCTACTTCAGGGGCAAGGAACAGAACGTGGAGGGTAGCGCCGACGGCTGCGCTCCACGCAACTGCCCGATGCACTGGCATTTGGGATGAGCCTGGAAAATCCGGCCGTTGCCGAAAGCCGCGATCCCTTTTGGCTTTGAGTGTCTGACTGACGTAGGCTTCCACCCCGCTCAACAAGGCTTCCCTGGCTAAATCGGTCGGTTTGCCGACAAGATCGATATGGATGCGATTTCGCAGAAAGGCGCCTGGGTCACACGTCTCGATGCGCACCGGTAATAGCCGGTTGCGGGTCCCGGTGAGCGCCGCGTCGAGTTCCTGAGTACAGTAATTGGACTTGAAGTAGCGGCCTGAGAATAGAGCCAGCGTGGACTCAGCCTCCGCGGCCTCTCGCATTCTCTTCACGAAGTTCATGCCTGGAGCGAAGTCCCGGAACTGGGCGATACAGCGAAACCGCTGCTTCGCATTTTCGAGTTCCCACACAACCCACTTGGCCCACTTCACGTCCTTGCTGGCGTAACTGACGAAGAACTTCATCGTCTAACCTGCCGGTTAAATATAGACACGCCGCACGCGCGCGCTGATGCTCGACAGAATATTGTACGAGATGGTCCCCGCAACCCGTGCGATCTGCTGCGCGTCGAGCCGCTCGCCGCCCTCGGAACCCAGCAGCGTGACATCGTCGCCGGGCTTCAATTCCGGGGCGCGGCTCACGTCGATGGTGGTCAAGTCCATCGAGATGGTGCCAACAATCGGCGCCAGTTGTCCGGCCGCGATCGCCTTGCCGCGATTCGAGAGCCGGTGGAACACGCCGTCCGCATAGCCTGCGCCCAGGATCGCGATGCGCATCGCGCAGGGCGCGCGGAACGTGCCGCCATAGCCCACCAAGGTGCCCTCGGGAATATCCTTGATGGCCAGGATCTTGGCTTTCCAGGTGAGCGCCGGCTGCACGTCCAAGATCTGTGCCAGCCCTGCGCCGCGCGGCGGCGAGACATAACCGTACAGCGCGTGTCCCGCCCGCACCATATTGTGCCATGCATCCCTGCGCGCGTAGCCGATCGCATTGGTGCTCGAAGTGTGAATGCATTCGACGCCGATGCCGGCCTCGCGCAGTGCCGCCAGGCATGCGTGGAAGCGGACCAACTGCTGGTCTGTTTGGGGCGAAGTGAAATCCGCCGCCGAGGCGAAATGCGTCATCAAGCCTTCCATGCGCGCGTGCCGTAATGCGCCCAGCGCCGCCACGATTTCCTCCGGCTGCGCGCGCGTACCCAGCCTTCCCATGCCGCTGTCGATCTTCAGATGAAAGGCCAGCGGCCGCCCAGCGCGCTCGGACATGCGATCCAGCTCCGCGATGTCCTCGAGCGAATGCGCTGTGGGCGTGAGATCGTACTCCACCAGGGCATCCCGCTCCTGCGGCAGGAATCCGGCCATCACCAGGATGCGCGCCGCAATGCCCGCCATGCGCAGCGCCACGCCTTCGTCCACGGAGCTGACCGCCAGCCATTTCGCGCCTTCGCGGATCAATGTGCGCGAAACCGCCAGCGCGCCGTGCCCGTACGCATCGGCCTTCACCACGGCCATCACCTCGACGCCCGCGCCCACGGCCGCGCAGACGTTGCGATAGTTGCGTGCGATTTGGTCCAGCGAGACGAGCACATAGGAGCGATAGGGCGGCGGCATCATTTCATTATCGACTGGAACAGATTTTCGTAAGCCGTGGCCACGGCATCCCAGCAGTAGTCGCGCTCAACTCGCGCGCGCGCGCGCTGGCGCAATGCTTCACGTTCCGCCTCGCCCATCGCCAGCGCCAGTGCGATCTTCTCCGCCAGATCGTCTCCGAACGGTATGCCGGCATCGCCAGCGACTTCGGCATTTTCCGCGGTGTTGCGATAGAGAACCAGCGCGCCGCGTCCCATGGCCTCGATCAGGGCTGGATGCGTGCCGCCGACCTCGGTCGCGTGGATGTAAGCGAAACAGTGAGAGTCCAGTTCATGGTATCCCCGGCCATAAATCGCGCCGGGAATGACGATGCGCGGATCCCGCGTTTCGCGCACCTGCCGGATGTAATCGCGCGCGTAGGGCGCATCGCCAATCAGCGCCAGCTTCAAGTCCGTGTGCACGCGTTCGAATGCCTGGCGCACTTCCAGTGCGTGGTTTTCCGGCTCCATGCGGCTTACATATAAGAAGTAGCGGCCCGGTTCCAGTCCCAACTCCTCCAGGGCTGCCGTGGATTCCACCTTGCCGGTCTCCGCGCCATACGGAATGAACGTAGTGCGCTTACCATAGCGCTGCATGTAATAGTCTTGGATGGCACGCGCGTCGGTCACGACCTCATTCGGCAGAAACGTGGCCAGCCATTCCGAAACCAGATACCAGGCTTTGGCCGCGCGATTCCATTTCTTGCGCTTGCGCTCAAGGCCGTCGACGTTCAGCACCACCGGCATTCCGCATAGCCGGGGAAGGACGGTGAAAATGGCGTTGGCGCCATTGCAATAGAGCGCCACATCCACGCGATGCGCGAGCAGGTGAACCGTGGAGAAGAATGTGTGCGCGATGGTGTCCAGGTATTTGTGGCGGAGAGTCGGGAGATACTGCAGGCGGACGCGTCGATAGGCAGGGCACGGCCCTGCCCCACCTCTGCAGTAAACCGTAACCGCATGGCCGCGGTCCGCTAATCGGATAGAGAGTTCTTCGGCGAAAGTTTCGAATCCGCCGTAGTTGGCGGGAATGCCGCGGGTGCCCAGGATGGCGATGCGCATCGCGCGCGTTTAGGTCTTGGCCGCTTGCGAACGCGACACCAGCCGCGGCGCTTTCTTGGGAGCCTTCACGCTCACCGGGGCGTATTTGAACCAACTGGCGATGTAGGCATGGTCCACGCGGCGCCTGCTCTGGATCTCCGCGCGTTTGGCCATCACCCGCCGCCAATTCCGCGCCAGGAACCAGAACGCCCTCAGCGACGAATGCTCCCACACCAAGCAGCACATCACCACCATGACGTCCCGCAGCGTGATCGAGAGAATGTTCCGCCGGTACAAGTCCGGCGAGATGTTCTTGATCCTCATCAAGAACCGGTTCTTCACCGAGTGCATGTTGATTTCGGGGGGCAGCGCGCCGCGATTTCCGGGCAGTACTTTGCGCACGTGATAGCCGCGGGCGTACGGCACATAGATGCATTTCCAGCCCAGCAACTGCGCCCGCCAAGCCACATCCGCGTCTTCCCGGTAAACGAAGAAGTCGGAATCGAAGAACTCCCCGTGGAGCGAGATATCGTCGATCATCTCGCGGCGGTAAAGGGCCGCCGCGGCGGTGGCGCCGAACACAAACTCATATTGCAGATAGTGGCCGTTATCGACTTCCTGGCTGCCGCGGTCCAGGTGCCGCAGCATGGGGTTGAAGTAGATGCCGGTGGAATCCACGACGGGCTTGGCCGGGATCTCGAAGGTAGACGACATGGTCAGCAGCTTGCCGCAGACCGTGCCGATGTTCTTGTCGAAATTGCCCGCGTCCACCAGCGATTGGATGAAATTCGGCAGCAGCAGCACGTCCGGGTTCAGCGTGAGCACCCAGTGGCCGCTGGCCAGCCCGATGGCCTGGTTTTGGGCAGCGGCGAAACCGGCGTTTTCCTCGTTGTAAACGATCTGGCAGCGGTCGTCGAACTGTTCCAGGATGTCGATGGTGCCATCGGTGGAGGCGTTGTCGATGACGATGACTTCCTTATTCGGGTACCGCTGTTCGAGCACCGATTCCAGGCATCTCTTAATAAAACGGCCGCTATTATACGTTACGATTGTGACGGATACGAAGTCGTTATGGGACATGAACTCGAACCTGAATTAATGCCGATCACTGGTAAATCCGTTCACCCCAAACCGCGGGACTGCATAAACACGAATCACCCGGCTGGCCGGATGAATGTTCTGGCGGCCAGCGCCATCACTTTACCGTATACTGCGATGGGCGTCAGGGTCCGAAATGCCGCCATTCCCAGAAACATCCTGGGAATGGAGCCGAGGAAAACAGCCGCACAAACCATTCTAGCCGTACTGGAGCGATAGTGTTTAGCTGCAAACCCTAGTAAACTACAATACCAGTAAAGCTGCCGGTTCTCCAGCGAAATCTTTGCGAGTGAATGGCCGCCCGTATGTTTAGCTACAGCATCAGGGGTGTAGCGCATCCGGTAGCCTCTTTGCCGCGCTCGCCAGCAGAAGTCCACATCTTCAAACCAAAGCGGATAGAAGCGCTCGTCAAGTCCGTTCAATTCCTGCCACACATCCCGCCGAATCATCAGGAATGCACCCGCCGGCTGTTCCACGTCACCCGGCGTGGAAAAGTCAAAACCTAAGCAACGGTAGTGCCAATTGACTGGGTTGCCCGGCCATATACGGTTCAGCAACAAGGCTTCACAGATCAGGGCGGCAGCAGAGGGCAGGCTGCGGACCGCGAAACCGGTCTGGGGCAGACCGGCGGCGTCCACTAGTTTGCCGCCCGCTCCCGCCACGCCCATGCCGCGGCAGCATTCCACCAGCGCATCGAGCGATGTCTCCAAACGCGCGTCGGGGTTCAATAGCAGCACAAATGGCGTGTCCAGCGATCTTATGCCCTGGTTCACGGCAGCGGCGAATCCGCGGTTCCGCGGATTGGTGATAAGCCGTACACCGCGCCGGGCCACCTCCTGGCGGGTCCGATCCGTGGAGGCATTATCGACCACCAAGATTTCAGCACCGGTGGTGAGCGCACGATCCAGGCAGGCCCCGATCTCGGACTCCGACTCGTGGGTCACAATCACGATACCGGCCTCACACATGTGTCACTTTGCCCCACCGGCCGTAAGCAGAAAATACAGCGTCCAGTACAAATCGTGCCTGCCCTCCCGCTGCACACGGCGAATTTCCCGTTCGCCTTCGGCCAGAATGTCCCGAAGGCCGTTCCCTGACGGTCGTGGCTCTCTCAACTCGGCGAACCGGCGCAACCCTTCCGCCTTGCCGCGCAGCCATGCCCAGCCCCTCCCATGACGCAGAGCCACGAGTCCCCACAACCCCTGTGCGACCATGATAGGCCATGCATAGCGCCAAACCATGCTCCCCCGGTAATGTTTGGCGATAAGGAAGACCTGATTCCGCGCAATACGCCGGGTGGTCTCCGGATGCCAACGTCCCAGCGTAGCGCTGCCCGCGTGCCAGGCGACGGCATCAGGAACGTAGCGCCCCGCGCATCCAGCCAGCGCGCAGCGCAGTCCGAAGTCCACATCTTCCAAGTACGATTCGAAACGCTCGTCGAGCAGCCCAACCTTGTCGAACAACTCGGCGCGAAATAGTGCCGCTGTAAA
Source organism: Bryobacteraceae bacterium (assembly GCA_049516155.1). Classification (GTDB taxonomy): domain Bacteria; phylum Acidobacteriota; class Terriglobia; order Bryobacterales; family Bryobacteraceae; genus Bog-159. Next base: position 15,326 of record JBEKTJ010000088.1, read on the forward strand.
CGGCGCGGACCGGATCTCGCGCGCCTGGCGAAACGGCGGCCCGTCGGGACAACCATGGCCAACACGCCATGCCGTACCGCCGCGGCAAGGCGCATCGTAAGTAGCATCGATGCGCGCATGATCGGCCGCCTGCAGAATTCGGCCCGTCGCAAACCAAGTTCCCTGCCCCACCCCAGCCAACAGTCTTTCAAGCCAATCCGGCTTAAGTTCCACATCGTTGTTGACAATGGCTACCAGCGGCGTGCGGCTCTCCCGAATGCCCCGGTTCACGGCGCGAGCAAAGCCGCCGCGCACGCCCATGCGAATAACTCGGGCGCCCCTGCATTCGGCAAGTTCCGCCGTGTCATCCTGCGATCCATCGTCCACTACCAGCACTTCCGCGGCCGCCTGTGTCTGCGCGCGCAAACCGCACAGCAAACGTTCCAACAGCTCGCGCCGGTTCCACGCCGGCACAATCACCGTCACATCGCCGCCGCTCATAACTTACGCCGAGGGAGCCGCTTCTTGATCAGAAACAGCAGGTTTTGCAGCCCATCCCGCCAGGGATTCAGTTTCTTCTCGCCGACGCGAGATGTATACATGATGGAGATCTCGCCGAAGCGCACGCGCGGGTTCTTCAACGCTTCGATCTTGATCTCTTCGGAGAAGGCCATGCCATCGGCTTCAAGCTGCATGTCCTGCAAGATGGATCGCCGGAACACCCACATGCCGGATTGCGAATCGCGTACCCAGCGGAAGTAGAGAATCGACATGGCGAGTGAAAGCATGAGGTTGCCGAAATGGTGCTTGAGGCTCATGGCCTGCCGGTCGCGTACGGGAAAGCGCGACGCATTCAGGAAGTCGACCTCAAAATGCCGGAACGCCTCCAACAGATAGGAGAGCGCGTCGGCAGGATAGCTATGGTCGCCATCCAGGGTCACGATAACATCGCCGGTAGCGTCGGTAAACCCGCGTTTGTAACTGCGGCCATAGCCGCGCACATCTTCGCGGATCACTTGCGCGCCGAGCGACGCGGCCACCAGCGAAGTGCGATCCGTGGAGCCGTTGTCCACTACGATGACTTGATCCACAAAGTCCGGCATGCTGCGCAGCACGCGCTCGATGCCCTGCTCCTCGTTCAGGCAAGGGATGATGACCGTTATTGTGTCACCTTTATACATCGGCTTTATGCACCATACGCAATCATCCTAGCAGGAGGTCCGGCACCGCCCGCGATACCGTGCGGTTCCCAATGTAAACACCAGGGGGGGACGACGCGCTTACAGTTAAAGTGGCGCCCAATTTCCGTCGTTTTTCTCACTCGCGTGGTAAGTAGAGTCGGGACCTTTTAGCAATCTTGTTGGTGGAAGTAAACAGCCAAGCGACGGGCGAGCACGCCTCAATTCACCGCCGTTGCGATCCCACCGTGGGCCGCTGGCAGGGCCTGTGCTGCAAGGAATGGGTCCGCGCGCTGCTATGATGATAGGTGAAATGAGATGGGCCGTATCGCTACTTTGTTGCTTTAGCTCTTGCATTAGCGGGGCTGCCGCCGCGGAACTCGCTGGGAACCGCACCGTATATCTGATGCCCATGGGCCGCGGCCTCGACCAGTTCATCGCCAACCGCCTCACACGCATGCATGTGCTCCAGGTGGTCACCGATCCGGCGAAGGCGGACACGATCTTCACCGACCAAGTGGGCGCGTCGCTGGAGGACCGGTTGAAAGACTTGTATCCGCCGCCGCCCGATCCGGAAGCCGTGGCAGCGGCCAAGAAAAAGGAGGCCGCCAAGGAGGCCGCCGCCAAGGAAAAGGCCGAAGCGGCAGGGGTGCCTCCGGCCCGGCCGTCGCTGCTGGACGATACCGTCAACAAAGCCGACAAAGCCGGCTCGATGGGCGTCTCCGGCCGCGGCCGCGGGACCCTCTTCCTGGTGGACGTGAAATCCCGCCAGGTGCTGTGGTCGGCTTTCGAGAAGCCCAAAAACTCCAGTCCGCAAGAACTGGACCATACCGCCGAGCGCGTCGTGAAGCTGCTCAAAGAGGACCTTTCGCCGAAGACGAAGTAGGATTCTTTTCGCGGACAGCATCGCGATAGCTGTCCACCAGCCGCGCGGTAATGGTGGCCATGTCCCAGTTTGCGACCACCTCGGAACGCGCGCGCGCGGCCATCTCGGCGGCCGCCCGCGGGTCGTCGAAGATCTGCAATACCTTTTCCGCGAATTGTTCCGGCTGGTCCGCGAGCCAGCAGAACTCGCCATCCTGGCGGGCCAGGCCCTCCGCTCCAATCCGGGTCGAGACCACCGGAATGCCTGCGGCGAAAGCTTCCAGCAGCTTGACGCGGATTCCCGAGCCGCTGCGCACGGGGCACACGAACAAGGCATAGCGGGACAGCGGTTCCCGAATGTCTGCTAGGAAGCCGCGGACTTCGATGGCCGGCGCACGATCCGCGTAAGCATGCCGTTGCGGCGCGTCCGATCCCACCACGATCAGCCGCGCTTCCGGCCGGCGAGCCACTATGTGCGGCAGCACGTCGTTGACGAACCAATCCAGCGCCACGACGTTGGGCGGATGGCGGAAACTGCCCAGAAACAGCATGGTGAACGGCTCCCGCCCGCCGGGCGAGAAATCATAGCGCGCGGTGTCGATAGCCGCCCGCAGACCCGCTTGGACGCGGCCGCGAATGCGCGGCAGAAAACCGGCCAGGTATTCCGCATTTTCCCGTGTACACACCTGCACACGGTCGCAACGCGGCAGCATTTCCAATTCGTAGCGCAGCGCCCGGAGATACTCGTAGCGCGCCTTGATCCGGGCGAGCGCCCCGGGCATGTGCGCCAAGCCGCGCGCGATGGATTGGAAATAGATGTCGTGCTCGAACAGGATGGCCGGAATGCGGCGATAGGCGTGCGCGTATTGTCCGAGCGGAGTATATTCGAGCTGCACCACATCGATCCGCTGGAGATAGATCTGACGGTGAATGAGCCAGTCCAGATCTTTGTTCGCGAACTCGGAAACCGCATGCGGCCGCATCGAACCCAGGCTGGCGGGCATGTGCGGGCGCACCACGAATTCGGCCGATGCGCAGAAGCTCCGCAATTCATCCTGCGCGGAGGCTTGCGATGCATCGTCCAACATGGCTACCACGTGGACAGTCGCGAGCTTAGCCAGTTCCCGCAGGGTTTGATACATGAAGACGCCGCCACCGTGGATCGGCGGGCAGATGGGATAAGGCGAAACGAACAGCACTCGTAGAGTAGGACAGGCCTCCGGCCTGTCGTCCGTGAACCTATCCCGAAAATATCCCCCGAGCGGCCTGCGGAAAGCCTCGGCATCGTCGACTAGCGCGAGCCCGCGCGCCCGCCAGCGCGCAACGATCGCACCCGGAAGCTGCCGGAACGCGCGCCACCAGCCTTCCAGGTTTGCCCTGCCCGGCACGTCGCCGGATACCACGCTGAGCAGAGCTCCGCCATAACTGAAGAAGAAATGCGCCGCCAGACGGCGCCAGTCATGGATATTCTTCCAGCAAAACAACATTTGATTCTTCTTGAGCACCGCCTGTATTTGCGTTTCGCTGAAGCGCTTGCCGATGGTGCCGCGGTGCTCGTGATATACGATGCTGCGCGGCTGATACAGTACCTTCCAGCCACGCTTCCACGCCATATATCCGATATCGGTGTCTTCCAGGTAGAAGGGCGCCAGCAGTTCGTCGAACCCGCCTAGCTCCAGGAATTTTCGCCGGTCGAAAGCGCAGGATCCGCCGCCGCCATAGAAGCATGGAAACAGATCTTGGATACCTGGGTCGGCGCGGTGCCGCACTTTCAAGCCGCCATCCTGCCACCAGCCTTGCGTCAGCCCGGTTTCTTCGCGCAGCTTGGCTGGGTCGCGGAAGAAGATCTGGCACGAGACGGCGAAGACCAGTTCGTCGCGGAAGCCTTCGAGCAGCGGCTGCAGGAAATCCGGCGACACCTGCATATCGTTGTTCAGCAGCACCACGATATCGTTCTTCGCAGCGCGGAATCCGGCATTGGAGCCGCCGCCGAAGCCAAGATTACGGTCGAGCGCCAGCAGCTTGATGCCTGGAAATGTCCGCCGCACGAATTCGACGCTGCCATCGGTTGAGCCATCGTCGACCACGATGATTTCGTTCTCCGGGTTGCCGGCCAGCGCGGCGATTACGGAAGGGAGGTATTGTTCCAGCAGGTCGCGCCCGTTCCAGTTGGGGATTACGACACTGACCACCGATGTGGCGCACGCACCCGTGCCGACACGGGGCGTCGGCGTGCGCGCCGACGCGGCACGCATAAGTGCGTGCGCCACGTCCGTGAGAGCGAGAGACAGGACTGCCGCCAGCCAGATGAACGGGGAGAGGAGCAGGAGGAAGAACGATTTCATTGCGGATCGGCGGCGGGTCCCAACCCGACGCGGCGGCCCAGCCGCACCCAGCGCGAGGCGTCTATCTGGGCTACTTTGCGGCGAAGCTGCTCCACCTCCGCGTTGAGCCCTTGCGCCCAGCGGGTGCGCTCTTCCACGGTCTTCTCCGCCTTGTGCAGATACTCGACGCACTGCGTCAACTCCCGCAGCTTGGCCTCGAGTTGCGAGTCCAATTGCCGCCCCCACTCCGACTTCGCGCGATTTTCCGCATCCAGTTCGGTGATTTTGGCTTGGGCGGCGGCTTGCCCGGCAGCCAGATCGTCCTGAAGTTCCCGAATCGTCGCGCCGGCGCCCGCCAACTCCCCGTCCAGCCGCGCTGCCCACTTATTGCTCTGTTCCAGATCCGCCGTCAGTTTGCGATGCTGCCGGTCCAAATCAGCCAGATCGCGCTGCGCGTCCGCCAGCCAATCGTCCTTCCGCCGCAACTCGCCTTCGAGCAGCGCGATGTGTGTCTCGCGCTCGCGCAACACGTTCGCCGCGCTGGGAATATAGACAAATGTAGGATTGCCTGTCTGCGGCCGGTGCGCGCAGACCGCGACGAAGAAATGCGATTCCGCGGGCGGCGGTTCTCCGCCATCCACGCGCACCTCGGTAGTCGCCCCCGCTGTTCCCGCCGGTACGGGGCGGAACGCGACGCCTTCCACGTGGTTCTCCAGGAAAAGCGAAATATGCGGGAATATAGCCGATAATTCGGCGCGAAACTCGTCGAATTCGAACTCGTGCGCGTGAAACGGATTGGCGCCCGCGTGGCTGCGCGTTTCAGCGTAGTAGAGCTTGTTGGGCGTGGATACGATGAACTGTCCGGTAGGCGACAGCACGCGCCGCACTTCCAGCAGGAAGTCCCGCCAGCCGTGCAGATGCTCGATCACTTCGAACGCCACGACCAGATCGAAGGCCGCATCGGGATGCGGCAGCGCAGTGCAGGACGCCTGTTCGAACTCCAGATTCGGGCGCGGGTAGTGCGCCTGCGCGAAAGCCACGGCGTCGGCTGCGACATCCGCGCCCACTACCGATAGCGCCGATGCCGCCAGTTCCGCCGCGCCGTAGCCCGCGCCAGAGCCGGCGTCCAACACGCGTTTGCCACGCGCCAGCCGCGCCGCGAAGGCGTAGCGCGCCAGGTGTTCGTTCAGCAGGTCGGCATCCACCTGTCCTGGAATCACGCGCTCGCCGGTGAATTCGACGCCCATGGCTTTAGCGACGATTTCAAGCAACGCCATGCTCCACGACTCCGGCGTGCCCAAGCCGCGCATTCACTTCCACGCGGCACGGCAGGCGCAGAAATCCATAGATTTCGCCCGGAGAATGGCCCATCTGCAAGGCGATGGCATTCTCGATCCAGTCGCACATGGTGTAGCCCAACAAGGTGCCATCGGCGATGGCCGGCGAAAAGGAAAACGAGGCGGGATACAACTCGGGCATCTCAAGATGAAAGTCCACCGTATAGACATCGTCCGGCATCATGGCGGGCAGGTCGTAACCCTCGCGCGTGGTGTTGGTCCCGGAGAAATCGATGCCCAGGTGGTTGCGCATCATAAATCCCACAATGGGCTGCGCGACTTCGGCACGGGCGCGCACGCTGATGCGCACCGTAATGCGCTGCGAAGGCGCCAGAAGCTGCACGGGATCGCCTTGCGCATCCAAGACGGCGATTCCCAAAACCTCCGCGCGACCGTCGCCATAGCGATGGTCGATGTTGGGAATATGCTCGACGACTTCGGGAGCGCGCACGCGCGGGCTTGTGCGCGCATGCTCCGGAGCGCCTTTCAGCATCAGGTACTCGGAATCCTTTTCCACCATGGCCGCCAGATATTTGGCCACCACGCGGTCGGTCTCGCCGATCTCCCGCATGCGGCCATGATCGAGCCACAGGGCGCGGTCGCCGATGGACTTCACGTCGGCAATGGCGTGGGACACGAACAGAATCGTGATGCCCCGCGCGCGCAATTCGTGGACCTTGCGCATGCAGCGCTGGCGAAAATAAATATCGCCCACCGCCAGGGCTTCATCCACCAGTAGGATTTCCGGGTCCACGTTGATGGCGACGGCAAACGCCAACCGCACCACCATGCCGCTTGAATAAGTCTTCACCGGCTGGTTGATGAATTCGCCGATTTCGGCAAAATCCTCGATATCCTTGTAACGCTGGTCGATCTGCCGGGTGCTGAGGCCTAGAATGGAACCGTTCAAATAGACGTTGTCGTGGCCGGTGAATTCGGGATTGAATCCGGCGCCGAGTTCCAACAGAGCCGATACCCGCCCGTTCACCGAGAGCAAACCGCGGGTGGGATGCAAAATGCCGGCCACCATTTGCAGCAGCGTGCTCTTGCCGGAGCCGTTTTCACCCACGATGCAGAAGGTTTCGCCGCGGCGGATCTCGAAGCCGACATCGTGCAAGGCCCAGAAATCCTGGTGGCACTTGAGCCGGTTGAACGAGAGCAACTCCTTCAGCCGGTCGCCCGGCGAGTCATAGATCGAGTAGCTTTTCGAGACACCCTGAAATTCGACGGCGTTCACGTTCGGTGGCCTAGGAATTACCTGGAACAATCAGTGTAGCGGAAGTGAACGGGAGAACGGGGCAAGGGTAAAGGAGAGGGCGGCCGCCGGATGCTGCTGCTAAGTTTCTTCGGCCGGTGGAGTTCGTTTGACTGCGGTGCAGAATACCGCGGCGCCTGTTGCAAAATTGCGTCTGGCGCGTCACCACTCAGCGGCCGGTCAGCCAAGCAATCCGGTAGCCGCCCATCTTGTGGACTGGTTCTATGTAACCTCCTTTTCCAAGTAGGACTGTCACCTTCAATATGCGCCCGTGCGGCGGCCGTGTCAAGGACTAAGATTGCTTAGCCCGTTTGGGGGATGCGGGATGTTCCGGCGGTCAATTTCGCGTGCTACAGGACTACCCGTACGACGCGCTGCAACTTAACAACGATAAACAACAATTCCGGCCGATCCCAAGCGTATACTTGGTCTCATACTTCGGCCGGAGGGTCTCAATGAAATCCACAGCTCGACGGATGGTGATATTAGCGGCTATCGTTTGGTGCTCTCTGGCAGGCGCGCGCGCCGCCAGCCCGCAAATGCCCACATTTTTTGCTCGTTACGACTACCCCGCGCCGCCGCAATACGGCAATTTCGTTCAGGTAGCCGATACCAATGGAGACGGAATCGCAGACCTGCTGGTATACGAGATTCCCGAATCGCTCAATCCAGAATCGGGGTACGTACAGGTCCTGTTCGGCAACGGCGGCGGCACGTTCCGATCGGGTCCCACCAGCCAAATATTCGGGATGGAGTCCACATCCTTCACCGCCGCCGACTTGAACGGCGACGGCAAAGTGGACGTGGCGATGACGGGATATTACTATTCGGGATTGGATTCTTACGGCGTCGCCACTTCCATCGGCAATGGCGATGGCACCTTCCAGCCGATATGGTTCTATCCGATCGACGACAATCTTCTGTCCCCGAATCTGGTCGTCGGAGATTTCAATGGCGATGGCATCCCTGATATTGCGGCCTCCGCCTTCATGGGCGTCTGGCTGCTGACCGGCAAAGGCGACGGTACCTTCAATTCGGCGGTGCTGGCTGCTCCGCTGCCTGGGGGGTCATCTTTCCACATCGCCGCTGCGGATTTCAACGGAGATCACAAGCTCGATTTAGTAGTGAGCCTGTCGGATGGCTTGGGTATAGGGGCTGGATTTGTCGTCCTCATGGGTAACGGCGATGGCAGCTTCCAGACCCCGCAGAGCTACTCCCAGCCAAGGGGCGTCTATGCGCTAGCGGTCGGCAGCCTGACCAAAGACGGCCCCCCAGGAATCGTGCTGGCCCCCTCTTATACCACCGATGTCGAACTGTATTTTGGGGACGGAGCGGGAGGGTTTTCCGGACCCTACACCGTTAATTTGTCGGGAGACCTCTCCTACTTCTTCACCCTCGCTATCGGGGACGTCAACGGCGACGGAATCCCAGACCTGGTTTCATCGAACGGTTATGTGGCTTACGGAGAGGGCGGAGGCCGGTTTACCGAATCTTTCAGCTACCCCAACGCAACCGGAGCTCCGTCTAACGCGGTTCTAACCGATCTACGAAGCAATGGCCTGACGGATATCGTCACCGGCGGGTATTACGGAGTCTCCGTAGTGCTGAGCGATGGCAACGGCAGATTCAGAGACGGCGTTTGGACTTCGGTAACGGACGTGCTGGGTTGCGGTACCATGGCCGATTTCAACGGCGATGGCAAGCCCGACCTCGCCCTCGGTACCGCACAAGGCATCTCGATTTTGCTCGGTACCGGGCAGGCCGCAACGCCCTTCACCGCCGGCGCCACGATTCCCTTGACCATCGAAGGGTGCCCGTTCAGCCGCGACCTGAACGGCGATGGCATCCCGGATCTGCTCATGATTCAATACACGGCGGTAATCGTCTATCTGGGCAATGGCGATGGCACCTTCACCCTGAAGGGCACCACGGCCATTCCCTTCTCCGGCGCCCTCGCGCTAGGGGACTTCAACCACGACGGCAAGCTGGATTTTGCGACGAACGCCAACGTATTGGCACTGGGGAATGGCGACGGCACTTTCCAGACTCCCACTCCTATCATGGCCAATCCGCCGGCCTCAGGGTTCAACGGCATCGCGGCCGGCGATATCAACAACGATGGTTGGCCGGATCTGGTTCTGACCAACGACGCCTACCCCGTTGCCAACAACGTCTACGTCATGCTGAACGACCAGCAGGGCGGATTCACCCAGGTACCGGCGAATTTCGGGGCGAACACCGATGCTCCGATCCTGGTGCATCTCGATGACGATGGCAACATGGATTTGATTCTGACAAGCGGAGAGGGCGCCCTCATCTACCTCGGTGATGGCATGGGCGGTTTCACGCTGCAGGCCACACTGCCACCTGGCTCGGGGATCGCAAGCTACATCGCGGACGTCAACGGCGACGGCATCCCAGACGTGCTGGTACCGGGATACAACACCGTTGCCGTATACGTGGGAAAAGGCAACGCGACGTACGAAGGCCCGCGATACGTCGGCACGGGACCTTCATCCGCCGGGCTTCTGCTAGAAAATCTGCACGGTCAGCCGCCCGGCGCAGGCTTGCCCGACATTGTCTCTCCGGATGGCTCTGGCGGTGTCAGGGTGCTCATCAATCTGACGAAGTAACATGAGGTAGCCCCCGCGCGCTCAGCCTGCGTGCGCCGCCAGATATTCGCGCACCGTCGGCGCCAGGTTCGCCGCCAACTGCAGATTCTGCTGCGCGTCCAGATCGGAGATCACATACGCCAGGTAATCGTGGCTCTCGAATCCCACCACTTGAAAGCGATCCACGCCGGCTTGATGGATGCCGCCGGTCAAGCGCTCATTCGGCCGCCTGCGAGTGAGCACCAGCGAGACGATCTTGCCGCCGCCGGTAATGATGAAATGGGTGTACCGGCGTCCGCCGGCATCGCAATGATGCGCCTGGACGATGCGGAAATCGCCCGTTAATTTGGCCTGGAGGAGCGGCGCCAAATCCGCGAAGCCAGGGCCGAGATCGGCGGCCATCTGGCGGGCGGCCTCGGGCTGCTTGGAATACTTGCGGAAGACGGCGCAATGCAGATGATCCCGCAGCCCCACATTCAGCACAACTGCGAGGCGACCGGAAGTCTTCCGCAGGATGGCCTCTTCCGGATTGCTTTCGATGCGCAGCCAGTTGACCAGGGCCACGCAGACGATCACCAACGCCGCCGCGGCGACTGCCCACAGCCCGGTGCGGGGACGCGGGGCGTTTTCAGTGCGCCGCACCGCGCGCCGAATCTTGGCTTCCAAGTGAACCGGTACGGGCGTAGCGCGCACCGCCGCCTGCAATTGCGTCCGGACGCGGGCGCGCGTTTCGAGTTCAGCCGCGCATTGCGGGCAAATCTCCAGATGCCGCTGAACTTCCAAGCGGGTCTCTTCGGGGAGTTCGCGGCTGAGGTAGGCATCCAGATGGCCGCGCGTCGTCTCGCACGCGGTGTTCATGCGCCACCCTCCTTCGTTAAATCGGGCTTTGAATCGGGCGTAGCATCGGGATCGATCCCATAGGACTGCGCCAGTTCACCCAACTGCTCGCGCAACAGCTTGCGCCCGCGGCTCAAGCGGCTCATCACGGTTCCGATCGGCACTCCCAGCAGTCCGGCGATTTCCTTGTAGGAGAATTCCTCGACGTCGGCCAACAGGACGGCAGCGCGGTAATCGGACGGCAAACGCCCTAGCGCACGCAGGATTTCCTGCTGCGCCATGCGCTCCGGAATCGGGGCTGCGCCGGTCGCGGTGTGCTCCAGGATTTCTTCGCTATCCTTCACCCGGCGCAAGTTGAACCAGCCGCGCCGGTAGTGGTGGATGGTGTTAGTCAGAATCTTGAACAGCCAGGCCCGGCAATTGGTGCCCGGCTGGAAGCGAGCGAACGATTTCCAGGCTTGTAAATAAGTTTCCTGCACCACATCCTCGGCTGTCGCGCCGTCCCCCAGCAGCCGGGCCGCGGTTCTATATAGCTCGTTAAGGTGCGGCAGGGCTGCCTTTTCGAAATCGCCGGTTTGCGGGAGCTTTGAAAACAATACTCCTATAGTGGCATAAGACGGCGGCGGGGGAGTTTATTCCCGCCAGCGTAGGATAGGCCTCCCGGCCTGTCCGCCTGAACGCTTGTTTTGGTAAACTGAAAGGGTCGCTTTGCGGCGGTTTTAGCTCAGTTGGTAGAGCGTCGGATTGTGGTTCCGAAAGTCGTGGGTTCGAATCCCACAAGCCGCCCCACATAAATACTTTACTATCAATAAGTTAACCTGTTGAAAACCACGGAGATGGCCCCCGCGTGGCTTCCGCGTGCCTGCGCCCGCCTGGCCGATGGGGTGAAAAGTGCCCTTTCAAGGCACGGTTTAGGCCCGCTTGCGTTGGTCGGCCTTCCCTAACTTTCGCCCTGCAATGTTGCAAATCTTGTCGCGGCATGGTATTCCACGAATGTCTTGCGGATCGACATAAACGCTCTTCTCGAGGTAGACAAGAGAGATTATTCAGATCTCTTTTCGACCATCGAACACGATATTACCTGCGGCGAAGTCCCTGCGGCGTCGATTCGTCTCCATTTCATCCGACACGATGCGGGCGGTCTAGTACCTCTGGGCAAGGTCATCGACACGCTAATCTCTTACATAACCCATTTTTGCTTCACCTCTGAACGAAGGGCCGGCCTGGGAGAACAGGCCAGAAACAGAGCCTTCGTCGAGGCAAAAAGGTTGTTCCGGGAGAGCGCGACAACGGGCCAGCCGGGTGAACTGCTCGTCTATTTTCTCATTGAGGCGGTCTTGCAGGCCCCGCAGGTCCTTAAGAAAATGGTCATCACGACAAATCCAAATGAAGAGAGAAAGGGGAGTGACGGTGTTCATATT
>JBEKTJ010000089.1:0-25773 GCA_049516155.1 Bryobacteraceae bacterium
GGTTTCGAAAGGCGCAGGACGCGCCTCGAAGCTCTACGCGCGGCCGGCCACCTGAAACACGATCTGCCGGAATACGCGGAGCGCCTCGACCGCGAAATCAAGATGATCCAGAAGATGCAGTTTTCCGGCTACTTCCTGATCGTCTGGGATTTCATCCGCTTCGCGCGATCCAAATCCATCCCGGTCGGCCCGGGCCGCGGCTCGGCGGCGGGCAGCCTGGTGGGCTACGCCATGGGGATCACCGATATCGATCCGTTGCAATACGGCCTGCTCTTCGAGCGCTTCCTGAATCCCGAGCGCATCAGCCTGCCCGATATCGATATCGATTTCTGCATGAACCGGCGCGGCGAAGTGATCCAATACGTCACCGAAAAATACGGCCGCGAGCAGGTGGCGCAAATCATCACCTTCAACACCATGGCTGCGCGCGCCGCCATCAAGGACGTGGGCCGCGTTCTGGACATGAGCTTCGCCGACGTGGAGCGCCTCACCAAGCTGGTGCCCAGCGTCCTGAACATTACCCTCGACGATGCCATGAAAGCCGAGCCGGGCTTCGGCGAGTTGGAGCGCAAGGATCCGCGCGTAGCCGAGATCCTGCAAGTCGCGCTGCGCCTGGAGGGTATGGCGCGCAACTGTTCCGTGCACGCCGCCGGCGTAGTGATTTCCCCTCAGCCGCTGAAGGAACTTGTACCGCTCTACCGCACCAACCGCGAGGAAATTGTCACCCAGTTCGATATGGGCGGTCTGGAAAAGCTCCAGCTTCTGAAGATGGATTTCCTGGGCCTGACCACGCTCACTCTCATCGACGACGCGCTGAAGCTGATCGAGAAGCGGCACGGTGTGCTTCTGGTGCCCGAGGAACTGCCGCTCGACGACCCGGCCACTTACGAGATCTTTTCGAAGGCTCTCACCAGCGGCATTTTTCAATTTGAATCGCCGGGCATGCAGGACATTCTGCGCCGCTACCATCCAACGCGCATCGAGGATCTGACCGCGTTGAACGCGCTCTACCGCCCCGGTCCCTTGCAGGGCGGCATGGTGGACGACTTTATCGATCGCAAGCAAGGCCGCAAGGCCGTGGCTTACGACCTGCCCGAGCTGAAGGCGCTGCTGGAAGAGACTTACGGCGTGATCGTGTACCAGGAACAGGTGATGCAAATCTCCAACGTCCTGGCGGGCTACTCACTGGGGGAGGCCGATATTCTGCGCCGCGCCATGGGCAAGAAGAAGGCCGAAGAGATGGCCGCGCAGCGGCAGCGCTTCATCAAGGGCGCATTGGAGCGCGGCTTCCCGCAGAAGAAAATCGAAAAGATCTTCGACCTGATGGAACAGTTCGCGGGCTACGGATTCAATAAGTCGCATTCCGCCGCGTACGCCTATCTGGCCTTTGTCACAGCGTATCTGAAAGCCCACTATCCGGTAGACTTCATGGCCGCGCTGCTTACATCCGAAACTGGAAACACAGCGAAGGTGGTGAAGTACATCAACGAGTGCCGCGAGATGGGCATTACCGTGCTTCAGCCGGACGTCAACGCCAGCGATTGGAACTTCACCCCGGACGATACCGCGCCCAACGGCAAAGGCATCCGCTTCGGGCTGGGCGCTGTTAAGAATCTGGGACCCAACGCCGTCGAAGCCATTCGTGCCGCGCGCGAGAAGTTGGGCCGCTTCCTTTCCCTCTACGAATTCTGTGAGCACGTGGACTTGAGTTCCATCAACAAGCGCATGATTGAGAGCCTGATCCGCGCCGGCGCCATGGATTCGCTGGAAGGCACTCGCGCGCAGTTGTTCGCCGCCACCGAAAGCGCCATGGAAGCTGGGCAGCGCGTCTGGCGCGACCGCGTGAGCGGCCAGGGCGGGTTGTTCGGCGATATGACCCCGGAGGAGGGTCCCGTCGAGAAGCCACTGCCGCAAGTGCCCGACTGGACTGGCCGCGAGAAGCTGCAAGGCGAGAAGGAGATGATCGGTTTCTACGTGACTGGGCACCCGCTCGACGATTACGGCGACAAGGTCCGCGAACTGGCTACGCACGATACCGGCAATCTGGAAGGCCTGGAAAAAGGTACGGAAGTGGCATTGTGCGGCGTGCTTACGGGCATCCAGCGCAAGCGCAACCGCGAGCAGAAGCCCTGGGCCGCGTTGCAGATCGAAGACCGCACCGGCGCCGTGGACGGCATGGTGTTCGCCGCCAGCTTCGAGCGGTTGGCCAGCCAGATTGTGGAAGACAAGGCGGTCCTCGTGAGGGGGCTGGTGCTGCCCGAAGAGAACGCGCCGCCTAAAATTTCCGTGCAGGAAATCCAGCCGCTGGAGACGGCGCGCTTGAACCTGCCGTCTCTGATTTCGATTCGTATTTGGCTGGGACGCAATGGCGTGGCGGACAGGCCGGAGGCGTTGCGCGAACTCTTCCGTACCAAGCCCGGCGAGTCGCAAGTGCGCCTGCGCCTGGAGAAGCCGCGCGATTTCTCCGTGATACTGGACGTGCCCGCCAAGGTGCGCCCCGACCGCGAATTCAAAGCGGCGTTGGAGAAGATTTGCGGCCCGGACTGCGTGGAGGTTCTGGCGGGGTGACGTGCCGCTGTACTCTTGCCGGGCATCTGCGGAGATCCCCTAGCGCACCCTTAGCGCTGGCCGTTATAGCGCGTTCTATAGCTGAGTCGAAGGGTGGCCCAGGGCAATCAACAAAACATTTTGATATAGTCTTGTTTTGGGCAAATGCCGTCGGAAATGGACAAAATCGGCCTGTGGTCGGAGGTCAAGCTCGCCATAATACGCGAGTACATGCCGGCGTACTCGAAGCTTGTCAACGATTACCACCTATACCATCTCTACATTGATGGCTTCGCGGGGTACGGGATGCACGAATCGAAGACATCCGGTGAAATCGTGCCCGGCAGCCCGCTGAACGCGCTGAACACGCTCCCTCCATTCCGGGAATACCACTTTATCGATCTCAATCCCGCCAAAGTGCAACAGCTTCGCACTTACGCGCCGGACCGCTGCAACGTGCATGTTCACGAAGGCGATTGCAACGAGATTTTACTGAAGCTCCTACCAATGGCGCAGTGGGAGCAGCATCGCCGCGCCCTTTGCCTTTTGGACCCATACAACATAGATATCGCGTGGGAAGTGGTTGCCGCGGCCGGCCGTATGAAATCAGTTGAGATCTTCCTCAACTTCATGGTGATGGATATGAACATGAATGTCCTGCTCAACCATCCCGAAAAAGCTCTGTCTAGCCAGACTGAACGCATGAACGGATTTTGGGGTGGCGAGTCATGGCGTCAGGCCGTCTACGCTCGGCAAGGGGCACTATTCGATCAAGACGCTCAGGTTAAACTTTCAGACTCGAACGCCAAGGTTGCCGAAGCGTACCGAGCCAGGATGATCGAAGTCGCGGGGTTTCAATTCGTACCCGAGCCGCTGCCATTTCTCAATGAACAGGGCGCCACAATCTATAACTTGTTCTTTGCATCTCCAAACAAAACGGGACACGATATTGTGGTCGATATCTTTGAAAAATACCGCAAGCTGCAAGGTTTTTAATGGCAAATACCTCACACATCGAGTGGACAGACGCAACCTGGAATCCGGTGACCGGCTGCTCAAAAATCAGCCCTGGCTGCAAGTTCTGCTATGCCGAACGCCTGGCAAATCGATTGAAGGCGATGGGGCAGAAGAATTACGCAAATGGATTCGACGTCACGCTGCAACCGCATATGTTAGAGCATCCGCTGCACTGGCGGAAACCGCGGCGGATATTCGTCAACAGCATGAGCGACCTGTTTCATGATGAAGTTCCGGCGACTTATATAAAACAGGTTTTCGACGTGATGGAACGGGCGCATTGGCACCAATTCCAGGTGCTTACGAAGCGTTCTGAGCGGCTGATTGAATTGAACCCGGTACTGCAATGGAAGCCGCAGATCTGGATGGGAGTGAGCGTGGAAAACGAGGACTACCTCTTCCGCGTGGACCACCTCAGAAGGACCGGGGCAGCAATCAAATTCCTCAGCGTCGAACCGCTCTTGGGGCCGCTCCACCGTCTGGCGCTGCGCGGAATCGATTGGGTAATCGTTGGCGGAGAGTCCGGCCCACACGCGCGTCCGCTGGACCCGGCCTGGGTCCAGGAGCTTCGAGACCGGTGCGCGGCCGCCAAGGTCCCATTCTTCTTTAAGCAATGGGGCGGTATCTTCAAGTCTCGTACCGGCCGTATTCTGGACGGCCGGAAGTGGGATGAGATGCCGATTCAGGCGGGCGTGCCACCTCCCAACCGTGACGGTGCGGACCTTGTCGTCATTGCCTAGAACGCTAGCGCACAGGGTGAACCTCTACGCAACTAATCCGGCCATACGCGCATCGTGAGAGCATCTCGTTTGATGCTACGATGGCGCCGTGAGAACGACCGTCACCCTCGATCCGGACGTGGAGAAAATGCTCGAAAACTCGATCCGCGAACGCGGCGTTTCCTTTAAGCAGGCCTTGAATGAAGCGATTCGGGCAGGCTTGACGCGGGGAAACCGCGCAAAGTGCGTTTTGTGCAGAAGTCCTTCCACCTTGGGCTGGCTCCCGATTTCCGCTGGGACAAAGCCCTGTCCTCGGCCGATGCGATGGAAGACTAGAAACTCACCCGTAAGGTGGCGCTGCGCAAATGATCCTGTCGACGCCAACCTCACCATATACGCTGTCAATCGAGATTCGCCTCTGCACGCCGAAGCGAAGTCGTGGTGGGAGACTGCAATTGGCGGCGCGGAGACAGTCGGACTCTCGTGGGTCGTCCTTCTCGCCTTCCTTCGCCTCATGACCAGACCTAATCTGAAGGAACACGGTGTTGCGGTTCGAATGCTTCGGTCGGCGAATGCGGGCAAGATCCTATGCCAAGACGAATACCAGATCGTGGTGGAAGAATGGAAGAAGCTCTAACTCGAGCGCGGGTCGCGCTTGTAACGCACCCGCATGGCTTTATGAATCGCCTTCCATTTCTTCTTCTGCGCCTGCGCCGCTTGCACATCGGTCTGGCGCGCGTGCCAGGCGATTTCCGCGCGCAGCTTTCGATAGCTTTCCCAACGCCCGGCCTCCAGTTCGCCCGTTTCTATGGCTGCCTGCACCGCACAACCCGCTTCCACCCCGTGGCTGCAATCGCGGAAACGGCACTCGGCCGCTAACGCCGCGATTTCCGCGAATGCGGAATCCAGGCTGTCCTGGTCCGCCCACAACTGCAGCTCGCGCATGCCTGGTGTGTCGATGAGCGCTCCCCCTTGCGGCAACGGCAGCAGCTCCCGATAGGTGGTCGTATGCCGCCCGCGACTGTCGCCCTCGCGCACCTCCTGTACGAGCTGCCGGTCCACCCCCAGAAGTTGATTCACCAGCGTGGACTTACCCACGCCGGAAGAACCCAGCAATGCCACCGTCAATCCGGGCCGCAAAAGCCGCAGCACCGGCTCGATGCCTTGCGCCGCGCGGGCCGTAATCGCCATTACCGGCGCGCCCGCAGCCACCCGGGCGGTTTCGTCCAGTCGCGCGCTTAAATCCGGGCACACGTCGGACTTGTTCAGCACAATAGCCGCGTCCACACCGCTGGCATGCGCCAGGGTCAGATAGCGCTCGATGCGGCGCACGTTGAAATCCCCATCGAGCCCGCAGACAATCAGCGCCAGATCGATGTTGGCGGCAATCGCCTGCTCCTGTTCGCGATCGCCGGCCGCACGCCGCGAGAATAGCGTGCGCCGGGGCAGCACACTATGAATCATGCCTTCTTCCGGCCCCATGGGCTGCACCCCGACCCAGTCGCCCACGGCGGGCCAACCCGATCGTTCCGTGCGGTAGAGCAGCGCGCCGATGGCTTCCGCGGCCATCTCGCCCCGCGCGGTGTAGAGCCTGTATCGATCGCTATGCACTACCGATATGCGCCCCAGCACCAGGCCGCGCACTGCGTAAGGCTGAAAGGCTTCCATTATTGCGTTTGTCGCGCCAATCGTCGTCAAGTCAAAGGAATCCTGCATTCCAGTTCTCCTGCCAAAATTTTGTGGGGGTCGATTGGAATGGATTCGCCGCGGGCAGTCTTCAAACGTTAGCTTGGACAGCTCGCAGTGAATCGACTTTTAGCGGACGGACAGTGGCAGTACCAGGCTCCAGCCTACCATTTTCAGACGCGCTTTGAGTAATGTTAAGTTTGATTTGATGCGATACTTTTTCGTTTTACTGGCCTCCGCGGCACTGCTGTTCGCTTCTGGGGATTTGTCCGGCCGCCGCGCACCGGGCTTCTCGCTTCCGGATCTTCACGCGCAACAACACGATTTGCAGGATTACCGAGGCAAGGTTGTGTTGGTCGACATCATCCAGACCACGTGTCCGCATTGCCAGCGGTTGGCAGGGATACTGGAGAGCGTGGAGGCCAAGTATGCCGGCAAGGTGGCAGTCTTGTCGATCACTATTCCTCCGGACAACCAGGCCTCGGTGGCTCGCTTTGTGACGGAACATAAGGTCACTTCGCCGGTCTTGTTCGATTGCGGCCAGGTTTCGGCGTCGTATCTGAAAGCCACCCCCCAGAACCCCAGAGTCGGCGTGCCGCACTTATTCTTAATCGATGGGCAGGGGATGATTCGCAACGACTTCGGATATGAATTCGACACGCGGAACATCTTCGAGGGCGACGGCCTCTATTTAGAGATCGACCGCCTGCTGGCCGGGCCCACATCCGCTAAGTCCAAGAAATAGCGGGGAATAGGGGCGTGCGCGGAGATCGTTGAGATAACTGGCGGCTCACGCCACTATGTTGTTTCATGAGGCCTATATCCAAGCGAGCATGCGCCGCGCTAATGCTGATGACCTGCGGTGCGCTCCTGAGCCGCCTGCCAGCGGCCCAACCTGGAGGCGCCCGAGCATACTTGACCGGCACTACGGTTCGGGACTTCCCGGCGAAGTGCGAGGTGCGTGTCGACATCACCGGCGATCAGGAGTTGCTTTTCGTCACGCGGGCGTTGACGCTGCATGTCCCGTACAACAAGGTGAACATTCTGGAGTACGGCCAGCACGTTGGCCAGCGATACATCGCTGCCATCCTGATTTCGCCTCTAATGATGATGAGCAAGACGCGCGTGCATTTTGTAACGGTGGGTTACACCGACGCCAACGGCCGGCAACAGGCGCTGGTCCTCCGGGTCGGCAAGGGCGACGTGCGCGCGCTGCTGCCCGAGTTGGAGGCCAAAACCGGCCGCCGCGTGGAATATACGGACGATGAGGCCCGCAAGGGGCGGGGTTGAACCATGACGGCTCTCACACTTTTGCTCGGCACGCTGCTGTTCGCGCCGTCCGGCCCCCTGCCGGCGCCCGCCGAGGTCGCATCGCCTGCGTCATCACTCGTATTGGAGACGGATACGCTGCGGCAGTTGCTGAAGGTGCGGCGCGTGTTCGTGGATCGCTTCTCGGGCGGGGAAACCGCCGCCCAATTGCGCGACATGATCATCAACGGCTTGCAGGGTTCGCAGCTCTTCACCATCACCGAGAACCAGGAAAAGGCCGATGCCATTCTGCGCGGTTCGGGCGAGGATCTGGTCTTCAACGAATCGCATACCTCGAGCGACAGCCGGGACGCGCACAGCACCATGAGCAGCAGCCAGTCGGAAGAAGATACCGCGTTGCGCGGGGGCACACGCAGCGACGACCGGTTGACCAGGAGCATGGGTCTTGGCGCCGGAGACAGCGAATCCAGCCACTCAGTGGAGCGCCGCCACGAAGCCAATGCCGCCGTGCGCCTGGTGACTAAAGACGGCGACGTAATCTGGTCAACGACGCAGGAAAGCCTGGGTGGCAAGTTTCGCGGCGCCAGTTCGGACGTGGCGGACAAGATCGCAAAACAACTCACGGACGACTACGAGCGGGCGAAGAAACTGCCGCGCTAATCGCTTCCAGCAGGTCGTCATTTCGTATCGGTTTACCCAAGACGCAACAGACCAGTTTTTCCTCAGGCAGATCGCAGAGTTGCTCGGTCCACCCGGAAAGAACGATGATTTTGACTGCCAGGTGTTGTTCGTCCACCAAGCGGATCAGGCTCAATCCATCCTTCAGCTTCGGCAGGCGCAGATCCATTACCAGCACGTCCGGGCGAAGTTCTTCCAGCAGGCGGCGGGTCGTGGGCGCGTCCTCGGCCACGGTGACCTCATGACCGGCCGCCTCGAGCAGCAGTTTGCGAATCCCAAGCTGCTGGACATCGTCGTCGGCGACTAACAAGCGGTACATCAGAAGTGCATTCCACCGCCGCAAATCAACACCTCGGCAGTTACATAGTCGGAGAGCGGCGAGCAAAAAAACAGCACGGCTCCGGCGGCTTCCTCGGGCGTGCCGGCCCGGCCCAGCGGGCACACGGCCTTCAGCGCGTCCAGCATCTTGGGCTGCACGCCAACGGCGATCTGGCGGCCCTGCACGTCGATCGTGGCGCCCGCGCTCGTCAGCGGCTGTGTCAGACGCGTTTCAATCATGCCGAAGCCCACGGCGTTCACGTTCACGTTGTAGCGGCCCCATTCCTTGGCCATCGTTTTGGTCAGACCGATGACACCTGCTTTGCCGGACGAATACCCCGCCTGCCCCGGATTCCCGTCCGTGCCCGCGATGGACGTGATGTTCACCACCTTGCGCATGACGCGGCGCCCCTCGGCGGCTTCGCGCTTGGCGGCTTCGCGGATGTACGTTGAAGCCGCGCGCAAAATGCGGAAGGGGGCCACCAGATGAATGCCGAGCATCGCCATGTACTGTTCGTCGCTGGTCTTCTGGATGACGTTGTCCCAGGTGTAGCCGGCGTTGTTGACGATGATGTCGAGTCCGCCGAACTTAGCTAAGGTGGCATCCACGAGCTGCTGCGGAAAATCGGGAGCGGTGACATCGCCCGCCAGGTGCGCGGCGGCACGGCCGGATCGCTGAATGGCCGCTTCGGCTTCCGTGGCTGGGCCGGGGTCCAGGTCGTTGATCATGACCGCGGCGCCGGCGGCGGCGAGCTTCTCGGCTATGGCGCGGCCGATGCCACGGCCCGCGCCGGTGATCAGGGCTACTTTGGAATCGAGCGTAAAGGGCATCCGTGGTTCCTATCTTAATAGATCTTCAAGCTGGATCTTGGTATCCGTGCGGCTGTCGCGGTACTTTACGATTACCGGAGTATAGACGGAGATGCCCCAGTCCCTTCCGGGGCCGGCCGTAATGGCGCGCGCTCCCGCGACAAGCACGGCCTCTTCCGGGATGATTAGCGGCTCGTCATCCGTGGCCTTGTGAACGACACCGCGCACCAGGTCATAGACCGGCGTGGAACGGTTGAGTATAGTTCCCGTGCCCAACACGGCGCGCTTCTTGACTACCGCGCCTTCGTACACGCCGCAGTTGCCGCCCACCAGCACTTCGTCCTCGACGATTACCGGTAGCGCGCCCACTGGTTCCAGCACGCCTCCGATTTGCGAAGCGGCCGAGATGTGGCAATTCTTCCCGATCTGCGCACAGCTTCCCACCAGGGCGTGCGAATCGACCATGGCGCCGTCGTCCACATAAGCGCCCACGTTGATGTACATGGGGGGCATGCAGGTCACGCCCTTGCCGATGTAGACGCCATCGCGAATACTCGATCCGCCCGGGACGATGCGCACTCCGCTATGCGCCGTTAACTGTTTTACCGGGAACGTGGACTTGTCGAAGAACGGCTGGCGCGTGGCGTCGATCGACATATCCACGACGCCGCCCATGCGGAAGCCCAGCAGGATACCTTTCTTGACCCAGCCGTTTACGCGCCACCCGCTAGTCGCCGATGGATCCGGTTGGGCGGCGCGGATGCGGCCTTCGTTCAGAGCTTCTTTGAATTCGTAAAACAGCCGGAAATGATCTTCGGTATAGGCCGGCGGCTTGCGGTCGAAGAGTTGCTCGATTTCAACTTCCATCTCAGCCGGCAACGGTCACTCTCCCCAGCAGGCCGACGGACTCCAACACCCTTTCGATCCTGGTGAGGTCCTCCTTTTTGGGCGGAACCATGGGCAGTCGATAGACCGGCTCGAGCAGACCCATAAGCGCCATGGCAGCTTTTACCGGAATGGGATTCGACTCGATGAAGTTGACCTCCATCAGTGGCAGATACTTGCGCTGCAAGGCTCGCGCGCCGGCGAAATCGCCCGCCATGCAGAGTTGCGCGAGCTGCGTCATTTCGGCGGGAATCTCGTTCGATACGACGGAGACGATGCCGCGCCCGCCCAGCGCTATCAGCGGCAGGGTGATGGCGTCATCGCCCGAGAGCACGATGAATTCCGGCGGGACTTGCTGAATTACACTGGCCATCTGGGCGATGTTGCCGGAAGCTTCCTTGACCCCGATGATGTTGGGAATGGCGGCTAGCCGGGCGAGCGTGGCCGGTTCGACGTTCACGCCGGTGCGCCCTTGCACGCTATATACCATGATGGGCAGGAGGATGGCCTCGGCGATTGCCTTATAGTGCTCGTAGAGCCCCTCCTGCGTAGGCTTGTTGTAGTAAGGCGTGACGGAGAGAATGCCATCCACGCCCAGGTGTTCCAGCTCGCGCGCCAGTTCGATCACTTCGCGCGTGTTGTACCCTCCCGCCCCTCCGAGCACCGGAACGTGGCCTTGGGCCTCTTCGACCGCGATCTCGACGACACGCAGATGCTCCTCGCGCGTCAGCGTAGGGCTCTCGCCGGTGGTGCCGCAGGGCACCAGAAAGTTAATGCCGGCATCGATCTGGCGGCGGACCAAGCGCCGCAGGGTTGCTTCATCCAGCGACTGGTCTGCGCGGAAAGGCGTAACCAAAGCGGTACCACAACCTGTAAACATACGTCATTGCTCCTAGGAGGGCGGGCAATCTTGCCCGCAGCCGCCTTTCAGGCGGCCAGAGCCGGCTAAAAGCCGGCTGCGGCCAAGATTGGCCGCCCTCCAACTGGGTCTCATCGGAACAGTACCTCGCTGAATTCGTGGAAGCCTTTTTGGCCTGACAGCCATTGCGCGGCCTTCAATGCGCCACGGGCAAAGCCTTCGCGGCTGCGCGCAGTATGCCGCAGCATGATGGTGTCGGCCGCGGAATCGAATCCGATTTCGTGCGTGCCGGGGTGCGCGCCCGCGCGATTGGCGCTCACATCGATGGGTCGCCCGTAGCCCGCCTTTTTCATGTCCTCGACCAACTTCAACAGTGTACCTGAAGGGGCATCCTTTTTCGTCGAATGGTGGATCTCCCAAGCCCATGCACCGTACGATGGCTCACCTGCGAGCAGCCGCGCGGCTTCCGACACCAGCCGGAAGAACGCGTTCACTCCGATCGAATAGTTGGGACTCCACACCAATCCGATGCCGTGACGCTCGACGGCGGCTTTGACGCGCTCCACTTGATCGAGCCACCCGGTGGTTCCCACCACGATGTTCACCCCCAGCGCGGCGATGCGGTCCACGTTGTCCGGGACGGCCGCGGGGATCGAGAAATCCACCGCCACGTCGATGTCTCGGAAGTTGGCGGCCGTCACACCCTCGAACGCGGCGTTGTTGAATTCGTCGAGCTTCAGCGCCACTGCGAAGCCGTATTCCGGCGCAAACTGCTCGATGAGCCGGCCCATCTTGCCGTAGCCGACTATAGCAAGTTTGTGGGGCGTCTCAGCCGGCATCGAAAACCTCAGGGGAGGGCGGCCAATCTTGGCCGCAGCCGGCTGCTTTCAGCCGGCTAGCCGCCTGAAAGGCGGCTGCGGGCAGAATTGCCCGCCCTCCAGGCAAGGAATCAAGCGGCATCGAAGACCTCGGCATCGAGTTCGGCAAAAAACTCGCCGTGCAGTGCCGCCACCGCGCCATACAAATCTTTTTCGGCTACCACGAAGCTGAGATTCAGCAACGAAGCTCCTTGCGAAATCATGCGAATATTGATGCCGTCGAGCGCTCCGAAAACGCGCATGGCCACGCCCGGCGTGTAGCGTATATTATCTCCCACCAGGCACACGATGGCGTGCCCGTCTTCGATTGACACTTCTGAAAACTGGCGCAGTTCTTTGCAAATGGCATCTAGCGCGTCGGTGTTGTCGATGGTAAGTGACACGCTGACCTCGGATGTAGACACCATATCGACAGCCGTCTCATGCCGGTCGAAGACTTCGAAGATGCGGCGCAGGAAGCCATGCGCCATCAGCATGCGCGTCGAGTGCACGTTCACCAGCGTGATCTTCCGCTTGCAGGCGATGGACTTCACCACGTTGGTGCAGGGCACGGCTTCGGAGACGATGCGCGTGCCGGACACGTCCGGCCGTCGCGAATTCAGAATCAGCACCGGGATGTTCTTTTCCACCGCCGGCACCACGGTCGCGGGATGCAGCACCTTGGCGCCAAAATAGGCCAGCTCGGCGGCTTCGGCAAACGAAATGGTTTTCACGCGATGGCCGCCTGGTAGGATGGTGGGATCGGCCGTGAGCATGCCATCCACGTCGGTCCAGATCTGAATCTCTTCGGCGCCAATGCCTGCGCCCACGATTGAGGCGGTGAAGTCCGAACCGCCGCGGCCCAGCGTGGTGGTGACGCCATCTTGCGTAGCCGCGATGAACCCGCCCATCACTACGATTTTATTCCCGCCATCGCTTTCGGCGAGCGCGGGCACCACCGCGGCCAGGCGCGCATAGGTTTCCGGATAGAGCGGCGCCGCCTGCGTGTGGCGGCGATCGGTGACGATCATTTGCCGGGAATCCAGGTGCGCTGTGTCCATGCCGAAATGGCGAAAGGCCAGCGCCACGATATAGCTGGACAGCCTCTCGCCGTAGCTGGAAATGGCGTCGATGGAACGGGGCGTCAGCTCCCCTAACACGGCCAGACCTTTGACCAGTTCGGTGAGCTCCTGGAAATGCTCGTCGAGCAGGCGGTCGAGTTCGGCGCGGTCGGCTAGCGGGACTACCTGGCGCGCCTCGCGAGAGTGGAAATCGCGCAGGTCGTGGATCTGGCGGATGTATTCCTCGCGCGCGCCGTGGATGGCGGCCGAGGCAATAGCCAGCAGCTTGTTGGTGGTCTTGCCCATCGCCGAAACCACCACGACTGGCCGGCGGTTTGAGCGCGCTTTCACGATGGCCGCCACGCGCTCGATGGCGGTAGCCGATTCCACGGACGTACCGCCGAATTTCATAACGATCATCAGTCGAGCATTCCTTCCGAATGCATCAGCTCCGCATTGAGCACGGCCGCGCCCGCCGCACCGCGCACCGTGTTGTGGCCCAGCGCTACGAATTTATAATCGAGAACGGGGCAGGGGCGCAGGCGGCCGATGAACGCGGCCATGCCGTTTTCACGCTCGGCATCGCGGCGCGGCTGCGGGCGGTCTTTTTCATCCATATAGATGACCGGGTGCGGCGGCGCGCTGGGAAGGTGGCGCTGCTGGGGCACGCTGGTGAAATGCTCGAAGGCGTGGCGCAGGTCCGCTTCCGATGGCTTCGCCGAGAATTCCACAGAGACCGTGACGGTGTGGCCATCCACAACAGGGACACGATTGCAGTGCGCGCTGACCTTGGCGTGCAGCGGCTCGATATGATCGCCGCGGAAATCGCCCAGGATTTTCTGCGTTTCCTGCTGCATCTTTTCCTCTTCGCCGCCGATGAAGGGGACCACGTTGGCGATGATATCCATGGACGCCACGCCCGGATAGCCCGCGCCCGAAATCGCCTGGAGCGTGGTTGTAATGACACGCGTGATGCCGAATGGCTTCAGCGGGCCGAGCGCCATAGTCAGCACGATGGTCGAGCAATTGGGGTTGGTGACGATTTGTCCTTTCCATCCGCGGATGCGCTGCTGGCCGGGCACCAGCTTCAAGTGGTCGGGATTGACCTCGGGCACCAACAGCGGAACGTCCGGCTCCATGCGATGGTTCTTTGAGTTCGAGACCACGACATGGCCGGCTTGGGCGAAGGCGCGCTCGATTTCGGTGGCGACTGAGGCGTCCATCGCGGAGAAGAGCAGGCGCGGGGCATTGCCGGGCTTGCACTCTTCGACCAGCAGGCCGGGGACCGTTTCGGGCATGGCTCCGCCGAGGCGCCAGGCAGTGGCTTCGTCGTAACGCTTGCCGGCGGAGCGGTCGCTTGCGCCCAGCCACTTTAGATCGAACCACGGATGGCTTTGCAGGAATTTGACGAAATGCTGGCCCACCATGCCGGTGGCGCCGAGGATGCCGACTTCGATTCTGGTTTCCATATATAGGCTAGTCCGTTTCACTGAGCAACCGGCTCACCATATTTTGATAAATGCCGACGGCTTCTTGCATTTGCCGCTTGGGGATGCGCTCGTCCAGTGTGTGCGCGACGTGAATGGAGCCGGGTCCGATCAGGAACGGTGTGCCCCAGGCGTCCCCAAATGCCGGGATGTCCGTGGTGAACGCCACCACTGTCGTTTCCATGCCCGGCAGCGCGCCGAGCCGCAAAGCCGGAATTTCGATCATTTCGCGGGCCTCCGCTTTGCCGGCGACGGCCGCAGCGATAGCGTCCTTAGTGGGGGTCGAGTCGCCTACCAGGCGAACGAAAATTTCGGCAGTGGCCTGGTCGGCGACGACGTTGGGCGCGCGCCCGCCGGCGATGGTCCCGATATTCAGAGTGCTGGGGCCCAACAGATCGTCGACCGGCAGTGGGATGGCGCGGATCCGTGCGAGCGCATCTAGCAGCTTGTCGATGGCGGATTCGCCCAACTCTGGATAAGCGGAGTGCGCCATGCGTCCGGTGGCTGCAATTTCGTAGCGCAATGCCCCCTTCGAGCCGAGCGCCAGTTTGTTTTCGGTAGGCTCGCCGTTGATCAGATAGCGCGCGCCTCTGGGCCGCGCCGCCGCGTGGTATGCGCCCGCGCTGTTGCGCTCTTCGCCGACCACGAACAAAACTCCGAAATGGCGCACGCCGTGTTCGAGCAGACCCTCGGCGGCCGTTAGCATGGCGGCCATGATGCCCTTGGTGTCGCATGCGCCACGTCCCCAGATGAAGTCGCCATCTTCACGAGAGGGGATGAACGGCGGTACGGTATCCATGTGCGTCGAGAGCGTGACGGTGGGACGGTCGCCCCAGCAGGCGAAGATGTTCGAACGATGCGGCTCGACTTCGGAACGCTCCGCGTGGCCGCCGTAGCGCGTGGCGAGCTCGGAGCAGTAGTCCAGCAACTGAAGGCCGACGCGCTCCTCATTGCCCGTGATGGATTCGGTGTCGATCAGCGCCCGCGTTAGCTCGAAAAGCTGCATAGTGTGCACTAAGCGGGTAGGAGACGAAGGCAGAAGAAAAGACCGCTGCGAGATCCGGCGAGTCTTCGCTTCCGATAGCGCTCCACCCGCTTTCAGGATCGGGTGACAGTGGGCAGGTATTGGCCTTGCCCCCCAACCGCCGCGGCCATGAGCCATCCGCGCCGGTTTCGGCGGAACTGCAATCGGCCCCTTTTGCCGGACGTCCGAAGCTCTATCGGAACCGCCCCTCCGGCTACTGATGGCCGCCGCGCCTCTATCAGGAAAGACTTAGGATAGCGGACGGCGAAGGTGGCCGTCAATCACGGCGCCGGCCACAAAGCTCGCCAATGCTAAAATTAGGCCGATGACCCAATCGCTCGGCGGTTTCCGGGCGGCTCTGCTGGCTGGCTGGACCGCGCTGAGCGCCGCAGGCTTACTGTATGCTCGCTCGAAAGGTATTCCTGCGTCGGTGGCGGTACCGGTTTTGGCCGCGTTCCTGGTCGAGTATCCATTCTACTTGGTCCCCGCGTTCGCGGAAGTGCGCCAACGTTTCGAGCGCAATCTGCCGTGGTTCCTGGTAGTTTCTTTCGTCGCGCCATATGTCGTCTATGCGTCGAATACAGGCCAGTTCCGCTGGTGGGCGCTGGCACAATTGGCGGCGCTAGCTACCGCGCTGAGCCTCTGGTACAAAATCCTGCCGGCGGCTCCGCTTGCCGATGGCGCTTTCCTGGCGCTGGTGGCGGCCGTCGCTTTGCGCGGATATTTCGATCCGATCTACACGTCGCCGTTCGCGGGGCTGCACGTCGAGATACTCGGCCATGTGGCCCTGACACGCCTGTGCGCGATGGTCATGCTGGTGGAGCGCCGCGTCCCCGGCGTGGGCTACGGATTCATGCCAAGCCTTGCGGAATGGAAGATCGGCTTGCGGCATTTCGGATACTTCCTGATTGTGGGCATTCCGCTGGCCTGGGCCATGCGGCTGGTGCGCCTGGGTCCCGGCATGCCTGCGTGGAAAATCGCGGCAACATTTTTGGGCCTGCTCTGGGTGGTGGCGTTGTCGGAGGAATTTTTCTTCCGTGGGTTGCTGCAACAATGGATCGGGCAGTGGACAGGCAGCCCCGCGATGGCGTTGGCGGTTGCATCGATCCTGTTCGGCGCGCTGCACCTGGGCTTTCGCGCGTTCCCCAACTGGAAATTCGCGCTCGCCGCCGCGGTGGCCGGCTGGTTCTACGGCCGGGCATATCGGCAGGCGGAGGGTATTCGCGCCAGCATGGTGACGCATGCGCTGGTGGTCACCCTGTGGCGGGCCTGGTTTGTGTGAGGCTGTGAGGGGCGGATCATTTGACACACCCAATCGAGATATAATCGGTCTGTCTAAATATCCACCACATGCTTCCCAACCGTTTTAAAGGCAAGCTGATCGTCGCCGAGGGGATCGCGGGGTCCGGTAAGAGAGCCCAGATCTCCCTGCTCTCCCGTTGGCTGCGGGCGCAAGGCTATGCCACGGCATCGAGCCAATGGATCTCCTCGCAGCCGGTGAAGGAAACCATCGAACGGGGCAAAGCGAATCTCTCGTTCACCCCCACGACCTTCAGCTTGATCCAGGCAACCGATTTTGCGGACCGCATGGAAAGCTATATCCTGCCGCTCATCAAGGCTGGGGCGGTGGTTTGCGTGGATGGCTATGTATGCAGCGCGTTCGCGCGCAGCGTGGCCCGGGGCGCCAGCCGCCAGTGGGTGCGCAACCTATACGGTTACGCATTGCGCCCCAGCCTGACGCTCTACTTTCGCGTTCCGCTGCACGTGGCCTTAGGCCGTTTGGAGCGCCCAGTGGGGGAGAGTTTCCGCGCTCTGCAGGGCCGCATTATGGCCGAGTACGAAGCCATGGCCGCGGAAATGGAATTCCATGTCATCGATGCGACCCTGCCCGCGGAAGAGCAGCAGCGGCGCATGCAGCAGACGGTGGTGGACTGCCTGGGCGAGGTCTTGCGGACCGGCGTTTTGCGCAGCGCGCCCAGGGGAAGCGCAAAAGGAATCGCCCCGGGAATCTTTCCCGGAATCTCTCACGAAAGCCCCCAAGGAAGCAATGCCACCGCGACAGCCGCTCCAGTTCTATAGCGAACCGTTGCCCGGCGTGGACATTACGGCGCTGCGTGGCAAACTGATCGTCATCGAAGGACCGGAGGCTGTGGGCCGCTCCACGCAGATTGCGCAATTGCAGCGGTGGCTGGAGCAGGAAGGCCAACCGGTGCTGTTGGCGCAGAAATCCCCGGACAACCCCCGCGTCGCGCTGGCCGCGAAGGGTTTGCAGGACGCTAGGGAAAGTAACACCTTGGGGCCGGTCACCATGACCTTGTTCTACACGACGGACTTCGCGGATCGTTTGCAGCGCGAGATGGTCCCCGCGCTACGGGACGGCAAGGTGGTTTTGACCGACCGCTATGTGTTTTCCATCATTGCGCGGGCCATGGCGCGCGGTGAAGACCGTAAGTGGATCGAACAGGTGGCGGGCTTCGCCCTGGTTCCGCACGCCGTGTATTACCTGCGCGCGCGCGTGGGCGACCTGGTGGCGCGGGTGGTGCTTGGGCGCGGAGCTTTCGATTATTGGGAGAGCGGCATGGATCTGCGCTTTGGCGCCGACAAGCACCAGAGTTTCGTGCGTTATCAGCGCCGCCTGATCCAGGCGCTCGATTCCATGGCCGGGCCCTATGGCTTTACCGTGGTGGACGCCACCCAACCCGCGGATGCGATCTTTCGCGAGCTGCAGCGGCACATCTCGGCGCTGCTCGTCGAGCAGGCGGACTCCGGACAGGCGGCGGCGCGCCGGGAGTGCGTCATCGGACCGCCCGCACATTCGGCGATTGCTGGGACTCGGAATTGACGCGAACCTCGGAGTGCACGGGTTCCGCCAAAACAACGCAATTCCTGCCGGCTTGTTTAGCGCGGTAGAGTGCGCCGTCTGCCTCCTGCAGCAATGGGCCCATACTGTAGGAGCCGTCCCTGGTCCAGGCTACGCCGAAGCTGCATGTAACTCCAACTTCCCGCATGTCGCAAGAAATCGGCAGGCTCTCGACGATGCGTCGACACTCCTCGGCGCGGGGCCTTGCGGAGTCTTCGTCACAACCAGGCAGGACGATCAGGAACTCCTCTCCGCCGTACCGGCCCACGGCGTCCGACATACGCACGGCGGCACTCAGCCGTTGCGCCGTCTCTCTCAACACCGCGTCGCCGGCCGCATGCCCGTAGTGGTCGTTGATTTTTTTGAACCCATCGAGATCCGCCATGATCACCGTAACCGGATCGCCGCTACGTTGCCCGCGCGCCAGTTCGTTCGACAGAAATTCAAAGATGGCGCGGCGGTTCCGAATGCATGTGAGTCCGTCCACTTGGGCGAGTTCCTGCAACTGACGGGTCCACTCCCGCGCTTCGGTGACATCCCGATATCCCCACACGCGGCCCACATACCTCCCCTCCACGGTTAGAGGCTCGGAATGGCGTTCGAACGCGCGGCCGTCCTTGAGTTCGATCACGTCGTCGGTCTTCGCCTTGGTATTGCCATAGGCGGCCCGGATCTTACTGGTAAATCCTTCCGGGTCCCTCAGTTGGGACTTCACGAAGTCCAGCATCAGACGATGATCGAACAGCTTGAGGATGGGTTCCGGGACGGTCCACATGGTTGCGAATTTCCGATTATGGGCGACAATTCGTTCGGCAGAGTCGACCACCAGAATGCCCTCTGCGGTTGCCTCGAGCATGGCACGGACTGTTTCTGTCCCCACTCGAACGCGCCGCTTCAAGGCCGCCACCCAGAGGATCCCAAAGAGAATTGCGAGCACGCAGACCGATAACACCATAAGGGTCCGGCGCGGCGTCCACCACGAAGGCTGCTGGAGGACCGCCACATCCCGCGCCGAGCGCAGCAGGACTCGGAACGATTTTGGCTGGGCGGCGCCTTCCCGCTCGGCAGACAGGTGTTTATCCACTTGCACCGAGCAAACACCGGTAAGTTGGAGCTCGCTGCCAACCTGCCAGGACGTAGTTTCATAGGCACTCGTGCCCGTCGGGAGAATCGCCAGGAAGAGCCTGCCGCCCGACGACAGCACCAACGTGGGATACTCCGAGGTTCGATCCTGCTGCACCAGCCGGCCCTGAATTCTAATCAGTTTGGCTTCATAATCGCCTTTCATCGCCTCTTGCGCCGTGACGAACGCGGCCGTGATGATTTGTCCTCCGCCCTCGCGCTTAAAGACAGCGTCCTCCAGCATCAACGTGTACTCGCCCATAGACGGAAAACCCACCACATCCACTGTATCGCCCAGCGCCAGAGGGGTCTTCTGAACCGTTGGTATAAAGATGCCCTGGCTGCCATCCTGAATATACAGTTGTCCCGGCCACCGCAATGCGACTCGCCCGCGGACGCGAACGCGATGGACAACCGAGACGTCCGGAGCGAACTGCAACAAGCTGCTGATGGTCCGTACAGGCAATCCGAAGGGGTCTTCCGGGGAAAGTTCCTCGATGCGCACCTGGGCCAGTGAAGGGAAAAGCAGGCGCGCCCCTACCATCTGGCGGTTCTTGGTCCAGAGGGGTGCGGCGTTGGCGTGTATCACCACTTTTGCATCGACCAGGCGGGCATAGTCCGCATCTTTCTCAAACGGCGCGACACCGCGGATCATGCCGTCCCGCAAGGCCAACACGAACGTGACGTTGTGTCCGGACCGCTCTACCGAATGGACCACGCCTTCGACTTCCACCCATTGCCCGTCGTCTTCACCGGTCAATAGTTCCGTCAGGCTTCTGCGCGGGGGGTTGGGCGGCACGCGGGACTGCCCGAGCACCTCGACTTTAGACGCGACGACGATAGGCGCGTAATTCCCCGGATCGCTCACGCCACGCAAATCGATAAGCGTGCCGGCGCGAAGAGGAAGAATCGGGAGGGGCGGAACCAGGACGCATATGCATCCGGTTGCATCACAGGCAAAAAAGGCGCCGCGGTGGGGATCGGTATAGGGATCGTAATAGGTGACGACAGCCCGCAGCCGAACGGAGTAGCCGCGCTTGGCTTCTTCGGCCGGCAAGCTGTGCGCCGCGTGGGCCGTGGATAGCGTCGGCAACTTTGACGGCGGCGCCCCCGGCTGCTGTCCAAAGGCGCCGGCCACCACCCAAAAAACGCCTAACAGACCCAAAGGCGACGGTTTGCAGCGGACTCCTATCGACGATCCTCCTTTAATTCGACGGTCGCGCATCGGTCCTGCTATCTATATCGGTTAACGGCTCAATTCCTTTAACCGCACGCGAGCAAACCAGCCACATCGCGGGCTACCATCAAGTAATGGAGATCTACATCCTGCGCCACGGAATCGCCGAGGACGCCAAGCCGGGCATGCCGGATGCGGCGCGGGCGCTGACCGACCCTGGGCGCGAGAAGCTGCGCGCCGTACTGGAGCAGGCTCACGAGGCGGGAGTCAAGCCTTCGTTGATTCTGAGCAGCCCATACCGGCGGGCGCTCCAGACCGCGCACATGGCCGCGCAAGTGCTGGGATGCCAAAAGGTAGTGGAGAGCGAGATTCTGGTGCCCGACTCCGCACCCAAGGCTGTATGGGATGCGATTTGCGCGCGCCGCCGCGAGCCGGCCCTCCTGATCGCCGGCCACGAGCCGCTCCTCGGTATGACTGTGGGGTATCTGCTGGGCGCGCCCGCACTGCTGGTCGATCTCAAGAAAGCCGCCTTGGTTCGCATTGACCAGGATCGCTTCGGCGGCGCGCCGCACGGCATCTTGAAATGGATGCTCACCCCCCGATTGGTATAATCTCGTACGGAGCCGCACGCGGGAGCGGGCGGTTCGCGTACTATGAAGATCCAAAAAGCTACCACCCGCTACGAACAGTGGCTCACCCGGGAACTCACCATCGTCCCGACCGATCTGCAGCTTAAGCACGCACAGATGTCGGCGGGCCTATTCCCATTCCTGCGCGCGACCTACTACCGGTGGGCACAGATCTGGCCGGAAGTCTGCAGCGATCTGGTATCGGCGCCGGTAGTGCTCGGCGTGGGAGATTTGCACGTCGAGAATTTCGGGACCTGGCGGGATTCCGAGGGTCGCCTGATCTGGGGTATCAACGATTTCGACGAGGCGTGGCGGCTGCCTTACACCCACGACCTCGTCCGCCTGACAGCCAGCGCGCATATTGCCATCTCCGAGAATCATCTGGCCCTGGGCTTGAAGGAAGCGGCGCAGGCGATCCTGGAGGGCTATGCGGATGCCCTGGCGGCGGGCGGACGTCCTTTTGTGCTGGCCGAGCATCACGCTCTTTTGCGGGAAATGGCGGTACACCGGTTGAAAGAGGTCTGCGGCTTCTGGGAGAAGCTCGAAAAATGCCGGCCAGTCAAAGGCAAACTGCCGGATGGCGCGGCCAAAGGCATCGCGCGCATGCTGCCCGACCCCCAGGTAGCGCGGCGTTACGTGCAGCGCGTCGCCGGGTTGGGCAGCCTGGGCCGACAGCGTTTCGTGGCCCTCGCCCAGTGGCACGCGAGCAATATTGCGCGCGAAGCCAAGGCTATGGCTCCTTCGGCATGCTGGTTCGCCGCGGGCTGCAAAGGCTCCTCGCGCGTGCTCTATCAGGAAATCCTGGATACGGCGGTGCGTTGTTGCGATCCGTACGTGAAACTGAAGGGCAAGTGGATCGTGCGGCGTCTGGCGCCGGATTGTTCGCGCATCGAGCTTTCCGAACTGCCCCAGCAGCGCTCCGAGAAGGTGCTGCTACACGCCATGGGGTTTGAAACCGCGAACGTGCATCTGGGCGGCAAAAAGGCCCGCGCCATCCAGGCCGATCTTAAGAAACGCGGTATCGGCTGGT
This sequence comes from Bryobacteraceae bacterium, assembly GCA_049516155.1. Lineage (GTDB taxonomy): Bacteria > Acidobacteriota > Terriglobia > Bryobacterales > Bryobacteraceae > Bog-159. The sequence continues at coordinate 22,036 of JBEKTJ010000089.1, forward strand.
TGCCGAAGGCGGCGGAAGATATGCTGCGAGCCGTGAGCCGGGATTGGGACGAGTGGCGCAAGTCCCATCCGCCGGCGTAGGGCAAGAAAAGGACAGGCCGGGAGGCCCGTCCTACCTGCTAAACTAGGCGCTCAATCCTATGTTCAAGAATGCACTCACTGCACTAGCGCTTGCCGCGTTAACTTATGGCGCCGCCCGCGCACAAGTTTCCTGGCTGGATCAGGAAGCCCATCGTCCTTACCAGCGCCAACCTGGAACCGACAGCACCACACCTACGGGATATGCTCCCCAAGCGTTGCGCCACGCCTACGGATTCGATCAGATAGCGAACCAGGGCGCGGGCCAGACAATCGGCATTGTGGATGGTTACGATTACCCGTCGGTTGAGTCGGATTTGGCCGTCTTCACCACCCAGTTCGGCCTGCCCGCGTGCACCATCGCTAACGGATGCCTCACCGTGGTCTACGCCACGGGAACCAAGCCCCCCGCGAATGCCGGATGGTCCGGCGAAACATCCCTGGATGTGCAATGGGCGCATGCCATGGCGCCGCAGGCCAAGATCCTGCTGGTCGAAGCGCCCAATGGCAGCACGAAGTCCCTGCTGGAGGCGGTCCCGGTGGCCGTGCAGAATGGCGCGACGGTGGTCAACATGAGTTGGGGGACCAATCAGGAGCCGCCCGACGAGCAGGAATACGACCCATTGTTCTTCAACAATTCTTCAGTCACCTACATCAATGCTTCCGGGGACAACGGCATCAACCTGTTCGGCTACCCAGGCGCTTCTCCGCTGGTAGTGGGCGCCGGCGGCACTACGCTCAAGCTGAATTCGAGTGGAGGCATCGAGAGCGAGACCGCGTGGAGCGGCAGCGGTGGCGGCCAGAGTCTCTACTTTCCTGAACCGAGCTATCAGGACAGCGCTCAGAGCTCCGGCAAACGCGGCGTTCCGGATGTGGCTTACGACGCCAATCCGTCCACCGGTGTGCCGGTCTACGATAGCGAGTACGGCGACTGGGCGCAGGTCGGTGGCACCAGCGCGGCCGCGCCGCAATGGTGCGCGATCGTCGCCATCGCCAACAGCATTCGCGCGAGCATGGGAAAAGGTTCCATCGGCACGAATTTCCTGAACGTGGTGTATGCCAACCCGGGGGCCTTCCACGACATCACCAAAGGCGCCAACGGCACATGCGGAACGGAATGCGATGCCGGCCCCGGCTATGATTTTGTCACCGGCCTGGGCAGCCCCATGGCGTTGCAAGTGGTGGAGGCGCTGGTCGCCGCTCCATAACGGGCCGCCGGAAAGGCCGCGGAAAAGTTTGCCCGCCCCTCAGGACTAATTCGCCGCTATGCTTTTCGCAACCGAATCGACGATCAAAGCCCGGCGCGAGTTGCTGGCACAGGCGGATGCCGGCGCGCTCACGCGCGAGCAAGCCTTTGCACGGGCGCTGGAACTCGACCCCTTCGATTTCGTCGCGCTAATGGTCATCGCCGAAGAGCGCCACGCAGCGGGCGATATGGCTGGCGCGGCGGAGTATTCCTGGCGTGCCGCCGGCGCCAACCCATGCCTTTTCGAACCCTGGTTCAAGCTGGCAACGATGCTTTCCAGCGAAAGCAAGGCCTTGAGCGACGGGCTGCAGGAATTGGCCGCATGCAAGGCGCTGCGCGATCCCCATAGTGTCGAGCGGGTCGAGCAACTCCTGGCGAAAAAACCGCCCGCCGAGGTTTTCCCTGATGCGGAATTGATTCTGTCGGCAGCCGCCGAGCAGCTTCATGAGAAGCGCCGGGATGAACCGGAAGAAGTCAGCCAGCGGCTGCATCCCCATCGGCTGGTGGACGAGTTGCTCGAGACGGCCGACGACGGGTTGGACGCGGAACTGGTAGACGGGATCTTGGCGGATGGCGCCCGCTGCCTGCCCCTGCTGGTCGGAGTTCTACGCGCCATGGCCACCGGTTCCCTGCCCGGGGACGTAGCTGCGCCCACGGTGTCCTGTCTTGCGCTGCTCGGGGAGATGGGCGACCCGGTGGTGTTGCCGGAACTGATCGAATGCTTGGGCGCGGATGACGATGACATCGAAGAGGCTGCGCGTTGGGCAGTGCGGCGCATCGCGGTGCGGCGGCCGGAGGAGTCGTGGGAAGCAATTCGCGGTTTGACGGCCGGCGCCGATGCCGCCGGTATAACCCGCATCGCCATGGCTCTAAGCCAATTTCCCGAACAACCGGTGAAACTGGAGATGCTGCTCAGCCTGTTGGACGGCCTGGCGGCATTTCCGAAGTCCGACCGTCATGAAGTGTTCATGACGGTGTCGTTCGCGCTGGGCCTCTCGGAGGGAACCAAAGGTCTAGAACTGGCGTGGTCGCAGCTCGACCGCTACCGGGCGATGTTGCCCAAGCGGACGCGCGGCGACTTGCGGGAGGCCATGCGGGCCCGGGCGGCGATGGATCGAATCGTGCCAGAACCCGCGATCGCGGATTATCCCGAGGCTACGGTCTACGATCTTTGCTGCCCCGCGTGGGAAGACGATGACGACGAAGAGGACGAGGACGATAACCCGTTCGACGACGAAGACGACTTCGAAAACGACGAAGAATTCGAAGACGAAGACGACGATTTCATTCCGGCGCCGGTGCGTCGCGCCGTGACCCTGGGCCGCAACGACCCTTGCTGGTGCGGCAGCGGCAAGAAATACAAGAAATGCCATTTGGAGTCCGACGAGAAAACACCTCCGGCGCCGACGCCCGAACAAGAGGAGCCTCGGGGAAGCGCCGAGGAAGCCGAGTTGCGCGGCCGTCTGATCACTTTCGCCACCGAAACTTTGCGCAAGCGCGGGCCGGACGAGTCCTTGGGGGAATTCATCGGCGGGGAGCCTCCGGCGGGAGGAGACAGCGAAACCCTGTCGCGCGAGGCCCTCGACTGGATGGTACACGACTACGTCTCTCCGCGGCTGGGGCGGGTGATGATCGAAGAGTTTCTGCAAGCACAGCCCGGCCGGTCTGAACATGCGCCAGCGCAAGATTCTTCAGACCTGGAGCCGCGCCCGCTTCAGCCTCTACGAGGTGCAGGAGGTGCGGCCGGGAGCGGGTGTGCGCGTGAGGGACCTGCTTGCCGGCGGGGATCTCTTTGTGAACGACGTGCGCACTTCCAATTGGGCGGTTCTGTGGGATTGCTTTCTGGCGCGCGTGGAGGAATTCGACGGCCGCTACAGTTTCACCGCCATGGTGGTCGGTATCCCGCAAGGGTTGGTTGCGCCCCTCAAGCAGTGGGCCATTGAAGCGCAGCAGCGCAGCGGCCTCGAATGGATTCCCTTTCTGCGCGCCAACAGCCACAAACTGCGGCAGGAGGCCTCCCGGCTGATGAACCTCGATTCTGCCAAGCTGGTCAGCTATGAAGGCGACGAGCTAGTGTTCAGCCGTGCAAAGTATGCGGTGCTGGACGAAGTGGCGGTCCGACGCGCGTTAGACGGTTCGAAGGCATTCCTGCGCGACGAAGACTCCGCCGGCTATGGCTGGCTGGATGAAGTTGAGGACGCCGGTGGAGCGCGGCGCGCTTACGGGCACGTGCACATCGCGGGCGGCGAGTTGACGCTGGAATGCCTCAGCCGGCAGCGCCTCGACCGTGGCAAGGTGTTGCTGGGGAGTCTCGCCGGCGAGCACCTGCGCCACTTGGGTGACGGCTTCACCGGCGTCGAAGAAGCCCTGCGCGAACGGAAGCTGCCGCCCGCCGCGCAGAGGGACGACTTGCAG
>JBEKTJ010000090.1:0-25552 GCA_049516155.1 Bryobacteraceae bacterium
CGCCTTCTCCCCCGCTTCCACACCGCGGAATTGCGCTTCCTCGAAAATCGAGAAGCCGCTCACGTCGGAGTTCGCAAATAGCAGTCTTCCTTGCCCCCGCGCCAGGTCGCGCCGTTGCGGATCGAAGATCGATCCCACCACCGGCCGCGCCATGGCATGTCCCATGCGCATGATATCGATGCGCGATACGCAAATCCGGATATCGGGGTGGACGCGTTCCAGGTCGTGCAAAATCGCTTCGCTCCAATAGCGCCAATCCTTTTGCAGAAGGAGCGCGCGGTTGGCCCCAGGCGATCCTTCGGCCAATGCCCAGTAGAACGTCCACACGGTGCGATCCACTTGCGAGCGCAGCGTCTGGTGGGTGGCGTCCACATAGCCCAGTGTGGGCGAGTGGGCGATCACGTTGTCCCAGGCTCGTTCGACCGTGTCCGCTCCGCGCGGGGGCCGGTCGATGGTCAGGTTCGCCGTCAGCCATGGCGAGTATTCGAACTTCGCCAGCGGGGCGAAGCCCTCGATCAAATAGGGCGCCAGAAACGTAGGCGCCGCGTAAATTACCGCATCCGCTAAGTAACGGACGCCGTCGGTCAGCACCAGATACCGAGTCCCCTGCCGCTGGATTCGCCGCACCATTTGTCCGGTACGCAGGAACGAGCCGACGCGCTTCAACAGTTGCGCGGTGATCCAGCCATTGCCCTCCGGCCACGTCAGTGGGCCTTTCTCCTCCGGCGCGCGCGAGGCGAAGTAGTGTACACCGGCCCAAGCGGACGTATCCGCGGCCATCGCGCCATAATCGTCCCGGCAGCAGTAGTTCATATACCACTGCACCAACGGCGAATCGATGTTATGTTGACGAAGCCAGTCCGCGAACGAGAGCCGGTCGAGATCCATCGGGCTGCGGCTGAGGCCGAGTTCCATGGGGATGGTAAAGCCGCCACTCGCGCGGAATGCGCCGAACAAATCCTCCAGCCGCTGAAACTGTTCGCGATCGCGGCGTGTAAGTCCGATTGCTGGCTCAATGCCTTCCTGCCATTTGCCATAAAGAAACAGGCGCTCCTGCGGGCTGAAGCACAGGAAGCGCTCGTTCCAAACTCCATCGCGCAGCACACCCAATTCCTCAAACAGTTCGCGGACATAAACAGCCTTTGGCCCGGGCACCGGCACATAATGCGCCGCCCAGGGATAGGCGCTGACATCGTTCGCTCCCGAGCGCGCGTTGCCGCCGGCCTGGCTGTTCATCTCCAACAGCACGACGTCGCGGAATCCGCGCTTCTGCAATCGCCACGCGGCACTCAGGCCGGCGATGCCGCCGCCTACTATGACCAGTGGGACGCGCTCTTCGCGTAGCCCGGCAGCAATAGGGGCGCGGTCGCGGATCTGGTGGCCGCGCACGAACGCATCGTTTACGAACGATCCGGCAAGTTGCCTTTCACCCTTGGCGGTCATGCCAGGCAGAGCGGTGCAGCCGCCCGCGATAAACTGGCGCCGAGTTCCGGTCAATGGCTGATGTCCTTCCAATCGCGATCGTACGCGCGGACCAATACCTGGTCGTTCAGCGTATTGGGCGGCATCGGCAGGCGCGCCATATCGGGCGGAAATTGAAACAGCGCGGGCAGCGTCGCCACGCTGAGAGATCTCAGTCCGGGCGGCAGGCTCATGGGCAAGCTGTAATCACGCATCGACGCGATGATGAATCCCCATTCCCCGAACGATGGTACATAGACATGATACGGATACGTCTTGAGTCCGGTTTTCCGGAGCGTGGCTTCGATGCACCAGAAAGAATCGCGCGCAAACATGGGCGATGTGCTTTGCACCACCATCAAACCTTGCGCGCTCAGGTGGCGCGCGGCGGCACGATAGAAAGCCGTGGTGTAGAGCTTGCCCAGCGCATAGTTGGTCGGGTCGGGGAAGTCTATCACGATAAAATCGGAACTGCTGGTGTCGGCATCGACCCACGGGAACGCATCGGCGTTCACCACGTGTACCTTGGGTGAAAGGAAGCTGCGCCGATTGAGCGCGGTCAGCATGGGGTTCGAAGAAAAGAGCCGCGTCATTTCGGGATCGAGATCCACCAGCGTGACGCTTTCGATTTGCGGGTACTTGAGGATCTCGCGAACGGCCAACCCGTCGCCCCCGCCCAGCACTAGCACGCGCCGCGGTGCGGGAATAGCGGCGAGGCCGGGGTGGATCAGCGATTCGTGATAGCGGTACTCATCGCGGGAGCTGAATTGCAAGTGACTGTTGAGGAACAGCCGCAGATCGTCTTTAAACCGTGTAAGTACGATGTGCTGGTACCGCGTGTCCCGCGCGAAAATGATTTCGTCGGCATAGATGTTATCTTCGGCGACCGCGGTGATCCGTTTGGCTTCCAGCATGCCGCCCAACAAAATAGCCAGCACGATGGCCGACACCGCGCGCAACAATCGTCTGGCCCCCAACTGCGCCGCGAACAGATAGGTGCTCCACAACGCCACGCCGGCGTTGACGATGCCGAACAGCATCGCGGACCGCACCAGACCCAGCCGCGGCACTAGAATGATGGGAAACAGGAGCGAAGCGCCCAGTGCGCCAATGTAGTCGAAGGTCAGCACGTGCGCCACGGCGTCGCGGAAATCAAAATGTCCGCGCACGATGCGCATCAGCAGGGGAATCTCCAGGCCCACCAGGACGCCGATTACCGTGACGACGAAATACATCAGAAAAGCGAAGGCTTGGGTGTAAGCGAAGGCCAGAAACAATAAGGCAGAGGAGAAGCCGCCGATCAGTCCGATCATCAGCTCGATCCAGATGAAGCGATGCACCAAGCCGCGATGAATATAGCGCGACAGAGCGCTGCCAATGCCCATGGAGAAGAGGTAACACCCGATGATCGTGGAGAACTGGAAAACGCTATCGCCCACCAGGTAACTGGCCAGCGTCCCCGCGACCAGTTCGTAGATCAGGCCGCAGGCGGAGATCAGGAATACGGATATGAAAAGGACTAATGCCACGCGCTTAGTGGATTGCCGCGGCGATAATCAGGCAGAGGCCCAAGGAGAGCGCCCCGATTAGAATCGCCAGCGCGATGTTGTGCTGGTGAACAATCTCATTCCAGAGATGGTACGGCGTCAGCTTGTCCAAGACATAAAAGGCAACCACGAAGATCAGAATGCCGATGAAGGCAAATACCAGCGCGTTGGCAATATTGGGAAACGTCACGATAGGCATTTCATTTTCCTCCTGTGTAATGGTGATAGCCGGCATAGATTGCACGATACGATCCGGGGTTATCCCGAATGGACTTAGGCACGTTCTTGACTTCGTTGACCGATGTGAAGCTCCAACCGCGGTAGGCGCCTGCTCCTAGCAGCACTACAACCACGATTCCATAGATCAGATAAAGCCGGTTCCAGATCATTCGCCGCCTCCGGTCGAGACCAACGGGTGGTCGCTCTCCGCCCACCGCATTTGCTCGAAGTTATAGACACGCCATGAAACCAGGAGCGCGGGCAGCAAGAGAGCCGCGATCGCCGCCAAATAGAGTCCTAGTACAGGCACATCGCGAGTCACGGTTACGTTGTAGCCAATGATTCCTAAGCTGGCGTCCGATTCCGGCTCGATGCGCAGATAATAGTGTCCGGGCGGAATGGAAGGCAGCACCACACGATCGCGTTGGCTGCCCTCTTGCCAGCCGCCATCCGAGTCGACTCCAGTATAGTAGCTGACTTCCCGGCCAAAATCGTAAGCCTGCCCGGTGTCTTCGTCGATCAATGCATAGTTCAAATAAATCCATCGATTCGTTACGTCCGCGTCGGTTTGTACTTCCACCGATGAAGTCCGGCCTTTCAGTTCAAATTCCGGCGTGACAAAGGACGCCTCGGTGCTCGATGGCGAAAAGCTGTAGGCCTCCCGAAACACTTCCTCCCGCCCTGAAAAGAGCTGGCTCAAAGTGAAGATAACGAAGACCGCAGTAGCCAGGCCAGCGAAGACGAACCAAATCTGGCTGGCCGATGCGCGCATTCGGGAAGGTTGATTTTCATATACGCCCAGCGGCGTGGGCGCCGCGCCCGGCAGGCCGAACGCATTCCAGATATCCGCGCCGTTTATATATTCGCCTAAGGTCCAAGTGGTCTCGCTACCCGACATCTCGGATGAGAGCAAATAGGGAGGCGCGACATAGTCGGTCACTGCGACCGCATCGTCCACAGTTACCCGCCAGGGAAATTCGCCAAGCACGAACGTTGTAGTCGCGGTGTAGGTTTGAAAGTGCTTATAAGTCTTCCCGAGGTACTTGACCGAGATTCCTTGCGCCTCGGGCAAAGCGGTGGCTACGCTGCAATCGTTCCAATGGCCGTTGTACTCGGTGAAGTAGCGGAAACCTTTGTAGGGGTTGAAAAGCAGATACTCACGCCAGCTATAAGGGATGCCGTCCGCTTCCATGCTGCGCACCTGGAAGCCGATTACCTCATAATCCGCGCCGCGCCACTTCCCGCGGGAACCTAGAGGGATGGCTGGCGGTTCCGCAGCCGTGGCGGCGTCGAAACGTTGGAGGATTCGCAACTGCGGGTCTTTGGCGTCAAGAATGGAATGACAGTGGCCGCAAACGATCGTAATGGCCCGCCCCATGGACCGGACGGTCAGGGATGCGCCACAGTTTGGACAGGTCAACGATTGAACTTGAGGCGGCGCTGCCGGACTCATGACCACCCCTCGAAAGCGCGCAGGTTCTTCAAGCGTAGCGCGTCGAAATCGACCATCTTCCCTGTGTAGAGCACGGGTTCCGAGTCGCTATAATCCAGCGTTGCAAAGTCGCCGCCTGTCGAGCGCAAGTCTACGAATGTGGCGCCCTGCTTATCCCAATATTGAAAGGGAAGCTCGCCTTCGACGCCGCGGTAGCGCGCCTCGGTGATGACGGTCACCACAAAGCCGGTCTTGTTCCATGTAAACCGATCTCCGATGTGGATCGAAGCTAATGCCGGCAGTGGTGCGGCCTGGGCGCTGAAAGTCACCGCGTATTGGCTTTGCGCGTCCGATAACCAGGCGCTGCCGCCTGGGTTCAGCATAATGTGCCACTCGTTCCACGAACCATCGTCATAGTCGTAAATGATGCGTCCACCCACAGTGAAGGCGCGGTTTTCATAGGTTCCGGATGTGCCTATTTGGATTGGCGAGCTGTCGGGTGGCAGATCCGAGACAACTCCGACCTTTTCCAGATTTACATCCTTACGAATCAGGATAGATTTGCAGTGCGGGCAGGTGGTCTGCACGCTGCTCGACCAATGGAACAGAATAGGTGCGCCGCAGTTCGGGCAGAGGGCAGCGGGCTGGCTCATGCGGGGATCCTCGCCGGTTCGTAATCTCGCGTCACATCGCGGACGCTGACATGTTCGGCCCCCAGGTATTCATGCAGGCGGCTTTCGAAGTCCCAGCGGGGCCGCGGACGGCAGCAAAACAGGTTCAGGCAAATCGAGCCGTGTTCCGGGAATGTGTGGCAGGTCAGGTGGGACTCCGTTAACAAAGCCAGCCCAGTGACGCCGCCGGTGTGTGGGAACTGATGCCACAGAATTTCGCCAACCGTGTGCAGGCCGAGGTCGTGGATGAGAGCCAGAAACAGTGTGCGCAATACGGCCAAGTCCCGCAAACCGCCGGGAGGGCAGCCGTGCGCTTCGACGATCCATTCCACACCAGCCATAGGGTTGCGGACAGGTACAATTATATACTGAGGTGCAAATGAGCCTGCGAACTTTTCTCGGCAAGCAGTTTATCGCCGTTATCCAATGGAACGAGGATGAGGATGGAGTACTGGCCTATCGGTATCCGATGCAGGATATGGAGATTGAGAACGGCGGCCAACTGACTGTGCGCGAATCGCAGATGGCCGCTTTTGTTAACGAGGGCCGCATTGCGGACGTGTTTCGCCCGGGATTGTATACCCTGAACACCCGCAATCTGCCGCTGTTGACGGACCTGATGAACTGGGACAAGGCGTTCGAATCGCCGTTCAAATCGGACGTGTATTTCTTCTCCACGCGGCTGCAGATCGACCAGCGCTGGGGAACGGCGACCCCCATCACCATCCGCGACAAGGAATATGGCGCCGTGCGTTTGCGCGGCTACGGTATCTACGCCTACCGCGTGGCCGATCCGCGCGCTTTCTATACCAGCGTGAGCGGCACGCGCGACATTTATCGCGTGGCGGACCTGGAGGGGCAACTGCGCGAGACGATCGTCGCGCGGATGACGGATACGTTCGCCAACAGCCAGGTGCCGTTCCTGGACATGGCGGCCAACCAAGCCGCGCTGGCGCAGAAGATCGCCGAACAGGTTGGCCCGGCGTTCAAAGCGCTGGGGCTGGAACTGAACCAGTTGATCGTGGAGAATCTTTCGTTGCCGGACGAACTGCAGAAGGTCTTGGACCAACGGATCGGCATGAACATGGTTGGCGATCTGGGTCGATACGCGCAATTCGAGGCGGCGCAAGCCATCCCGATTGCCGCCGCCAATGAGGGCGGGGCTGCCGGTGTTGGTGTGGGGCTGGGCGCCGGCATTACAATGGCCCAGACCATGATGAACGCCATGAAGCCGCCGGTTCCCTCGGCGCCGAGCGCCGGTGCCTCTGCCGATACCAAGTTCTGCGTGGAGTGCGGGCACGCGATTCCGAAGTCCGCCAAGTTCTGCCCAGACTGCGGCAAGCCGCAGCCCGGCGCTTAGTCTTCCTAAATAGAATTCCCGCCTAAACCTGAAACGATTCGGTAGGTGCGAGCACTTAGGTCAGTGCGGAACTTTGGCTTGGTCGCGCCGCATCGAGTGGGGCGTCGTGCAAACGGCGAAGGCGCAGCCTGTCGGAATGAACCGGGGTGTCGCGCAAAAAAGCGACTAGGACAAATAAACGGACGTGATATTATTGCCAAGATTGGGCCATTTGCGGGTAATGCCCACCTGCTTAGGCTCCGTAGCGCCACAATATCACGGGGATTGTTGCGGAGGAATCGGTGAATTCCATATGTCCACGATGGACGGGAGGAACTGCAATGGGCACACCAGGCCTGCGGAACGCACTAGATATCTCGCCCGACGATACAGGTTTTGACGAAATTAGCGCCTTAATGCGCCAGCTTCTCGCGTGTGCGGGTCCCGGAGAGTCCGATCTCCAGCCTGGCCAGCCGCCTCCGTGCGAGGAAATCGTTCTTGACAAGGACGTGGACGGCGTCCGCTACCTGCTTGTGCGGCTTCCCAAGCCCTCGCGCGCGCCCGTTTCCTTGAGTCCCCGTGAACAGGAGATTGTCCGCATGGTAGCGCAAGGCTATCCAAACAAGACGATCGCCGGAGTGCTCAACATCAGTTCATGGACGGTCTGCACCCACTTGCGGCGTATTTTCGCAAAACTGGGAGTGACGTCGCGGGCGGCCATGATTGCGCGCCTAATGGAAGAAAACACCGCGCGCGAGCACTTCCGCGTCCCTGAAAAGCCACCCGAGTCCGGAGTGGACTCCGCTAAGAGTGCGATGAAGACCCCTGCAGCCGCATACGCAAGGCCATCTCTATCCCGCCGGTAGTTTCAGCATCCCGAAGATACACATTCAGCGCGCAGAATACCGTCCTGCCGTGAATGCCCGTAATCCGGCTGTGCGCCGAAGCTAGTCATTGTGCGCGAAACCAATGCAGGCGACCTCGATCTTGTTAGCTAAAACGTGTCACTTTACGACTTGTGCCCGTCCGGTTTATCTTTTTCTTGTTGCACCATTCAAGGAGGTAAAACAAATGGCTGACCACGAAAGCGAACTCGAATTGGAGCTCGAACAAGAATTCCATGAAGGCGAGATGGAAGACGAAGCTGAAGGCGAAGGCTGGCTGGGCACCCTGGGCAACATAGCCGGCAGCCTCCTCGGCGAAGAAGAGGGAGAGGATGAACTCGAAGCGGAATTAGAGGACGAACTCGAAGACGAGGACGAAGGCGAATTTGGCGCCATCGGAAATGTGTTGGGCGGCCTGCTGGGCGAGCAGGAATCCGAAGACGAGATGGAAACCGAGCAATTCTTCGGCGGCATCGGGAAGTTTCTGAAAAAGGCCGCTCCGGTTCTCAAGACCATCGCCAAGACCGCGGCGCCTATCGTGGGCACCGCGATCGGCGGTCCGTTTGGCGGCATGTTGGGCAAAGCCGCCGGCTCGCTGTTGGGCGAAGGCGAACTGGAAGACGAGTATGAGAGCGAGATGGAGGACGAGCTCGAAACCGAAAGCGAGCAGGAAATGACGCATGAAATCGCTTCGCATGAGTTGACGCACAATGAAGCCGTCGCGGAAATGCTGGCGGAATCGGCGTCGCAGGAACAGCACGAAGGCGAAGCCGAGGCCATGGCCGGGGCGTCGACGGTCACGATGATATCGGCCGCCGACCGGCGCGCCTTGCGGCGTATTCTTCCTTACTTGGTCCGCGGTGTCGCGATCCTGACGCGCATTTTGCGCCGCCGGCGCCACACGCGTCCCCTGGTTCGGGCCGTTCCCACCATTGTTCGCCGCACGGTCAGGGACTTGAAACGCAAGGCGGCCAAGGGAGTGCCGATTACGCGAAAGACGGCTGCGCGCGCGGCCGCCAAGCAGGTCAGAAAAGTGCTGGGCAGCCCCAGGGCGTGCTCGGCCGCGATCAAACGCAACCTGAAAGTGAGCCGCGCCTACAAGCGCCCTCGCCGCATCCGTGCCCGCGCCCGCCGCCGCCGGACCATGCGGGGCTAACAGTTGGCCGTAGCAGAAAGCCGATCATCGACCGATCATCGAAGGAGAGAAACAAATGGCACATGTGTGTGAGTCCTGTGGATCCGCGTCTGAACTGGAAGCCTTGCCGGAGTTCGAAGACGAGCTTGAGTTGGAAGCCGAAGGCGAACTGGAAGACGAACTCGAGTACGAGGACGAAAGCGAACTGGAAGACGAACTCGAATACGAGGACGAATTGGAAGACGAAGCGGGGTTGGAGGGCGAGGGCTGGTTGGGCGCCATCGGCAACGTCGTCGGCAGCTTGCTCGGGGAAAGCGAATTCGAAGACGAACTTGAGGATGAGGGTGAATACGAAGACGAGAGCGAGCTGGAATTGGAGTTGAGCCCCATCCGCAAGATATATCCGGACGCCATGATGGAACACTTGGGAGAATTGGCGGCCGAGGCCGAATCGGAAGACGAAGCCGCCGAACATTTCCTGCCCTTGATTGGGATGGCTGCCTCGAAACTGCTGCCGATAGCGGCCAAAGCGCTGGCGCCAATGGCCAAACGGGCGATTCCAAAAATCGCCAAAGCGGTAACCCGGGTGACACCGCAACTGACGCGCGGAATCGGCAAGATCGCGCGCGGATTGCATCGGCGGCCCACCGCCCGGCCCCTGTTGCGCGCCGTCCCATCCATTGCGCGGCGCACCGTGCACAGCATCGCCCGGCAAGCGGCGCGCGGCAGAACGGTTACCCCGCGCACGGCTGTGCGTACTCTGGCGCGGCAGACCCGGCGGGTGCTGGCCAATCCGCGGCACAGAACGCATGCATTGCGCCGGCATCGCCACATGGAGAAGCGATTCCACCGCGGCATCGGGCGCGGCATGGTCCATCCGCGCTGGCGTTATCGCCGCATCGGCGGCAGATTGGTTCGCGTGCCTCACGCTAAAGGGAGAGTGCGTGCGCCGGGAGTGCGTCGTATCGCGCCAGGCGTAGTCCGCGGCGCCAGGGCCGTCGCGGGACGAGTTGCCCGCCCCGGACGAATCGTGGGCAGGCGATGCGTCTGTCCGGCTTGCCCAACCAGCGGGGCGGGCGCCCCAGCCTATTGCCGCTGCTGCGGACAAGTGCTGAGGTAGCATTGCCATGGCGACCCTGCCCGAAACAGCGCCCCTCCTAGGGAGCCTTGCGGAGGATGCTCCGCGCCCGGAATTAAAAGCCGTTGGTGCGGTTACGCCCGTACTGCCGGCTTGGCTGCGGGCGCAGGCCATCAACGTCACGCGCCACGCGGCCGCTCTCCGGCCCTTCCGGCGGGAGGAATTCGGCACTGGCGCGGCGGCGCCTTCGGAAGGCCACATCAAGGTGGTCAACGACATGATCGCGCGGCTTCGCGGCGGGTTGCTCAAGATGTCGAAAAACGTCGCGACCGCGGTCGCGGCAGCCAACGAAGACCCCGGTCCGGCGCGCCTGCAACGCGTGGTGTTGCGCAAGGACCGCGCGCACAGGTGGGTACAGGGAATCGAGAAGATCTGGGACTTCTATTTCGAACTGTTCGGGCAGCGGCAATCCATGCCCTATGCCGAGTGGCTGCTGAGTTGCGACCGCATCGCCATGGACTGCTATCAGGTGGCCTACACCGGTCTCGGTGTAGCCAAGTCCATACCCGCGCCGCCGCCGTTCTGCTTCATGCGCACAGGCTTCGCGCCGTCCACCACCCGCCGCGGGATACCGATGCGAAGGCTGGGTAAGCAGTTGAACCCGTTCCCGCTGGTGCAGTTGCCGTACCACCGCATGGTGAACCCGTGGACGCTTGGCGCGGTGATGCACGAGGTCAGCCATAATTTGCAGACCGAATTGGGGCTGGCCAAAGATATTCCGCGGGCGGTCGCGCACCGGCTGCTGGACGCAGGCCTGGGGAGGTTCACCGCCTCGGTATGGGCCCGCTGGAATCGTGAAATGTTTGCGGACATGAGCGCACTGTTGTTGGGGGGACCCGAGGTGGTCGGATCGCTGATGGATGTGGTCGGGCGGGCGCCGGCCGCGGTTTTTAATTTCAATCCGCGCGGTGTGCATCCCACGCCCTATCTGCGCACGCTGATCAGCGTCGAACTGCTGAAGCGCATGGGGTTTGCCGATGAGGCGGAGCATTACCGGCGCGCCTGGACGCGTATCTATCCGAACGCGCGCGCGGGCAACATTCCCGCCAAGATGCTCAAGACTTTCCCGGAAGCGTGCGCGCTGGCGGTGGACGCCATGTGCTACCGGCCGTATAAAACGCTCGGCGATAAAAGCCTGGCGCAGGTAATCCGTTTTCAAAAGAAGGATCAGCAGATGATCGAGGAAGGCGCGCGGCGGCTGGCGGCGGGCGTGGACCCCGGCATCATCCCGGAGCGTTTTCTGATCGGCGCCAGCCGCATCGCGCTGAACCGGCGCCACGCGCGCCCAGGCGTGGTGACGCAAAACTTTTACAAGGAACTCGTAAGGAGATAACGCCATGGCGCTTGAGGCGACATTCCGGGAACTGTTCAGCGAACTGCGAAAGCTGCACGACACTCTGGTTGCCGTACGCTTGACCGTGGTGGAGGACAAGCCCCTTAGGAGTGAATCGGCGCTGGTGGATCGCCTCGAAGACACCATCCTGGACATGATGGGGTCGCTCGACGAGGCTCTGAAGGCGGCCAGGGCGGCGCAGAAAGCCGTGAGCGGCGCCACGGATTTGAATGGCACACGGCGCGCGCTGGTCGTCTGCCAGGAGCGTTTTCATCGCATCGAGCGGCAGTTCGCGGACGATCTGGTTTCTTACGAAACACTGAAGGATCTGGCCAGTTTGGGAAGTGAGCGGCGTGGGGAGTGGCTGGCTTGGGCGGGCAGTGTGCGCGATGGGGTGGAACAGTGCCGCGAACCGATGGACGGAATCAGCAGATCTCTGGCGCGTTGCTGGCAGGAAATTGCGGAGCGCGTGGGCACGACGTCGATTTCGGTGGAGACGTCGAATATCGGCCAGAAGATCATTACCAGGGGCGGCGAGTCCGCTGCTGGGCTGACTTGACTGGCACAAGGGATCGGATGGGCGATCGCGAATAGAATCGAGGAGGACGAAAACATGGCGACGAGGAAGAAATCTCCACAGGAGGGTATCGACCACGACCAGCAGGCGCCGAGGCATCTGGACGCTGCAAGCTCAGAGTGCGGACGCGACCCTGTCCACAAAGATCCAAGAACACTGGCGTGGGAGAGGCTCGAAAGCTCTTTCACCACGGATCTGTTTACGGGGCATCCGGTGCTGGCGCAGGAGTTATCGGTCGGCCAAACGGTCATTGGACGGATGCTCCGCTGCCAGGAATCGGAAGCGGATACGCTGGTAGCCATCCGGGCGCTGGTTCAGAAGGTGAGCGCGCTGATCACGTTCGGCCAGCACAACAAACTCTTCCCTGACGACGCTGAGAACTTCTCAAGTAACCTCCGCACGGCTCTCGAAGAAGTCTGCTGGCTGGCGGCGCCGGGAGAAAACAAGAAGACCTCAGCGCCTTGCGGCGCGGAAGCGTCCGGCACTGTCTCCTCTAATTACGCGCAGTTAATCGAGCTCGAGCGAATCAACAAGCAATTGCAAAAGATGTTTCACGAGCGTACCCTCCCCGCCATGCAGGAATTGCTGAGCCTGTCCCAGCCTTCAATCGACAGTATCTTGGACGGCGTGAAGGACTTCGAGACGGCAGTTAATTCCTACAGAGCAGCGGCCGGATCTTGCAACGAGCTGGACATTTACAACGCGCATAAAGCTCTGCGCTATGCCGGCGCGAAACTAACGTCCGCTCTCGACGAAGTCTGGTGTCAGATCCGGCAGGGAAGTTACGCCGCGCAGTCTGCGTTCCTGGCCGCTCAGCAGGCCGAAATGAATTGCTTCGCGTTTCTGCTGGCGACAGCCATCCGCGCCATCGGAAGAATGTCGCAACCCTGCAATCGGTTGGAAACTCAACTGAGCGCGGTGTGGACCGGCATGCTGAACTATCTCGACGGCCCGCTGAAGCGCGCCTTCGTCCAGTATGAGCAGCACGAATTGTGCCCGCCTACGCTGTGCTACGACAAAGCCACGGGGTCGTTGCGGGAAGCGATCAAACAAGGCCTCGCGAACGCGCCGGGATTAGCCTTCGATATTTACGGATGTGACGAAGCACAGCTCCGCCAGCATCGCCACTTGGTGGACAAAGTTGTTTACGAAATCAGCCGGCTCGACTCGAAGAACCTGGAAGGATTCGACCGTTGCGTGTGGACAGAGTTGGGCGCGGACGCCATGCGTCTCTATGCGATTCTAGGCCGCGGCGCGACCGTTGTCGCCGACCAGGTGCGGACGCTGTACCAGAGCTGGGCCGGTTTCACGAATTGGTTTGCAGAGATGAGGAACGGTCAAGAAGGCCCGCCGCCGGCCGATGCGTTGCCGTTCCTGCGGGCCGGTTTGGGAATTCTAAGGACGTTCGAGGCGCGGGCGCGAAACTCCGGAGTGTGCCTCGACACACAGGCGCCCTGCGGCGTCGAGTACGGCGAAATGGTAGTGCAATTAGTCGATGAAAACGACCAGCCATTCGCCGGCACGGAGGTTCAGATCACGCCGAGCCCCGCCGTTGCGCCTCAATTTCCCGGGAGTCCGTTGGCCGTCACCGATCAGGCGGGCATCGTGCGGAGATACGTACCCAAAGGATCGTACACGGTCAGCGCTTTGAGCGGCGTGGCGGCGTTCCCCGCGGTCACGATAACGGTTGTATAGAATGACTTCGCAATCAGAGGAGGCAGCATGAGCACAACACCCCCACCCACACCATTTTCGAGTACAAAGATCACAGCCAAGCGGCCGGTTGCTTCTCCCAGCGCGGCCCGCCCGTTGACCGATCTTTCCGCGTACCCGGTCCTGACAGAGGAGGTCGGTTATCCGCCCTCGCCTCTGGCCAGAGCGCCGGGGTTACCCTCGGGCGGCGGCGCTGGCGCGTCGCTGGGCCAGATTGTCTCCAAGGCCGTGGGCGATGTGCTGGGGTGGAAGGGGAAGCCTGGCGACGCGAAGGGCTTCCTCGGCGCGCTCACGCAGGCCTTCACCCTGACCGAGGTGCATGGTCACGTCGAATCCAAGTTGGTGCAGCGTACCTACGCTTTGCAGACAGATCTTTCCGGGGGCATCAGCGGTGCACAGGCGAGCGTGTATGCGAGGGGCAAGGAAGCTATCGACCAATCCCTGCCTCTACTAGACGGTCTGTACCCACTCGATCCGGAAGCGGACGCCGAGGATGTTGCAGCCTTGAAAGCTGTGGCGAAGAGCCAGCTCACTGAACTGGCAACGGAACTGGCGGTGGTTCCTCCACGAATAACGCGCGTAAACCAGTACTTCAGCCTACTCATCGGCGCTGCATTTCCGGCGCCGCCGATTCAGGGTTCGTCGTTGACCGCGACCGATCCGGATCAGGTCGGCGGCACTCTGGGGACTCTACGAGACGAGTTGGGTTTGAACTTCACTACACAGGACTTTGTCAACTCGCTGGAGGACGAGCAAGACCTTTCCAACTTCCGCATCATCTCCGACTACCTTACATCCCTTGCGCAGACGTGGCTCAACAACCTCGGTTTCCTGGGTCTGAACACGACCACTCCGTTCTTTGGCACGTGGTTGGTCCTACTGTCCCGCCAGCTCTCGGTGGTTTCCGAGTCGGTGGACGAGGTCCGCTTCACCCTGGATTCGGTGTTCATTGGCCCGGCGGAGCGGCAGACCATGCAGTTAAATTTCCCAATGTCCCCTGCCATCGCCCCGATTTTCCTTGAGGATCTGCTCACGTGGATTCAGGGCTTTGCTTCGGAAGAGGGGCCCCGGCTGATTCGGGACGGCGGTAAGTACGGGGTTCAGAACACATTCTACCCGGTTGCCAACCAGCTTCTCTCGATCATCGCGCAGGTCTGGCTGCAGAACCCGACTGGACTGCCACCGGGTTTCTACACGCCGCGCGTGCAGCTCTCCCTGACCGATTTGCAAAATCAATTGGCGGCCTTGGCGCAGCTTGCCAAACGGATCGAGCACGTCATTACTCCGGAACCGGACTTTGGATTGCCGTTTGCAGTGAACGAAATGCAGCCCAATTCGTTCTCGGCCAGCAGTCTATCGTCAAGCTCAGCCCCGGCCTTTATACGGGGCAGCGGCTTCGCATTCTCCACTACACCACCTACCGTTCAGTTCAGGCCGTCCGGGACGAGCGCGTGGACGGCGGCGACCGTGTACTTCCGGTCCGAGAGTCTTTTGGTAATGACGATACCCCTAGGAACTACCGCCGGAACATATGACATTCAGGTTACGAACCCAGGCGGCCCGCCGCTCCAATTAATCGGCGCGTTCACGGTTACGACGCCCTAGGCTCGGTGCATGGAGGCATCATTAAGCACCGAATGAGGAGATGCGCATTTGGTAAGGAGAGTCACCTATGGCAACACAAAAAGACTATCAAAGCCTATATGACCGCATAGCGGCCCTGCGGGAGCAGGTGACCAGCCGGCTGTCTTCGGACCTCATCTCCAACCCGCAGTTGGCCGATGTGCTGACCAAGCAGATCGACGACATGCTGCAGTCGGTGGTGGACACCGACAGCAAGACGCCTCCGCCCCCGGACCAAGGCTTGGCTGCCCTAGCCGGCATCGGTTCGGAAGCCGCCAGCGAGCTCGGCCAGACCCGCATTCCGGCGGGCGTCGAGGCTTACGACGAGACCATCGCCTCCGAGCGCATAGTGGCCGTGGGTGACATGTACTACCTCTGGCAGCATGAAAAGATCGGCGTGTTCCGCGCAGTCCAAAAGCTGCAGGAGCTATTCCGCGCCGGCACTGTGCGGCTTTCGGGCGGGCCGGGCGCTTACGCCCTCTATCAGTTCGATCGCCGCGAGGTGCTGCGCTATACCATGCGCGAGCGTTTGGCTGCGTACAAACGGGTCTTCGATTACGGCAAAGGACCGGTTCCCACCGGTTCCCGAGCCAACACGGACTTCCACAAACTCTTTGCGCATTTCGTCCACCAAGTGACGCTGTTCTGGCGCGACAAGCGTATTTCGGATGTGATCCGGGAGCGCGCTTACGATCCGAGCTTCGGGTCGATCGCCATCGTCCGGCGCGCCGGCCTGGACCTGCGCAACAACCTGAAGTGGCTCTCATTCGGCCACCTGAACGTGCTGCGCGTGGAAGTGATGCAACTGCTGGAAGAGGCTTTCAAAATACTGAACTCGCCGGATGTCAAGCGGCTGTTTGGCGCGGATAACGCCTGGGACGTGGTGGAAGAGGTGCTGATCCGTTATTACAACGAACGCCTGGTGACTTCCCCACGGCAGCGGATGGGTGTGACCGGCCGTGAAATCCTGCGCTGGCTGGCGCAGCCGCACATCCTGCAAAGCACGCGGTCGCAGTTTGAGACGCTGCTGCTGGAGATCGCCGAACAATCGGAAGAGTGGCTCACCAGCGCGCAAGCCATGGGACTTACGAAGCGGCCGGCCTCGCAAAGAGTGCTGCCGTGGGATCAATCGTCGCCTACGCCATCGCGGGCGAACACTAACGGAAAGGCCAAGACTGTCGGGAAGCATCCGGCCGAGCGCGAGCTCGAGATGGAATACGAATACTAACGTCCCTGGAGGGCGGAAACCGTGGCACCACTTGGCGCCCTAGCTTACGCCCGGCAGCATCGG
The DNA here is from genome assembly GCA_049516155.1 of Bryobacteraceae bacterium. Lineage (GTDB taxonomy): Bacteria > Acidobacteriota > Terriglobia > Bryobacterales > Bryobacteraceae > Bog-159. The sequence goes on from JBEKTJ010000090.1 coordinate 16,364, forward strand.
CCGCGCTTCCTCGCCGAACTGAAAGATTTTGTCCGCTTTCCGACGGTCAGTTCCCAGCAGGCGCATGCGCCCGACGTGAAGAAGTGCGCAGTCTGGCTGGCTAGCCATCTGCGGCGCATTGGCCTCGACAACGTGCGGATCGTTCCCACGCGCGGCAATCCCATCGTGTACGCCGCGTGGGGGCGAGCGCCGGGCCGTCCCACTGTACTGGTCTACGGCCACTATGACGTGCAACCGCCGGACCCGCTAAGGGAGTGGCGCACGCCGCCCTTTCAGCCGTCGGTCCGCGGCGACAACCTCTATGGCAGAGGGGCCTGCGACGACAAGGGACAACTGTTCACCCATGTAAAGGCCCTGGAATCTTATTTGATGAGCGGCAGCGGGTTGCCTGTAAACGTGAAGTGCGTGTTCGAAGGTGAGGAGGAAATCGGAAGCCCTAACTTCGCTGCATTCGTGGCCGAGTACAAGCGGGCACTGGGCGCGCAGGCGGCGGTGATATCGGACACACACATGCTCGCGCCGGACCAGCCGGCAATTAGCTACGCCGAGCGCGGGACACTTGGTTTGGAGTTGGAAGTTCAAGGCCCGGCGCAGGACCTGCACTCGGGCAACTTTGGCGGCGCGATTCACAACCCTTTACAAGCTCTTTGCGAAATGATCGCAAAACTGCACGATGCCGACGGCAAGGTGGCCATACCGGGCTTCTACGAGCACGTCCGGCCGGGAAGCGAACGGGAGCGCGATTATATGGCGCGCACCGGCCCGCACGATGCGAAGATTCTCCAGGACGCGCGCGTGGAGCGAGGCTGGGGTGAGAGGGGGTACAGCCTGTACGAGCGGACCACCCTTCGTCCGGCTTTGACGTTGAACGGCATCCAGGGCGGTTATCAAGGTTCCGGCGTCAAGGCAGTGATCCCGGCACGCGCCTTGGCAAAGCTCAGCTTCAGGCTGGTTCCGGAGCAGGATCCGGAAGAGATCGAGCGGCTGTTTCGCGAACACATAGGCCGCATTTCGCCGCCCACGGTGACGTGTACGGTGCGGGCGCTCTCCAGCGCCAAGCCGGCGATCATCAAGCGCGATCATCCGGCCGTACGAGCGGCCGCGTTTGCTTACGGCAAAGGCTTTGGAGCGGCGCCGGTATTCATGCGGTCAGGGGGGACCATTCCCGTGGTCAACACGTTCCAGGAGACGCTCGGAATCCCAACGGTGCTGATGGGTTTCGCGCTTCCCGACGCCCGCATCCACGCGCCCAACGAGAGATTCCACCTGCCAAATTTTTACAAGGGCATCGCCACGTGCATCTGGTTCCTGGCGGCGGCGGGCGCGAAGCTGCGAGTAAGTAGGTCCGCGCTAAAGCAAGAGAAGTGGAGCGTGGCTTATGGTGATTGACTGCCATTGTCACGCAGGTAAGGGCGACCTGATGACGGCGCCCTGGAACACCGATGCACCCATCGAACCTTATTTGCGCCGTGCACGAGCGGCGGGAATCGATAAGACCATTGTGCTGCCGGCGTTCCACAGCGATTACGCGGAAGCCAATCGGCAGTTGGCCCGCATTGTTGCGCGCTACGCCGGCCGGCTGATCGGATTCGCCTTCGTCCACCCGCGGCGCGATGCCGGGCGTATATTTCAAATGATCCAACGCGCCGTAAGTTTATGGCGCTTTCGCGGCATCAAGGTACATGGCTTCGAAGCTATGCCGACGCGCGAAGTGTGCGAAGCGGCGCGCGCGTTCCGCCTGCCGGTGCTGGCGGATGTCGCCGGACGCGCGGAAGTGGTGGAGATGCTGGCGCCACAGTATCCGGACGTCAACTTCATCATTCCGCATCTGGGCAGCTATGCGGACGACTGGAGGGCGCACCAGCGAGTAATCGATCAGTTGGTCCGCTATCCGAATGTTTACACGGACACGTCGGCGGTCCAGCGATTCGACTACATCGTGGAGGCTGTGCGGCGCGCCGGTCCGCGAAAGGTATTGTTCGGCTCCGATGGGCCGTGGCTGCATCCCGGCGTGGAGATCCACAAGATCAAGCTGCTGGGATTGCCGCCCGAAAAGGAAGCGTTGATTCTCAGCGGCAACGCTCTCCGGTTACTGCGCCAGGGGCTAGTGGGGCGGGAAGCGGCGCAGATACCTCGACCGGCCAGCCTCGCACGGGCCGCCGCGCCGCGTGCGAATGGAACTCGATTCTGCAAGGATAGGAGGCATTGAACCGCCAAGGGCGACTGGCATGAACAAGCGGCCTTGCACAGCTTGCGGCATAACATGGTCGATGGACTTTTCGTGCGGGGCCAATGCAATTACTGCGCATTGCCCACGGTTGATTTTGCCCGGAGTGCCGGGTGTATGTCTGCCGACGGTGCGATACGCCGAGACATTGGCCGGACGTTGGTATCGCCGTGGATGTCGGGTTCGCCCCCGTAGCGCGGTCACATCGTGTTCTTAAAGATCAGAATGTGCTGGCGCGGGAGGTTCTCCAATGTCTTCTCCAGCCGGAATCCTTCCGGTTCGATTTCCGCCTTGACCTCCGCAACGGTCATCTTGTGGGCGGGAAGTATGGGCACTTGCGGATCTTCCTTGCGGTATTCGAGCAGCACCATGTGGCCCTCCGGAGTGAGTGACGCGCGGATTTTCCGCAGCATCTTTTGCGGCTGAGAGAATTCGTGGTAGACGTCCACCAGGAGGGCCAAATCGATGCGCCCGGCTGGCAGCCGCGGATCGTCTTCGGCGCCCAACACGGCCTCATAGTTCGTCAGTTTGCGCTCGGCCATATTCTGTCGCAGCCGGTCCAGCATTCCCTGTTGAATGTCGACCGCGTAGACTTTGCCTTGGGGTCCGATGCGGGCGGCCAGGCGCCAGGTGAAGTAGCCGACGCCCGCGCCGATGTCGGCCACGGTTGCGCCCTTGGAAATGCCGATGGCGGCGTTTATCGCGTCCAGGGCCGCGTCGGGAGCCTCCTCAGCCTCGCGCTCGGGGCGCACCAACCAAGGCGCGCCACCCATGCCCATTACGGGCGCGGTCTGGCGGCCGGTGACGGGATGCACGTCCTGACAGCGGCCCACCGTTTGGAGAGCGAGCAGGCAGGCTAGCAGTATGCGCAACATTTTTCCTACAGCATACCTACGGCGCTACTGTTTCAGCGTGCGGATGTAGGCGACCAAGTCGGCCGCTTGCGCATCGGTCACGGCTTGCGCTTTCATTTTACCGTTGCCTGCGGTGATGTCTTTTTTTAGGTCCGCATCGGATTTCGCCTGCACATCCGCGGAGCCTAGCGGCCGCATCTTCATCGCCGCCATGCCGGAACCGTCGGCTTTGTGGCAACCTTTGCATTTGGCGTCGTAGACCGCCTTGCCTTCAGCCGCCGCTCCAAAGGCTTGGACGGCGCCGAGTGTCACAAAAAGAACACAAACGGGTAAAAATCTCATTTTAACCTCCACGGCGTATTGTAGCTTAAATCGAGGGCGGGTTCGAACGTGGATTGGAGACCACCCAGTGATGGTCACTCGGGCGGAGGGACGTTGCGCAAGCGATAGCGGTTGCCGCGCCACTCGATGCGGTTGCCGAAGGCCGACGCCAGCAGCACGATCAGCCAGATCCACGTGGCCAGCGGCGCCCATAGCGTATGTACCCAGGAGTGCCGGTCGAACCAAGCTTTGTACGCGGGCAACTCGGCCTTGGCCAGCGTGGCGCGATTCGCGCCTTTTAACATACCGGGCGAAAGCTGCGCGAGAAGCACCCACTCCGCGCTGCGGCTACCGTGAATTGAAGCGAGGATCGCGGCCGCCATGCCGCCGCAATAGAAGATGTGCGCCACTAGCGCGGTCCACCATAGCCGCGGCCGATAGACACGCGTGATGGTGAGCTGGCGGCGCGCCCAGGCCAGAAATTCACGGCCAGTTGCGCGGCCCGTGGAGACGGCGATCGCGCCGGGGGCGAAGACGACCCGCAAGCCGGCGCGGCGCACGGCGTCGCTCAGGGCATAGTCGTCGCTGACGGTGTCGCGCCAGAAATCGGGAACGCGAATGGCATAAAATGTTTCGCGCCGGATGGCCATCGATCCACCCCAGGCGAAGGCGTTCGCACCAGGCCCGAAGGTTCCGGCGATCACCGCGTCCCACACGCTGCGCATCAGCGACCAGAAATCGGGCGGTTCGGGCGCGTACCAGCGATACCCGGTGCTGGCGCCCGCCCGCGCATCCGGCGTCGATATAGCCAACGGGGCGGCCAGCGCACGCAGCCAGGTTGAAGAAACACGCCCATCGGAATCCGCGAACGCCAATAGCGCGGTGTCCTTGCGGGCGAAACGGACAGCGGTGCGCAGGTTCATCACCTTCTCTCCGGTTCCCGGCTCCCACGCGTGGGAGAGCACCACCCGAACCCGCGCCGGCAGCACACCAGAGGGTATGTCGGCCGCGCGGTGGGCAACTACGATCAATTCATAGCCGGGGTAATCCTGCGCGGCCAGCGCGGCCAGATTCTCGCGCAAACCGGGGTCGTCGCCTTTCACGGTAACGATGACGGTGGCCACGGGCAGACCAGTTGCCGGGTCCGGGGGCGAAGCTCCAGCAAGTTGTCCGGCTACGTATGCGGCGCGCTTTCGCTCGCCGCGGAGGGAGAGGAAAGCGAGCGCCAGCGCGGGTCCGGCGAAGAACCAAAACCACAACACACGCTACTTGCGGCCCCTGGCGCCGGCCTTGGCCTTAAGCGCCGCCTTAGGCACGGCATTGGGCTTTTTTGCCTTCGCCTTTGGCTTTTCCACCGTTTTCGCGCCTCGCACGGGCAGGGCTTGTGACGGCACTTCCTCAATGAAGGCCTCTTCACCGGAGGCTTCTTCAACCGCTTCGTCTTCGGCTAGGATTTCTTCCGGAGTGTCCTCCAGGAAATGCTCGGGCACCTCGGCGGCGACAGTGGTTCCTGGCGCGACTTTAGCCAGCACCTCATTGAACAGCGCCTGTTTACGCGTATCCACCTTGGGTGGAGGCGGCTGCTCATGCCGGTAGTCGTGATCGTTGTGGCACGTCCGGCACCGGACCTTGGCTGGCTCGCCGTTGAGCAAGGATACCACCGCATGGTTCATGATGCGCTTGCACTTGACGCAGTAATCGTCGATGATGTCGCCTAAGCGCGGTTCCCGCATGCGCCTCCTTCTTAGATCTGCACCGTCTGCACCGGCTGCTCCAGCGGAGCCTGCGGCGCGGATTTCGCTTCCGGGATAACCCAGCTTGCCGATTCGAATCCCACGTACTTGCAAATGCGCAATGCCCCGCTATCGCTTTCGAGCAGATCGCCAACGGCCAGCGGGCGCTCGGAAGCGCGCAAACGCATCCAGGCATCGTACTCGCTATCGGCCTGGACTTCGCCTTCAGGCTCGTAATCCTTGGCTTTGACTCCGGCCATGCCGGCCACATGCGGCGCCCAGCGGAATTGCTGGCGCGGCGCATCTTTCATGCGGTAGACCCGATACATGGGCATAGAATAGCCTATTTTAAACGAAACGGCCCGCGCCGGTAGTGAGGGGCGCAAACTGCGGGCTGCGGATGAGGTTTTCGGCGTCGGCCTGGCCGCGATCGATCCAGCGGCGCACGTTCTGCGCGTCCCAAGCAACGGCATCGCGCAGCTTGCCCAGCGTCGGCCCCGGACCCAGACGGAGCACTTCCACGCCAGTCACTCGCGGCACTCGCGGCGCTAGCAGGCGCACCATCCGGACCGCCGCCCGCACCGCGGTGAGAGGCATGCTCGGCAGGACGTTGACCGCAATTGCACGGTCCACGCCGAACCGCGCGGCCGCCCACACCGGCATCACGTCGAGCAGGCCGCCATCGCAATACAGGTGCCCGGCGATGCGCACCGCCGGATATCCGACCGGCACGGCGCAAGAGGCCAGGACATGCCGCCACGTGAGGTCCGGGGTCTGCACGATTTCAAGGCGCAGTTGCGGCAGCCGGGTCACAGTGACCGCGAACGGGACGCGCGGGGTGTAAGTCGATGCGAGTTCCTGGATCATTTTCGAGAGTGGGCCGGAATCGAATATGGCGCGCCACGGCCGCCACTGCGCGTGCGGAGCCATGAGCGTCGCGCAACGCGGGTCGAGCCAGGTTTGGATCAGTTCGTCGGCGGGGATGCCCGAGGCAATGGCCCAGCCGTTAATGGATCCTACGGAACAGCCGATTACGACATCGGGCTGGAAAACCGGTTGGAGAGCTTTCCAGACGCCGGCTTGATAGGCGCCGAACATGCCCCCGGCGGAGAGGACCAGCGCGGTTTTCACTCTTCTATCTTATACGGGTTGGACTGCGAACACAGGCCGGGAGGCCTGTCCTACTTATGGTTTTTGCGGCGCAGGCTTGGGCTGATCCTTGGACTTGTCGTCCACGACATCGCCGAACTGAATCGTAGATTTGCCCGAGAACTTCTTATAGTCCTTGTAGGTCACCAGCATGCGGATTTTTTGCGGATGATCCTTGAAGTGCAATGTATCGTCGGCATGCGTATAGGTGGGGAACCAATACTTACCGTCGATTTGCTCGCGTAACGTCTCGAACTTGGGGAATTGTTGATCGTCGCTCTTCTTCTGGTAGCCGACTCCTTTACCGTAGGTCTTCACAATCTGGAAGTCGCGATCGTCCACCCAGATCTGTCCTTCAAAAAAGCGCTTGCCGGGCGTCAGCTTCTTGGGCTTCACGGAGAAGACATAGCACGGAATTTCATCCGCGTTCTGTTTGCCCAGATAGCGGATGTCGTACAGGGGAAGCTGGTCGGTGGTCAGGGTAAAGGGTTGGGTGTTCTTGAGATCCTCAAGGTCTTCGCCGGTCAGGATCAGGTTTTTCAGCGTGGAAACAGGCGCGCGCACCACATGCTCCACGCGCTTTCCTTCCGGCGAAAAAGTCATATCCGCGGTCATTTCATACTTCCCTACGGCTTCGCCGGAGTCGTCCAACTCCAGTATCTTGGAGGTTTGCCGGTAGGTGTAGTTCTCGAGCGCCTCGGCGAATGCCTTTTCCTTGGCGGCGAACTTTTGGATGATCTCATCCGGGTTGACATCGGGCGCAGCCGTGGTGGCGGCCACCGGAGTTGCCGTGGCCTTATTCGCGTCGTCACTCCCCTGATAGGCCCAAACGGTCAGACATAGGGCCGGAAGCATTGCCACTTGAGCGAATCGATGCATGTTCCCCTCTCGCAAAAAGACGTTCGCCAAGACCCGCCGGTTTCCCCGCCTATCCTCTAGCGGCCCAGCAACTTCTTGGCTATGGTCAGCAACTGTATGTTGCTGGTGCCCTCATAAATCCTGCCGATCTTGGCGTCCCGGTAAAGCTTCTCCACGGGGTAATCCTTGGTGATGCCCACCCCGCCATGCACTTCGATGGCTTTGGAAGCAACTTTCTCGGCGATCTCCGAGCTGTAGTATTTGGCCATGGCGGCTTCGGTCTGGAAGGGCAGCCCGGCGTCGCGCAATCGTGCGGCGTTGTATACCAGCAGGCGGGCAGCCTCCACTTCCGTGGCCATCACCGCAAGCTGAAACTGTACCCCTTGAAATTCGCCGATGGTTTTGCCGAACTGTTTGCGCTGCCGCGCGTACGCGACGGCGTGGTCCAGCGCGCCGCGCGCCAGACCGATCATCTGCGATCCGATGGCGATGCGTCCTTCATTCAGCGTCTCGATGGCGATCTTATAGCCCTTGCCCACGGCCCCGATCACGTTTTCCTTCGGCACGCGGCAGTTATCGAGGATCAGCTCGCAGGTGGATGATGCGCGGAGCCCCAGTTTGTCTTCTTTCTTGCCAACCTGGAAACCGGGGAAGTCGCGCTCAATCAGAAACGCGGTGATGCCGCGATACCCGGCGTCCGGATCGGCGTTGGCGAAAAGCAGGAACAGTCCCGATTCGGCGGCGTTTGTGATCCACAGCTTGCGGCCGGTCAGCAGAAAATGGTCGCCCGCATCCACCGCGCGCGTGGCCAGCGCGAAAGCGTCCGATCCCGATCCGGCTTCGGAAAGCGCATAGGATGCCACCGTATCGGTGGCCAGCCGCGGCAGATACTTCTCTTTCTGCGCCGGATTAGCCCAGCGCAGAATCGCGTTATTCACGATGGTATTCTGCACGTCGGCGATTACGCCGGCGGAAGGGTCCACCGCGGACAATTCTTCCACCGCCAGAATGCATTGGAAGAAACTGCCGCCGCTGCCGCCGTACTCTTCGGGGATCTCAATGCCCATCAGGCCCAGCTCGAAGAACTGCCGGATGATGTCCTTGCGGAAGACGCCGGCTTCGTCCATTTCGCGGACGTACGGGCCGATTTGTTCGCGCGCGAACTGGCGCACGGTAGTTTGGAATAGCTTCTCTTCCTCCGTCAACGCGGTGAGAGGTTGCGGTGGAATCTCGATTTGCTGCGCGCTGGCTAGCATAGCTTTATTTCCTATACTACACCGGCCAATTCCCGGTATTGCCGGCCTTGCGATTCAGCGACCGCGGCATGCGTCACGTAGCCGTTGTAGGTGTTGACGCCCTCCCGCAGGCCAGGATGCTCGGTGCAGGCGCGCTCCAGACCCTTGTTCGCCAGTTCTAAGAGATAGGGAAACGTGGCGTTAGTCAGCGCGAACGTGGACGTCTGCGCCACGGCGGCAGGCATGTTGGAGACGCAGTAATGCAGCACGCCATCGACAAAGTATATAGGCTCCGTGTGTGTGGTCGCGTGCGAGGTTTCAAAGCAGCCACCCTGGTCGATGGCCACATCCACCACTACCGCGCCGCGCTTCATGTTGGCGATCATTTCGCGCCGCACCAGCTTGGGCGCGGAAGCGCCCGGTATCAGCACCGCGCCCACCACCAGGTCCGCGCTCTTCAGCGTCTCGCGGATGGTGTACAAGTTGGAAGCCAGGGTGACGATCTGGCCGCCGAAGATGTCGTCGAGTTGGCGCAGGCGGTTCAGATTGCGATCGATCATAGTGACATGCGCGCCCATGCCCAGCGCTATCTTGGCAGCATTCGTGCCGACCACGCCGCCGCCGATGATCACGCAGTTGGCCGGCGCTACTCCCGGTACGCCGCCCAGCAGCACGCCGCGCCCGCCATTGGGCGCTTCCAGATACTGCGCGCCCACCTGCACGGACATACGGCCGGCTACCTCGCTCATGGGGGTGAGCAGCGGCAGCGATCCGTCGGCATCGTGAATGGTTTCATACGCCACGCCATTGAC
>JBEKTJ010000091.1:0-38531 GCA_049516155.1 Bryobacteraceae bacterium
ACCTGCTGGTGGCCGCTTATGGCGATGGTTCCATCGAATCCTTCAATATTTCCAGCGGCATGCCGCTGTCGAATGGCGATGCCCAGGGCGACGCCGGTGCAAAAGCCGACTGCATTTCCGACGCCGTGGATATCGCTCGCGACGGTCGCTTTGCCATTTTCGGCTGCAGCTCCACTGCGAGCGCGGTCGAAATCTCCGACATCTCCTCTGGCAAGCTGACGCCCCCCGTGGCGTACAATCTGGGAGTGGCGTGGAATTCCGGCAGCGTCCGGCTCAGCCCCGATGAGCGCCTGCTGTACATCTCCAACAGCTCCGGCGGACGCATCACGGCCGCGTTTTTCGATAAGGCGACAGGCAAAGTGCGCCCCGGCTGCGCTTCCCGCCCACTCCGCGGCTTCTATTCAAAATACGCGTATATCGGCGCCGTGGCCACCGAACTAGCCGCGGGCGCGGGCGGCCTCCTCTATGTGCCCGAACTGGGCACGGATAACAAGTCCTACATCGGATTGTTGCGCTTCAGCGAGACAGCCAACGCCTGTACGCTTACGGAAACGGCCGATTCACCTGTCGCGGGCAGCCCAGCGGCGGCGTGGCTGTCGATTGGAGTGTACCCTCCCAGGGCGTTCTAAGGACTGTGCATCCGCGATCGTAAGGCTGACCGGCATTACGGTAGCGGTCTTGCTTTGCTCCTTCGTCCAAGCGACCGCGTCAACCGGTATAGAGTTGTATTCCGTGGGCGACGTGGTCGCAGGCTGGAAAGTCAGTGCTATTCAGCATCATCCGGAGTTCGTCCGTTATTGGTTCCGTGGCAACTCCGGCGAACAGACCGGCATCGAAATCGCGCCGTCTCCCGGATTGGGAATTGCGTGGAGCACCTCACAATACCGTTTGATGCCCGCGCCGGGTGAGCATCCACCACTTCCCCTGCTGCAAGCAGCATACGAGGCGCTCCGCCTGTACGATGTTCCCGGCAGATCACCGCTAATCGGGCAGCCCCCCGCGAAACGGGAACCCTCTCACGCGCGGACCCGTTACGGGCTAGTGCTGAACCTTTTCATCGTGCTCGGGTTCCTTTGGGGTTGCCTGCGCTCTTCCGCGGCCGGCAACCGCCACCTGCAAAACTGCGCGGCTTTACTCGATGACCACCCAATCCTGGCGGCGGCCTGCGCGGGAACTGCCACATTCGCACTTGGAGGGCATCCAATGGGGACCTTCACCGCGGCTGGGATGGTTCTGGTGAGCGCGCGCGAACTCGGCGTGGCGCGCAGTCTCGCTGCTGTCGGCTTAGCCGGGGCGGCCGGACTGTTCCATCTGGGGGGACAGCCTCAAGCACTTTATTTCATCTCGGAATGCTTGGTATTGCTGGGGATCAAAGCGAAAAAACTGCCGGATCTGTTCGGAATTGCCGTCATCTGTTTCGCCACGGCCGCCGCGACGGGCGCAGAGCTCTTGAGGTCGAGCCCAAATCAACGAGTGGATTCTTCGGCCTGCCTGTATTCCGGCCTGGCGTTGGCCGCGGTGGGAGTCATCCGCGCCTAACAGTACTCTTCCCCGATGGGCGTCGGCATTCGGAGTCGTGTCCGGAATACCTATAGCTGTGACATGTGCTGCGGCAAGGGGTTTGCAGTGGCATTGGGCGACACCGGGTCTGGCGACGCTTGCCGTGGCCGGATGCCTGGGCACAAGAATGTACGGCGCTGCGCTTGCCCGTTCGGCAGGGGCACAAGCTGTGCGAGAAGGCGCCGGGATGACTTGCCTACTTGTGCTGTCGGCAATCGAGCGGATGTGACGTGTTGCGAGGCGATCCTCGCGGTAGGAAGTTCAGCGGTCCCGCCCGGGCAGCCTCGCTAGCGGCCGATGCCCCTACACCCAACCGGCAGGTCCCGGTCACCACAGACCCTGAAACTCTACGATTTTCCCTAGATCGCTTTTTTCGCTGCGTCCAATCCTTCCTGCGCACGCGCTCGCGGCAAGACTGCGTGGTCTACGCCAAGCCCTCATTCGGCGGCCCCGAGCATGTGTTGCAACGCCGTTTCTTGCACGTTCTGGTGCATCGTGGCAGATGCAAGGCGTGCGTCGGCGCGGGCGGCGTATCGCGCGCTGCTTATGGCTCTTACACCGCAAGGGCCGGTGCCGTGGGCGCAGGTAAGGCCACGAGCGACTCATGTCTGGCGCTGCGGTTGCACCTGTTGCAAGGGATGCAAGGCAGGATTAAGATCTTAGGATATGTCCGGCAACTCAAATCTGAGGATTCTCGGCGACACACCGAAAGCGGTTTCCAGGCGCAGGTTCATCCAAGGAGTCATCGGCGGGAGTGCGGCGGTTTGCTCGGCGGGGTACCTCTTCCGGGGCTCCACGGTCCACGGAGTCGGCGGCACCGGCGAGCGGCTCATTAGCTTAAACGTCAACGGACAAGTCCGCCGCGCGGATGTGATGAAGCAGGAAACGCTGGCGTGGACGCTACGTTATAAGTTGGGACTTACCGGAACAAAGCTGGGATGCGACCGCGCGGAATGCGGGGCCTGTACAGTGCTGATCGATGACGTGCCGCACTACTCCTGTTCGGTGCTGACCCACACGGTGCGCGGCCGGATAGTCCAGACGATCGAGGGGCTCGCCAATGAAGATGGAAGCCTGCATCCGGTCCAGCAAGGCGTCATCGACGAACAGGGATTCCAGTGTGCCTTCTGTATGTCCGGCTTTATCATGGCGACGGTGGGCTTCCTGAAGACGAATCCGAATCCGACACGCTCGGAACTGGCGCACGGCATTTCTGGAAACCTGTGCCGCTGCCAGGATTACGACAAGATCCTGACCGCTATGATGCGCGGCGCCGAGAACATGAGGTCGAACCATGTCTGAAGCGAACAACGAGCGTGTATACGGGCCGCAATACAAGCTGATCGGCAAGAACTACGCGACTGCCGACTTGGTGGCCAAGGTCACGGGCCGGTCGAAATATGCCGAGGACTTCCGCGCCGAGGGCATGTTGTTCTGCAAGCTGTTGCTCAGCCCGCTGCCGCATGCGCGGGTGAAGCGGATCGACGCACGGGAAGCGCTGGCGATGCCGGGAGTGCGGGCGATTCTCACGGCAGACGATTTACCGGCGCCGGCCGATACCCTCACCGATAACGGGACGGTGATCAAGGCGAGCAAGTGGGGCGAGCGCGGACTCACCATGGAGCCGGTGTATCAGGGCGAGCCGATTCTGGCGGTGGCTGCCGTGGACGAGCTTACCGCTGCTGAAGCGATCGAGAAAATTCACATCGATTTCGAGCCGCTGCCCTTCGTGGTCGATCCGCTCGATACGCTGCGGCCGGGCGGGCCGAATCCGCGAATGGATGGCAACATCTGGGCGAGACCGGCAGGCGCCACCGCGCCCGCGGTGACTGAACTGAAGTGGACCGATGCGGACTTCGAGGAGGCGAACCGCGGGCGATTGCCGATGGGCAAGACCCCGGACGAGTGGTCGTATGGCGATGTCGGGGCGGGATTCCGAAACGCCGCCCTGGTGCTCGACGAAACGTTCGTCACGCCAGACACCAGCCACCAGACATTGGAGCCGCGCAGCGCTATGGCGTACTGGCAGAACGGCAAAGTCTACCTTCACTCCGGGGCGCAGAGCACTGCCCAAAGCCGGCCGGCGATCGCACGGTGGCTGAACATAGATCCGGAGAAAGTAGTTTTCATCAGCGAATACACCGGCGGCGGATTCGGTAGCAAGATCACCGGCGGAGTCACGATGATCATCCCGGCGCTACTCGCGAAAAAGGCCAATGCGCCCGTAATGATGCGCATCAGCCGCGAGGAGGAGACTTTCATCGGACGTGCGCGGCCTGGCTTCCAGGGTCGTATGAAGGTCGGATTCTCCAAAGAGGGCCGCATCCTCGCGGTCGACATGTTCGTGATTTCGGACAACGGCCCATACGACGCGCAGGGCGACGCCGCGACATCGGGACGTATGGTTTCGCTGTTGTACCAGCCTCAAGCCATGCGCTGGCGCGGGGTCACCGTGCTGACAAACACACCGCCGCGCAGCGCGCAGAGCGCTCCTGGCGGGATGCAAGGCATTTCGATCATAGAACCCATCATCGCGAAGGCGGCGCGCAAGCTGGGACTGGACCAGGTGGCGATCCGTTACATTAACTGTCCCGAAGGCAAAGCGCCATACGGGCCTCTGGTAAACGGCCAAATGCAGCACGCCACCAGCGCCTTTCTCAAGGAAGCGCTCCAGCGTGGCGCGGAGAAATTCAACTGGACGTCGAGAGCGGCACGGAGTCCCAAACGAATCGGCTCCAAGGTGCGCGGTGTGGGTGTGTCGCTGAGCTGCTACGTCGGGGGCACCATCGGTTTTGACGGACTTCTAGTCATTATGCCCGATGGCCGCGTGCGCTTCCAGTCCGGAATCGGAAATCTGGGAACGGAATCGGTGATTGACGTACACCGCGCCGCCGCGGAAGTTCTGGGAGTGCCCTGGGAGAAATGCGAGGTGATCTGGGGCGACACGTCGAAGAATTTTCCATTCACGTGCGTGTCCGGCGGTAGTCAGACCACGCATGCGATGACGCGGGCCGCTCACGCCGTGGCGATGGATGCCAGGCAGAAGCTCCAGGAGATAGCGGCGAAGAGCCTCGGCGGCAGGCCGGAGGACTATACGGTCGCGAACGAACGGGTCTTCCGCAAGGGCTCCGCCGGTATGACTCTCGCGCAGGCGGCCCAGCGCGCGATCGAACTCGGCGGGAAGTACGATGGCCATGAAGCGCCAAACGATGTCCATAAATTGACCAAAGCGTCCGTCGCGGCGCTGGCCGGGCAAGGGCTGGTGGCGGCCGCCAAGGACAAATACCCGCGCGATGGCATGACGCATTCCTACGTGGCGAGCTTCGCCGAAATCGAAGTGGATGTGGAAACCGGCAAGTACTACATCGTGGACTTTCTGGCGTACGCCGACGTCGGCACGGTGATCCATCCGCGAGCGCTCGGCGGACAGGTTCTCGGGCGGTCGACGCTCGGCATCGGCCACGCCATCGGCCAGAAGTGGGTGTTCGACCCTCACTACGGCGTGATGGTCTCCAAGCGGTTTCACCACAGTAAGCCGCCAACCATCCTGGATGTGCCGGTGAACATGCAATGGGAGGCGCTCGACATTCCGGACCCTGAGACTCCGGTGGGCGCCCGCGGTATCGGCGAGCCGCCGGTCGGAGGCGGGTGCGCCTCTGTCTTAAATGCCCTATCGGACGCGCTCGGCGATGAGATCTTTCGGCGGGCGCCGGTGAACGCCGACACGATTTTGACTTCGCTTGAAGCCGGGCGGCCGATGCAACATCCGTTGATGGCGCACATTTAATTCGAGAGGACTTATGTCGGTAATACGAGACGTCATGCCCGCGTTCGATCTGGTGCAGCCGAGGTCCGTCAACGACGCGCAGCGTCTTCTGCAACAGTATGGAGAGGATGCCTGGATTATGGCCGGTGGGCTCGACAGCTTCGACTGGCTCAAGGATCGAATCAAACGGCCGAAGGTGTTAGTCGACCTCAGCGGGATCGAGGAGCTGAGGGGCATTCGCCCGGCTGGCGATGGCGTCGAAATCGGCGCATTGACTACGCTTACGGAGATCGTGAAGCACCCCGTCATCAGAGAGAAATACGGTCTTCTGGCTGAAGCCGCGGAGTTGATCGCGTCACCGCAAATTCGCAACCAGGGCACCATCGGCGGCAACGTATCTCAGGACGCGCGATGCTGGTATTATCGCGCCGGCTGGCCATGCTATCGCGCCGGGGGCAACATCTGCTACGCCGACACGCCTGAAGGCCGCAACCGCGAGCACGCGATCCTCCACGCCGAGCGATGCGTGGCGGTGAACCCCTCGGACTCTGCTCCGGCGCTGATTGCGCTGGACGCTAGATTCGTTATGCGCACGTCGAAAGGTGAACAAGTCGTCGATGCCGAGGACTACTTCATCGGGCCTGAAATCGACATCACCCGCCTGCACATACTGAAGCCTGGCGACCTCTTAACCGCCATTCGCATTCCGTCCACCTGGGCGGGCGCGCGATTCTATTTCGAGAAAGTGCGAGACCGGAACGTGTGGGACTTTGCGTTGATGAACGTAGCCTCCGCGATGCAGGTTTCCGGCAATACCATCCAGCGCATCCGTCTGGCCGTGAACGGCGCCGCTGCCCGGCCTTTGCGATTGAAGGGGGTGGAAGACGCCGTTCTCGGAAAGTCTGCGACGCCGGCAACGGGCGAAATGGCGGGGAAACTAGCCGTGCAGGGAGCCATCCCGCTGCAGTTCAATGCCTATAAAATCCCGTTGATGAGAAACCTGGTGAAACGGGCGATTGGAGGAGTGGAAGAAGCAACATGGGCATTCTGAAGCGGATTACCGAGTGGGCCATGAGCCCTTGGGGGCAGAGTGTTCCTATCCACGTGGCGTGGTTCCTGATTTGGGTGGCTGGGATCGCGGGCCTGCTATTCCTTATTGTGCACGCAATCTACGTGCGTTATTTCGCGCCTGCGGAAGAGTTTGCGGGTAGCGTTTCGCCGGCGCTTGCCGCCGAACTGCCCAGGCAGATTCCCCGGCATTCACTGGCGGCGCGATTGTTTCACTGGATTATGGCAGCCTCGATGTTTACCCTGCTGTTCACGGCATTCCTGCCAAAGGTTGGTGTGCAGTTCAATTGGGTGACTTATCATTGGATCGCCGGCAGCGTCCTGACTGTATCCATCGTCTTTCACGTGATTCATGCTTCCTTTTGGCTGGATTTCTGGGCGATCTGGCCGGACAGGGCCGACATGGTGGATGCCTGGAGAAGAGTGCGGCGATTCATGGGCCGCCCGGCGCCGCCGCCGCGTAAGTTCGCGAAGTACCCATTAGAGAACAAACTCTACCACGGCGCGATCGTCGCCACCGGCTTGTCGGCAATCGGGACCGGCGTCTTCATGATGTCCCGCGTCCATACCGTCTTCTTCCCTCGCAATCCATATCTGTTCAGCGACATGACATGGGGCCTAATGTATGTGCTTCACGGACTGGCCGGAATCGGACTCATCGCACTAGTTATGGTGCACGTTTACTTTGCAGTTCGTCCGGAAAAGCTGGACATCACCAAGTCGATGGTCTTCGGAACGATGAGACGCGAGTTCTATCTGAAACACTACGACCCGCAGCGGTGGGCCGTGGAAGTATCGCAGCCGGGCTCGAACCGGACGGACAGAGAGGCATGATTTGTGGCCGTGGAAATTCAGGAACGCTTTGAGACTATCGAGGAATGTTACGAGTTCATGCTGGCATATGCCGCGCAGGGTCTCACGAGTGACAAGGGCAGCGAGTCGGGCAAACAGGTCAGGGAATTTCTGACTCGCGCGGTCAACGCTCTCAGCGGGATCGCGGAAAGCTGTGCGGAGGCAATGGGGGAGGGCCGGCCGGCATTCCTGGCCGTGCTGGAGCGCGATGCGACGGATTCGCTGGCGGCCCTGGAACTCGTGCTGGCCCGGCCTGAGATCAGTTCTCAATTGATCGACAATCTGAACGCGTCGGTTCATTTGCGTGCGCTGCTCACTGATGTATTTCTGCTTGGCGAGGTTTTGAGGGCGCACCAAGTCGCGGCACTGCCGGCGGCTTCCTAATGCCAGGGAAAGCGCTCTGACGTTCGACACCATGAGAAGACGATTTCCGGAGATCGCCACGGGCGCTTCGGCGCCCGCCGGCTTTCTCGACAATTGCTGGGACTACAACGACGGGCAGAGCGAGGTTCGCATGGGTAAGGCGTGTCGCGACGGCTAGCGCCAGCGGGCTTTCTGATCGCCAAAATCGATGGCCGCGACGAGAACACGGCTACGCGACAGATTGAAGAGTCGCTGCGTCGGATCGAGCAACGACTCACCACGGACGAATTCCATCGCTTCCCAAACGCCCTCGCCAGAGACTACACTCTTCGGTGAGGAGCTGCATTATCGATGCGACGTCATTTTCTGTTTAGCGCGGCCGGCTTGGCCTTGGCCGCATTTCTCGGCGCGATCTACGCACAACTGAATCAGGTGCGGGGCAACGCGCCCGGCGATGTGCCGCAAGCCACTTATTCCATCCATCGGCTGAGCGCCGATCACGCCGAAGGCATTACCACCCTGGACATGAACGGCGACGGGCGCCCGGACATCTTGAGCGGGGCGTATTGGTACGAGAATCCGGGGCCGCAGGGCGGCGAATGGAAGCGCCACCAATACCGCACGGTCGATATCGTTGGAGAATTTGTTTCCGATTGCGGCGAGTGGGTGGTGGACGTGAATCACGACGGCGCGCCGGACGTGGTGACGGCCGGCTGGATGACGGATGGAGTGTTTTGGTACGAGAATCCGAAAAAGCCGGGAGTCATGTGGGAGCGCCACTTCATTACCCACTCGGTCGAGACGGAGGGAGGCTGGATGGCCGACCTGAATGGCGACGGACAGCCGGACCTGGCGCTGGCGCATTACGGCCGTTCCGGAATCATTTGGGTGGACTTCGCCGGCCCCGAGCCCAAGGTCCACCACGCGGGCGGCCACGATCAGGATGGCCACGGCATCGGAATGGCGGACATCGATGGCGACGGCAAAACGGATCTTCTGACACCGCATG
Organism: Bryobacteraceae bacterium; assembly: GCA_049516155.1. Lineage (GTDB taxonomy): Bacteria > Acidobacteriota > Terriglobia > Bryobacterales > Bryobacteraceae > Bog-159. The sequence goes on from JBEKTJ010000091.1 coordinate 8,619, forward strand.
GCTGGTTCAAGAATATCGACGCCGATCACGACCAATGGGAGTGGCATGGCGATTGGGATCTGGAAGAGGCCGGTTTCCCAATTATCGGCTACGACGTAAACGGCGACGGCAAGATGGACCTCATCTACGGACGCGGACACAGCTACGGCCTTTACTGGCTGGAACAGCAGGGCGACGCCGCCCACCGCCGCTGGATCAGGCATACCATCGACGAATCGTTCTCCCAGGTGCATGCGCTCAAAATGGTGGATCTCGATGGCGACGGCCAGATGGAGTTGCTGGCCGGCAAGCGCTACCGTGGACACGACGGCCACGACCCCGGCTCCTACGATCCGCTGGTGATCTACTACTACAAGATCAACCGCAAGACGGGTGAATTCACCAGATATCCCATCTCGTTGAATGGTACGGCCGGCGCTGGGACGCAATTTGTGGTGGCCGACCTGGATGGCGATGGAGACATCGATATCGCCACGGCGGGCAAGACGGGCGTGCACTTCTTCGAGAACCTGAAAATAGATCGGGTGCCGCCCGCGCAACGGGAAAATGAGTTATGGCTGGATAAGAACTGGCCGTTTCCGGGGGAGGGTTCGCAGACCAAGTGGCAGCACTGATGCGATAGCGGCGCCTCCTCGGTCTGTCACAGAACCGTCGGAACTACCTGCATTTCCGGCACGCAGACCCGCGGCGACAGTCTGGCGACCGCCAGCACTGTCTCCGCCACGTCCTCCGGGCGCAGCGCTTTTGCCAGGGTTTCCGCAGAGGGCTTAACGGGGCGGTGGTCCAGGATTTCGGTATCGACCAGGCCGGGACAAACCACGCAAGTCCGAATGCCATTCTCCTTTTCCTCGAGGCGGATGGCATGCGCCAGGCCCAGCAGGCCGCGCTTGGATGCCTGGTAGGCAGCGCCGGAAACATCCGCGAACAGGCCTGAAACCGAGGAAATGTAGATCAAGTGGCCGGCGCCTTTATCGCGCATCGCCGGCAGCACCGCGCGCGTGATGTAGTATGCGCCGTTGAGATTGACGCTCACCAGGGTATCCCAGATCTCCGTGGTGAGGCGCTTCATCGTACGATCGGGAGTGTTGGTTCCGGTAGCGAATACCAGGATGTCGATTGCGCCCAGGCGCTCGCGCGTGACTTGCGCGAGGCGTTCCATTTGGGATGCATTCGCCGCATCCGCCGGAAATGTTTCGATTGTGCGGCCTTCGCGCGCCAGCGATTCCTGCAATTCGAGCAAGCGTTCTGCGCGCCGCGCGGAGGCCATCACCCGCGCGCCTTCCCGCGCGAACAGCACGGCCGTTTCGCGGCCGATACCGCTCGAAGCTCCCACCACCAGCACGACTTGGTTTTCAATTGATACGGGCATAGTAATTCAACTTAGCGGGTGAAGACGTAGGTGTTCAAAAAATCGTTGCGGAACTTTCCTTTGGGATCGTATTTCTTGGCCAGCGCGACGAACTCCCCCAGCCGTTCATACCTGGACCGCAGTTCGGCCGGAGGCAGGGTGAACAGCTTGCCCCAGTGAGGCCGGGGCTGAAAAGGAGAGAGTTCCCGTTCTATCGCGGGCAGGACGCGCCGCACCGCGGGCCAGTCCGGCTTCCAGGTGAAGTGAATCGTTACGCTGGGCCGTCCGTAGCACGTGCTCATCCACATTTCGTCGGCGGCGATGGTGCGGATCTCCGATATCAGCAGGTGCGGAGTCACCTGGTCGCGCAAGCGCTCAACTGCCAGAATCGCGTCAACGGCATGTTGCCGGGGCACGAAATATTCGGACTGCAGTTCCTTTCCGGCGCTCGGCGTAAAGCCCATGCGGAAGTGCGGCAGCCGCTCGTACCAGGGGCCGGGAATTCCCATTTGCTCGGTGCAGTTTTCCGCGGAAAGCTCCGCGATCGGATGGAGATCTCGGGACGCCAGTTTCGCGCCGAAGAACTCCGGGGCCGCCGCAAATGCCTGCCCGGCATCGACACGGCTTTTGATCCATACCTCTTTGATGTTTTGTTTCTGCCAGTCGGTGAACAGACTCACGCTGTAGCCGCTCGCCTGAATGTCGTTAAAGTGGTCTTTCATTTGGGCCAGCGGCATGTCCTCATATACGTACTGCCGCACCGCGTAGCTGGGTTGAATATCGAGCGTGATGCGGCTGATCGCGCCGAGAGCGCCCAGACCCACCGCGGCTCCCGGGAAGATTTCGGGGTCGGTCTTACGCGCCAGTTTCAGCACGTCGCCCGCGGCCGTAACGATTTCGAGAGCCGAAACCGCGGTGGCCAGGTTGCCGTTCTTCTCGCCCGAGCCGTGCGTGGCAGTGCTGCTGGCGCCGGCGATGGAGATATGGGGGAGGGAAGCCAGATTATGCAATGCAAAGCCCTTGCTATCGAGATACGGGCAGAGCTGGCCGTACGTGATGCCCGCTTCCACCGTCACCGTGCGGGTGGCTTCGTCGAGCGCGATCGCTTCGTGCATGGGCTTCAGCGACACCAGGTTGTAGCGGCTGTCCGCGATGGAATTGAAACAATGGCGGGTGCCGAGCACCTTCACTTTGTCCTGGGATCGCACGAAGGAGCGGAGTTGCTCGACCGATGCGGCCTCCTGCAGGCGGTCCGTACTGTAGAGCAGGTTGCCCGCCCAGTTGGTGAGCTTCTGCTTCGCCATCCAGGCGGAGAGAGGCGCAACGACCGGGCTTGCCGCGGCGGCCGAGAGCAGTTTGAGGAACGTTCGTTTATGCATGGGCCTTGGTTAGGAATGATATCAAATCGGTTGGGGTCATAGTGACGGAGCGAGGAGATCGGGAGCCGGCTTCCAAGTCGCGCCGCAGTTTGTCGGTAGCCCGTCTATTCCAGCCTATGGGATAGTTACCGATACGCGTCCACATCCTGCCGGTTCAAACTACGGGGCGAAACCGCGCCGCAACGTCTTTCTGATTCGGTACGGCCATCGTTACCCGAAGATTACACAGGCCTCTTATGCTCCCGGAAACGCATGGGCGCCGTGAGTGACGGCAGCGCCCGCCCGGAGCGCCGCAGCAATCGTCACCACTTCGGCGATCTCCGGATCGGTCGCGCCGGTCTGGCGCGCTTTGTAGCCTCGGCCGCGATGCAAGCTTTCTGGACATTTGATAATATTCGCCGGGAAGGTGATTCCCCGCTCGGACTGCGATGGCATCCCTGTGAAGTCGTAGACCAGGCGGCGGGTCAGGACGATAATGGCGAACACCGTTCCCGAAACCCCGCGAGGGGAAAAGGTGTTTTATAATCTTACAAACCGCCGGCCTCTGGCGGGGTTCGGTTGAGTCGGTTCAATTCGACAGGTCATGAACTATAGGAGTTTGCGAGCGTTAGCGCTGTTAAGCATGCTGTGGGCGGCAGCTCGTCCGGTCGCCAGCCAACCGGAGAGAATTGTTCGCGTTGATCTTTTTTATCAGGCGCCCGGTAACGGTCCGATGCCTAATTTCAGTCCCTACGGGACGCAGGACCCGCTTTCCGATTTGCCGCTTGAAACCCCGCTTCCAGAAGGCGCCGCCCGGCCCGCGAAAGTCGGCACGATTAGGATCGGCCCCGACCAGAAATCGTGGATCCAGATTCTGGCTACGGCGGACTCCGCTCACCCGCAGGATCTATGCCGTCTCTACGTCGATCGCAACCGGAACGGCGATTTCACCGATGACGGCCCGGCCTTATTGGCGAATCCAAAACAGAATGAAAAAACCAAGGCGTGGTGGTCCAATTTTACGGGCGCGGAACTGTCCATTTCATACGGAGCCGGCGTCGTGGAGCCCTACCTGATCAATTTGTGGGCCGTTCGCGAAGGAGAGGAAGCGCCGAATGTCCTCCACTATTCGGTCGGTTCGTGGCGTAGCGGCACAGTCGAGGTGGACGGCATTGAAGCTCTTGTGGCCGTCATGGATGCGGACAACGATGCCGTCTTCGACGCCAAGGATAAATGGTCAATTCTGGCCGCCTCCGAAAAGGACGCTCCCAAACGTGTCCTGTCCTACACAGAAGCCCGGCCTATGAGCCGTTTCATGTTTCTGGAAGAGCCATCCGGCAAGGACCTTGTGCTTGAATTCCGCAGCCTCGCTCCGGACGGCCGGACATTGCGTTTCGCCATCGTGGACCGCCCCGTCACCAAAGCGCAGGACCGAGCCCCCGACGACACGCTTGCCAAGGAGCGCGCACGCCCTCGATCCTCGCGGCCCTTTCCGTGGATCGAAAACAATCTCGAACAAGGAATGACTGGGGCGCAGGAATCCGGGCGTAAACTGATCGTAGATTTTTGGACCGCTTGGTGCGGACCGTGTCTGTCGTTAAATCAATGGATCTGGACCGACGCCGAAGTGGCCGCCCTTCTGAATGTGGGGTACGTGGGAGTCAAACTCGACGGCGACCTGGAAAAGGATCTGGTGAAGCGATTCCATGTGACAGGATACCCAACGATCATTGTGCTGAACTCATCTGGAAAGGAGATCCAGCGGTTCGGTTACCTTTCCTCGGAGAAAATGCTGGAAGCATTGAAGCGCTAATAGGGCCTGTCGCCGGAGAAGCTTGTGCCGCACAGAATCGCCGCAATTTCCGGAGCCGGCTTTGAGCAAAGTAACTTCCTAGAGTGAGCGCCGTTCCACTTGTTCAATGCGTCGGCCAACCGCATCTATCCGCCGAGCAAGCCCACGTTCCATGGGGGAAGAACCGCTAATGACTTTGCCTGCACGGAGAATCCATCGGAGGGGGTACTAGAAAGCCGGAGGCCATATGCGACAGTGGGCAATTCCGGTCGCCGCGCTACGCTTGCAGCAAGCACTGTGCTGGAACCTCGATGTGCGCTGGCGCTCATTGTAGACCGCCCGGGGCAACAACATCAGCGACCGAGCCATCTAGAGGAAGTACGCCGCCATCATTTCGTGGACAGTGGCGAGCCAGGCAATCGCGTTCGCGCAGAGCTCGTCGCACAGTTCAGGGCGATTCAGGATCTTAGACGCCGCGTGACCTGTTGGTGCTTTGCCTGGATCGCGTCAAGCATCTTGGCAAGGCTGGGGAGCATCGTCCTGGCCGCAACCTCGTTTCCAACGATCAATCCCGGTCGGATAGAGGTCTAGGTAGAGGAGGATGGCCGCCCGCTCCGCCAAGACGCGAAGAGGAACGTGCCCGCCGAAAAGATATCCCTGTCGGATAAGTTCGCGAATGGAAAGCGTGATGCCGATGGCTTGAGCGGTGACCTGACATGCCATGTCTTGACGATCTGTCAGAAACGGACGGTTTGACGTGGGGGCGGTTACCGCGTTCTGATCCATGGCGGAACTAATCGAAGTGAAATAGAAGCTGGCGGCCGAGGTATCGGCTCCACTTGTCCGCCCCTTTCTGAGACTGAATGTTACTTCGCCCTACCGTCCTGATTGGCCTAGATGCCCAAACCGCATTGCAGGCTGAAAGCTAGCGGGACAGGCCCGGAGGCCTGTCCTACTGCAGCGGCAGCTCCGGCTGCCCATCATCGCCGTTCTTCCCATCGCCATTCTCCGCCGCTTCCGGAATCACCGACGCCGCCGCCACCTGGTCGTCGTCCTCCATCCGCACCAGACGCACGCCCTGCGTGGAGCGGCCCGCTTGCCGGATCTCGGCCGATTCCAAGCGGATGATCTTACCGTTCTTGGTGACGATCATCAGGTCGGTATCTTCCCTTACCGACAGAATGCCGACCACCTTGCCGTTGCGCGTGGAGGTCTTCATATTGATGACTCCCTTGCCGCCGCGCGATTGCAAACGGTAATCGGTCAGTTTGGTGCGCTTGCCGAATCCATTCTCGGAAATGGATAGGATGAGACCCTCCTCTTCGACAATTTCCATGCCGACCAGATAGTCGCCTGCGTCCAGTTCCATGCCGCGTACGCCGCGCGCAGGCCGGCCCATGGAGCGCACCTGGCTCTCCGCGAAGCGGATAGCTTGCCCGTCGTGCGATCCCAGGAAGATCCAATTCTTCCCATTAGTCATATGGACCGCGATCAACTCATCGCCTTCATCCAGCGTCACCGCGATGATGCCGCGCGCCATGGGATTGTCGAACTCGGTCAGTTCGCACTTCTTGATTACGCCATGCTTGGTGCACATCACGATGAACTGGTCGGGCACGAACTCACGCACGGCCATGAACGCCTTCACGGTATCGTCCGGCTGCAGGTTGATCAGGTTCGAAACATGCTTGCCCTTGCCCACAGTCGCGGCGTCCGGAATCTCGTAAATCTTGAGCCAATAGACGCGGCCCTTGTCGGTGAAGAAGAGCAGGTAACTGTGGGTGGACGCCACGATCAGGTGCTCGAGGAAATCCTCCGTGCGCGTGCCCATGCCGATGCGGCCCTTGCCGCCGCGCGACTGCCGGCGGTAGGTATCCACCGAGGTGCGCTTGAGGTAGCCGCCGTGCGTGACCGTGACGGCGACATCCTCGACGGCTACCAGATCTTCCAGGCGGATCTCGCCGGTGTCTTCGATGATCTGGGTGCGGCGCTCGTCGCCATACAACTTGCGCACTTCTTTCAACTCTTCGACCACGAGTTCGCGCACCAGTTTCTCGGAGCCCAGCAGTTCCAGGTATCCGGCGATGCGCCGCTGGATTTCAGCCAGCTCGTCGGCGATCTTCTGCTGCTCCATGCCGGTGAGGCGCTGCAACTGTAATTCGATGATGGCCTGCGCCTGGCGCTCGGTGAACTGGAAGCCGGCGATCAGCGAGTCGCGGGCCTCGCGGGGGGCGCGTGCGGCGCGGATCATGCGGATCACTTCGTCAAGGTTCTCCAGCGCTTTCTTGAATCCGAGCAGGAGATGCTCACGCTCGCGCGCCTTGCGCAGCTCAAAGTCGGTGCGCCGGCGGACCACTTCCACGCGGTGCTCGATGAAGTACTTGATGCAATCGACCAGGCCCAGTTCGCGCGGCTGCCCGTTGACGATCGAAAGCATAATCACGCCGAAGCCGATTTGCAACTGGGTGTGCTTGTAAAGATTGTTGAGGACGACTTCGGCCTGCTCGCCGCGTTTCAGCTCGAAGACGATGCGGGTGCCGTCGCGATCGCTTTCGTCGCGGATTTCGGATATGCCTTCGATCTTCTTTTCGTTGACTAGCGCGGCGGCATTCTCGATGAGCCGCGATTTGTTCACCTGGTAGGGGATCTCGGTGACGATGATGTGCTCGCGATCTTTACCGCGGGCTTCGATGGCGGCCTTGGCGCGCAGTTTGAGCTGGCCGCGGCCCTTAGTGAAGGCGTCGATAATGCCCTGACGGCCCAGGATGAAGCCGCCGGTGGGGAAATCGGGGCCGGGAACCATCTCAAGGATTTTAGCGAGCGGCGTTTGCGGATTCTGGATGAGCGCGATGGTGGCGTTGACGATTTCAGTAAGATTGTGCGGCGGAATGTTGGTGGCCATGCCCACGGCGATGCCGGCCGAACCGTTCACCAGCAGGTTGGGCACGCGCGTGGGCAACACCTCGGGCTCCTGCTCGCTCTCGTCGTAGTTGGGGCGGAAATCGACGGTTTCCTTGTCGATATCTTCCAGCAGCGAGGTGGTAATGCGCGCCAGACGAGCTTCGGTATACCGCATGGCCGCGGGCGGGTCGCCATCGACGGAGCCGAAATTGCCTTGGCCTTCCACCAGCGGATAGCGCATGGTGAAGGGCTGCGCCATGCGCACCAGCGCGTCGTAAATGGGGGCGTCGCCGTGGGGGTGATACTTGCCCATCACCTCGCCGATGATCTTGGCGCACTTGCGGGTCGGCCGGTTGGGCGTGAGACCCATTTCGTGCATGCCGAACAAGATGCGGCGATGCACCGGCTTGAGTCCGTCGCGGACATCGGGCAGGGCGCGTCCCACGATCACGCTCATGGCGTAGTCGAGGTAGGACCGCTTCATCTCGTCTTCGATATTGATGGGGACGAGGTTGCGGTCGCCGCCGCTCAACGGCATTTGGGGGCCGGACGGGGGCGGAGGCGTAGGCGGACCTTGCGGCGGATTTTCCTGATCGGGCAAGCGATCTCCTTGGGTGAGTTGTAAGTTCTATTTTACCAATTGTGGGGCAGGCCCTGACCGGCGTGGCGTTGGCGGGATTACTTGATGACTTCGACAGGAAGGGCTGGAAACGGCGCGCTCTGACGCGGGACACAAATATTGCGTCGCTAAAAAGGCAATGGCTGGCCGGATACGACCGCTGCTGCCCACCTGTTGATAAGCTGCGGCAGCCAATAGAAGGTCCTGGTGCGCAGCGCTGTGTTCGATATGGTGGGGAGTAGTTCGTGCATTGATCGCCCCCGATTCCTCTCACTGGACCTGCAGCGGAGAATAGGCGGTAAGTGTAAACGGGGTCTGGCCCCCGCCCGGGCTAGCGGTGATTGTCGAGCTCAAAATTGCCAATCCCTTTCCTGGCAGCGGCGACGAGGTGCTACCCAATGACTGGACGGAGTACGCCTCAGAGGGCGCCACAAATCCATCCCGATGCAAGGTCTGCACAACGCTCCCGCCCTCGGCGACTTCGAAGGTTATCGCCAGGTCGCCATACCAACCGTTGGCCTGGAAAACCGCATAGTAGCCGCCGCCACTGCGCCCCGGTGCAGGGAAGAGACTCGCTAAGGCCTACAAACACTTGGACGACTGTCCGCGCCCCGGCTCCTCCTACCTGTAGCGTCGAACGCGATTGCAGAGTCAACAGCGGCCCATCGTCACCAGACGTCGCGGTTGTGGTAGCGGTGAGCACACCCGGACCCACATAGCTATTCTGGGGAATGGTGGCCGCGGCGCTCAGTACCAGCGCGGCAGCAGCCTGGTCGGTGCCCACCGACGCGCCGGTGGTTACGGTCTGCACCACGGCGCCCGCTTCGGAAAGCTCGAATGTCGTGCTCAGGGTCCCGGTCCAGTGGTTAGTCTGCAGCACCACGTAATACAGGCCGGTGCTGTTGGACGAAACGAACTGGTTGGGTTGAACCACGACCGTTCCGGCCGGGGTGCCGAAACACGGGCTGGCGCACGGCGCTCCCAGATCGTTCGGTTGATTGAAGCCAGCGAACGCCTGCACAATGCGCAATGTGCCGGCCGCCTTGCCGCCCTGGGCCCGCGCCCCGCTGTTCGCGGCGGCACAGGCAAGTGCCCCCAGGGCGATGGACGCCCACGGAATTCTCATATCGATCCTCCCAGGTGCCCGATTACTGCGGTCCCACGCGGGCAGAGCGCGTCGCAACGGCCCACGCGGCCACACCGCCCAGTAACCTGTTCGAGGGTACGGCAGACTCTGCCGGAAGTCAATGGAAACCAGTACCGTAATCCTTATAGGTGACGCAAGAACAGTCGCTAAATGGGAATTGGATTTCCATTAGCGTCCCGTGCCAGACTGGATGATCGGGGGCAAAATCGTTGGCTGAGAATCGTGTGACCGTCGCGGTGGTGCAGGCCGGATCGATCCTGTTCGACCCGGAGAGAACGCTCCGCAAAGCCGCCGACTTGATGCTGGACGCCGCAGGGCGCGGGGCCAAGCTGATCGTCTTTCCGGAGGCGTTTGTGGGCGGCTATCCGAAAGGGCTGGACTTCGGGGCGCGCGTGGGTTCGCGCACTCCCGAGGGCCGCGAACAGTTTCGCGTCTACTACGAAAGCGCCATTGAAGTTCCCGGCCCGTGCTGCGATGTGCTGGGCGGTCTGGCGCGCGAGCATGCGGTCGACCTGGTCATCGGCGTGGTGGAGCGCGATGGCGGAACGCTTTACTGCACGGTGCTGTTCTTCGCGCCGGATGGGAGCCTGCGCGGCAAGCATCGCAAGCTGATGCCTACGGCCTCCGAGAGACTGGTGTGGGGTTTCGGCGATGGCTCTACGCTGCCGGTGTTCGAAACGGCCGCCGGACGCGTGGGCGCGGTGATCTGCTGGGAGAACTACATGCCGCTGCTGCGCATGGCGATGTACGGGAAGGGCATCGAACTATATTGCGCACCTACTGTGGACGACCGGGAAACGTGGCTTCCCACGATGCGGCACATCGCGCTGGAAGGGCGGTGTTTCGTGCTCTCCGCCTGCCAGTATTTGCGGCGCCGCGATTGTCCAGCGGCTTATGAGCTGTCGCATCCGGTGGAAGCGGATGCCGTGCTGATCGGCGGTGGCAGCGTGATCGTCAACCCGCTGGGGCAGGTGCTGGCTGGACCGCATCGCGGAGGTGAGGGCATTTTGACGACGGAACTGGACCTTGGCGACCTGGCGCGCGGCAAGTACGACCTGGACGTAACCGGGCACTACGCGCGGCCGGATGTGTTCCGGCTGACCGTGGATGAGGGCCGGAAAGCGGCGGTTGTGAGAACGGTGGACGAAGGATATTAGCGCCCTCGCGGGTACGGCTGACTCGACGGCTACGTCAGCGCGGGAAGCGCTTTGCGCGCCTCGCGGTCGGGATCGTTCTTGGCCACGCAGGTGTCGTCGAAGATCATGGTCTCGCCCTTTTCGGCGGTGTATTTCGGCCAGTTCGGCAGCCCCGGACCGTTGGGATTACCGGTCTTCATAAACTGAAGCAGGGCGCCCGCCATTTTGGCCGACACGGCTCGCGGACGCGATCCGCCGCCGGTGTGTGTCAGCATCAGGTCCGTGTTGTAGAACCAGAAGCTGATATCCACGCAGTGGAACGCGCGGATGCGGCCGTCGAACAACGGCGGCTGCCACGTGAACCAGTTCACATAGACGCCGGCGGGCTGCTTTGATTTCACGTCGGCCAGCGCCACCACGCCTTGCCGGTTGCTGCTGGCCAGGGTCCAGATCTCCACCGGCTTCCGGCCGGGAAACGCCTTCGCGTAAGCTTCCACTACTTCACCGGCTTTGTCGCCGAAGCCTCCGCCGAAGCCCGCCCTGGTTTTCAGCCGCTCCACCACTTGGTCCATGGTGACCGATTCGAGCGAGGAATCGGCCCAACTCATGGACATCTCGTTTTCCACCGAGCTGACGATCATGGGCACATTTGCCGCCGTGGGCGCCGCTTCCGGATCGTAAGGATGCTGCGGCAGAATCGTGCCGTCCACTACGGGGCTGAAGCCGCGCATCAAGCCGCCGCCCGGCCCGGATTCGTTCGCCAGAGCCTGCTGCGCCTTGGTGGCAATGACGTAGAAATCTCTCCAGGGCATGGACTGCAGCTTGTCGAGTTCGCCGGCGCTCAGCCCGGCTTCCTTCACCACGGCCGCGCCCAGCTTCTCCGAATAGGCTTTATCTCCCGCTTTGCGCGAGGCGCCGCTCAGCACCACAGCCTTGTGGAACAGGCCCTTGGCGGAAGGCATCGCGGTCAGGATACAGACCTTTGCGCCGCCGCCTGATTGCCCCATGATGGTGACGTTTCCGGGGTCGCCGCCGAAGTTGGCGATGTTATCGCGCACCCATTCGAGCGCGGCCACGATGTCGAGCATGCCCACGTTGCCCGACGCCGCGAATCTGTCGCCGCCGACGCCCGCCAGGTTGCAGTAACCCAATGGACCGAGCCGGTGGTTGATCGAGCAGAACACCACGTTGCCCAGCCGCGCGAAGTTTTCTCCGTTGTAGCCGTCCTGTTCGATGCCGTTTCCGGCCGTGAAACCGCCGCCGTGGATCCAGAAGAGCACGGGCCGCTTTTTGCCGTCCTCCAAGGCGGGCGTGAAGACGTTGATGCGCAGGCAATCTTCGTTCACGTCGTAATAGTTCCAATGATCGCGGAAGGAAGCGTATTTGTTCGCAAACCGGTTGTCCATGTTCTGGGGCGCGGAATTGCCCCACCACAGGGCCGGATAGACATCCGTCCAGGGCTTGGGCTTCCGTGGCGGCATGAAGCGGTTGGCGCCGGAGGTGTCGGCGCCATACGGGATGCCCAGGAAATAGTAGATGTTCCGCAACATGTAGCCGCGAACTTTGCCGTATTCGGTGTGGGCGAGCGCGATGTTGTCGCCGACCAGCAAAACCGGTCCATCCTGGCTCTTCGCCAGCGTCTCTTCCGGGGCCGTCGCCATGGCGCCCGCGCCAATGGCGATCCCGGTTGAACTCGTTCCCAGCGTCTGTATGAATTGCCGTCTGTTGGATTTCATTTCTTTCGTCCTATTTGGTTCCCCAAGTTGCTTTCGTTTTGGTCTTCAAGTCTGGCCGCGCGGCTTGAATCAGGCTGTGCGCAAGTAGCATGCGCAGCTTGCGGCTGACGGGTCAGGTGGACCTTGCCGGTGACTGGAAGGCCATCCACTTCTCCGGTCATTTCGCCATTGAGGCGGTCGCCATCCAGCGTGAGCGAGAACTTTACCACGCTGTTGGCTTCGGTCGACGAAACCTCGAAGGTCAGGCGGTTGCCGTCAAGCTTGGCGTTCCGTAGGGACTCACCCTGCTTATCCTCCTGCCGTCCGATGGCGCCAGTGATGCCATCGGCTTTCTGCTGGATTTCGGCGCGTACTTGCGTGTCGATGGCGGAGCCGCCGCCGGGATCTTCGACTACGATGTTTCCAGTCCATTTGCCGGATACATCCGCCGCCATCAGGGACGCGGCGAGGCAGGGCAAGAGCCAGAGTTTTTTCATTGCCATCGATAGCTTATCACGTCACAAAACAGGATAGAATAAGGGGCTTATGTCCAGTCATATGAAAACAACAATTGGTTTGCTGGCGATGGTGGCCGGGGCATTCGCCCAAACGCCCGCCGCCACTGCGCCAGCCGCCGCGCCCGCCCGCGAACCGGGCCTGTACGCGACGATTAAGACAACCATGGGCGACATCACGGTGAAGCTTTTCGAAAAGGAAGCGCCCATTACGGTGCGGAATTTCGTGGGCCTGGCGAGGGGCACGAAGGAGTCGAAGGACCCCAAGACCGGGCAAATGGTGAAGCGCCCGTTGTATAACGGCTCGACCTTCCACCGGGTGATCCCAGGGTTCATGATCCAGGGTGGGGATCCGTTGGGAACGGGTATGGGCGATCCCGGCTTTACCATTGCCGACGAGTTCCACAACGGTCTGACGTTCGATGTGCCGGGACGTCTAGCCATGGCCAACACGGGCCAGCCGCATTCGGGCGGATGCCAGTTCTTTATCACCGAGGCTCCGCAGCCTCGGCTGAACGGGGGGTATACGATCTTCGGCCAGGTGGTCGAGGGGCAGGATCTCGTGCCGAAGATCGCACGCGTGCCGAGGAATTCGGACGACAAGCCGGTGACAACGGTGAAGATCGTCAGTATTGTAGTCAAGCGCGAAGGGCCACCACCGGCGGCGCCGGCCGCCAAGAAGGCCGCGCCCAAGAAGTAAATCGCCGACTCGTGAGATACTGTTTTCTGTTATGGCGACACGCCTGAGTGCCTGCCTGTGCTGCTCGATCATGGCGCATGCTGCGTGCGCGAGCGGCGCGCTGGCGCAACTGCCGGTCCGCAAGATCAGGCAGAAAATGGCGGACAGTTTGAACAGTACGCCGGACTTCATCTGCTCCGTGTCCATCGAACGCACGGAGCGGATGGGCAAGGAACCGCTGACAGGTCTACCGGCGCTCCGTGTCAATGCCGGCATCATTAACGGGAAGGAGCTATACGGGTTGCCCGCTTCCGACGGCGATCAAGCTCTTCTCCGGAAAGTGCTGGCGCTGTATAGCAGGGCCGGTACCGGCAGCTTCGCCATGTACGCGCGAGCCGTCTTCTTAACGGCCGAAGCGACCTTCTACGACGGGCCGGAAGAATCGGTGGATGGACGCACGCTATCGCGTTTGGATTTTGCCATGCCGCGCGAGGTGAGCCATTATACGCTGAGCAACGCCGGCAGTCCCGTGGAGGCAAGTTACTCGGGATCGATTTGGACCGATCCGCACAGCCTGGAAGTGGCGCGGCTGATGCTGCAAGCCGGCGACCTACCTCCGGATCTGGGCATTAAGGCAGTGACGCAGACTATCGAGTATGGCCGCACTCACATCTTGGGGGTCTCCGAACTTCTACCGGTGTCTTCGGATCTGACTCTGCAAGAGATGTCGGGGCGGGAACTGCGGGTGACAGAGCGTTTTAGCGATTGCCGCCAGCACTTCGCCAAGCGCGGCGAGCAATTTGTCGACAACCGGCTGAAAGCTCCCGAGACGGTTTCCACAGAGGCTTTGGAATCGGAATCGCCGGAAAGAGCCACATCGGCGCCGCTTATGCAGGCGCTGCCATCTATCGTGGAATTGGTGCCGGTCAAGACGCCGTTCGAAATGATGTTGCTGGATCCCATTGACGAGCGCAATACGACCGATGGGAGCAAGCTCTCATTTACAGTCTCTCGGGACGTCAAGAAGGACGGCAAGATAATTTTGCCCAGAGGAGCCGCGGCTGCGGGACACGTGACTCGAATCATCCGGCAAACATATGGCTTGAATACGTCTCTTAAAGGTTACTATTCCGTCGGCATACAGCTTGACACGATTGAGGTGGAAGGCCGCCGGTATAGGATCTCAGCCAACCTCGAAAGGGTAGGTCCGCCCGCTACCCAGATTTGTTTCATACCGTTTTCCCATAATCCCTTGAAATGGGGCCAGTATGACGACATCTACCAACTGTTTCTGGTTCCGGACCCCGAGCGGGGCGAATCGTTTCTAGGTGTGGTGTCGGAATTCTTGCGTCTGGGCAGTCACTGGCGAACGGATTGGACTGTCGTCGCGCCACGAAGATAGCGGCAAGGAGCGGGTCCTGGAGTACCCGCGCAGGCCTGGAGGCCCGCCCCACGGGAACAGATTACTTGCCGGCTAGCTTCCGGCCTGCCCCCAGACTATCGAAATTCATGATCGCGTTGAAGACCAGGAAATAGCTTCCCTTGGTTTCGGCGCGCCAGAACGGGTTATTGGAAAACAGCACGACATGGCCCTGGCCATAGGGCGCGTCGATGACCGCCGCGTGTTGAGCTAGTTCGCCGCCGTTGTCGAGCAGCCCGGAAACCAGCAATTCCTTGGCATCGGCATAGCGCAGCACCACGCGCGGGCGCGCGGCCGGCGGAAGCACGTTGATCGGATTGCGAAGCTGCTCATCGGTCAACGGGAGGGCCTCCCATGGTTCCGCGTGCGGTTCTTCGGGGATGTCTGCAGGCGTGCGTCCCTGCGGCACGTCGGGATCGTCGGCCGTCCCCCGCCCGGTCGGACGTTGATGCTCTTCCGGGTTGTTGCGCCGGCCGCCTCCCCCGCCCGCCATGTTCGACAAATTGAAGACCGGCGGATTCGAGGCGAAGATGGCCAGGTTGTCGGCATAGCCGTATAGGATCGGGCTGGCCGCATCGACTGTCTTGGAGCGTAGCGCCGACCCAGTCACCTTGAGCTTCTGCGCCGGCGCGATGGCGACTCCTGGCGTAAATCCGAACGTTACGGCAAAGCTGGTGCTGTCGCCGGCGGTGATGAGCAACCCGCCCTGACGCACGAAGTCCTGCAAACGTTCGAGGCCCGTCCAGCCGAGGCCCGGACGCATGTCGTCAGTCTCATCAGTCTTGCCCAGGTTCGGCGTGAGCGGCGTCACTTTCCATGGCAAGGGATTTCCATACATCGGCAACCCGTTCACCACCGCCTGCGCATTGCGAATGCCGGGGGGAAAAACGATTACGTCGTATTTGGAACGCAGGCCGCCGACGGGCGTTGCGGCCACGGTTTGCGTGTTGATGTAATCGAACGGAATCTTGAGGCGGTCGAATTCCAAGCGCCACCAGCCGTCGCTTTGCGCGCTGAGCCAAGTGTGCATCACGGCGACGCGCGACGCCCGCAAAGGATGCGTTTTCACGCTGGGAGCGGCGGCCACCGCGTACGCCTGCACGCCTAGCTCGGCGGCGGCATTGGCTAGCTCGGTGGCCGCCACGCTGCGCACAATGAACGATCCGCGGTTGAATTTGTGCCCGTCCGACTCAAACGGTTCTTCGGCGGCTTCGAACGCAGCGCCCGGGAATCGATAGCGAAGCGTCGCTAGGGCGTTGTCCGCATTGTTGTTAATCAGGAAAATATCGCCCGCTCCCGCCACGCCGCCAGGCGCAGCGACCGGCCGCTCGACCAAGGTCATAGGCGCGTCAAGCACCTTAACGTCGGTCACTCGCGCCACCTGCACGTTACCCAGCTCGCCGAAGGTCCAGCCGGTATCGTCGTAGATGTCTTTCTGCGGATCGTTGGGCGCCCAGTATTGGTAATCGAGCAGCGTATCCGCGATGCGGCTGTATGGCTGATCCATGCGCAGAACGTAGCTGCCGGCCGGGAAGGTGCGCGGTTCCGGCTTGGGCTTTTGGGCTTGTGGTCGCCGCTCTCTTTGGCGGCGTCGTTGCCGTCATCCTGTCCGCGCTTGGGCGGCGTTTTTTTGGGCAGCATCATTACGGTGAGCGGCGCGGTGGCGCGCGAAATCTCGCAGCCTTGCTCCTGCAGCATGCGCAATAGATCGGCCTGCGCACCCAGGCGCGGATCGTCCGCCGTGAACACGTAAGCGGCTGGTCCCTCCGTGCGGGCTTTATCGATGGAGCGTTTGGCCTTCAAATAGAAGTTGCGCAGGAAGAGCTTCTGGTTGGCGCTGAAGTAGGCGAGGCCAGTCAGCAGGCCGGTCTCTTCGTAGTTGTTGTTGTCGCGCTGCGACCATTTGGCTTTCGGCAGCGGCGGATTCTGCTTGTACCACGTGCGCGCAAATTCGGAGGGCTCCAGGGTGCGCACTTCGGTATCGGCGCCGCCGTTGCCGAAGGTCTCATAAAGCCGGCTGATGCCGTTGTGCATCGCCGCGATGAACATCAGGTAGCTGGGAGACCAGGTGTCGAACGTGCCATGCGTGAACACGCCGGGCATGCCGAACGCGGTCATTTCCGAGACGTTGTTCCAGCCCATCATTTGCCATTCGCCGGCCAGGATGGGATCGATCCAGGCGTTGTAAGGACCGTCGCCTACGGTGTTGTCGTAAAGATAGGGCACGGATTCGTGCAGGTCGTGGAGCACCTGCGCCTTCCAATCCACAAAGGTGTGCAGCACGTTGCGAGTTAGAGCCAGAGTGAGTCCCATGGCATCGCGATTGTTATCGTGACCTACATAGTGACCCCAATAGATGAGCGACGGCCACTGTTTGCCGGGGTTGGCGAGGTGCCACTTATAGATATCCACCATGCGGTCGCGGCCGTCCACTTCGACGATGGGCGTGATCAGGGTGATGGTGTTTTCGCGGATAAACTTGATGTAGGCGCTGTCGTCCACCGCCAGCCGGTAGGCCAGTTCCATGAGGGCGGTGGGGGCGCCGGTTTCGGGCGAATGGATGGTGCCCGTGATGTAGTAGATGGGCGTGGATGCGGCCACCAGCTTTTCGGCTTCGGCATCGTCCGAGTGGATGGTGCGCGGGTCCGCCAGCTTGGCCAGGCGTGCGCGGTTTTCGTCGAGCTTGGCCAGCAGGCGTTGGTCCGCCACGGCCACCGCGATCATCTCGCGACCTTCCTCGGTCTTGCCGATGCTGAAGACTTTCACGCGCGGAGTGGCGGCTTCGAGCATGCGCATGTAGCGATAGACTTCCTGCGAATAAGGCAGGATGCCGGGCGCGCCGGCGATGTCGCCGAGCACAGCCTTGGGAGTGGGCACGGTCTTCGACGCCGGCAGGTAATCGGTGAGCGGCGAATTGAAGAACGGCTCGGTAGTGTACTCGCGGATTTTTTTGGTGTAATCGTCGTCGATGGGCTGGCTGGCGTCGCGGGCGGGGCGGGGCTGTGCCAGGAGGGGAAGCGCGAGAACGATCGGGAATACGAGCAGGGTCTTCATTGAAAAGACTATAACAGACGGGGGGCGGACTTCCATGGCGGCGGGGGGCGGGCGATAGCCCCATGTTTGGCTTTGCTTCGTAATTTTCATGGGTTGTTGTGCATGGTTGGGCGGAATTGTGCAGGGATGTTCGCCGGCGGAGGATTGAGGAATTTGGACGAGTAAAGCCATTTTGTGCGTCCTTTCCTGGGCGGATTTTCAGGTTGCGATTGTGGACACACATCGGCTGCTCTCAGTACTAGGAGACCATGGGTCGAGGCGGGATAGGACGCTCAGGGCCCGCAAGCTGTTCAGTAATTGGGTTAATTTTTGGTGGTGTTCAGAGTGAATGGCAGTCGGGTTCGGCCGCAGTTTGGCGAAATTGAGGCGCGGAAGCGACCGGGAATCGGACGGACCAGGGTGAGCGCCTTGTCCATTGCTGTCGCCGCGATAAGCGAATCGAAAACGTGAAGGCCATGTGATTTTGCATAAGTCTTCAGGAGCCGGTAGGCTCCCGTTCCGATGCTGTCGCTGAGCGGCACCACTGGGCACAGCGACAAGAAACCGTCAATCGTCGCAAGGTCCCGTTTGTCTCGAGCGCCGACGATGAGTTCCATCGCCGTAACTTGTGAAACCGCCCACGGCTCCGCGAGACGATCAACGTACTTAATTGCGCCCGCGTTACCTCGTGAGACGTCGATCAGGATATTGCTGTCGATCAAGAACGGCATACGATCATTTTGTGCACGGCTGGAATCAGCCGTGGAGTTCACGGCGAAGGCGATTCATGTATTCGACAGTCGGCGATATCTTCACGATCTTTCCACATGCCGGCGAAGGGCGAATCGCCAATGGAGTGCAACTTCTCTGTAGGCGATTCTCCTGGCACGTAGACTTCAACAACCGTACCCTCCTTGACCGGTACGTCGTGGAGAGGCCTGAAGACGCCATTCTCGTATTTTGCGGGGATGGTCATGGCTTGTCTCCAGTGTAATCCGTTACGAGCTTGTTTGCGCTCGCGTATCGGTCCGTTTCTGAGACTGTACACTAAAGTGGCGACGTGGCTCGAAGCGTTGGACTTCGCAGGAGGCCCGTACTACTATGCCTCAAAATCTTGGCGGGCCGCAAAGATTTTCGGTTCGCCATGGCAGGCGGTGAGTCAAGGAATCGGCGTTCATCGGCGGCCCATCATCTTGGTAGCGGTGGGAAAGAATGGGCCGATTCAAAGAAAACCATATTGGCCGCCGATTAACGCCGATGAACGCCGATGCGACACCGGGCACGGGGCTTACGGGGCGCAAAGGTTCGAGCGCACGGCTGAAGGCTGAGTGCTTGCGGCGAAGACGCACGGCGCTCTCTATGAGTCCGCCCGCGGCAACCGGCCCGTAACGGGAGTGGGTCCTGGGCTAACATTGGAAGATCGCAAGCTAGAGGGGCCCGGACATTCGGAAGGTCGAATTCACACTGGCCGCTTGACATGCCCTATGGTCGCAATCTCGGTAATGGCCGGTGGGATCGGAGCGACGCAAGAAACGCAGAAGACGCCGGCCCGGGACCTGAGACTCGCGCTCCAGCGTATGAGGGAGGTGCTCTAAGATGGCCGAACAGGGCATTCTGGAAGAGTGCGAGCAACAAGCCATCAAACAGATCCTCGCCGATCAGATCAAAGCCGCGATGGAGTAGGACCGCCTGACAAAGGCGGCGATGGCCGTCCGTATGCATACCAGCCGCAGAGCGCTCGATCGTTTGCTCGATCCCGCCAACACGAGTGTTACATTGCACACTCTTCAACGAGCGGCTGCGGCTATCGGCCGCCAACTCCGGCTGGAACTTATCTGAGCGGCGGGTACCACTGCGCCTGAATCTCCTTGGTGTACTCCTCGTCGATGGGCTGGGCGGCATCGCGGTCCGAATGGCCGAGCGATCACCCGTAGTTCTCCAGCCGTTGCGGCACGCCCATGAACAAGGCCTTCAGGCCTTCCATCATGGTCGGGTGCGCAAACATCGCGTCTCGCAAGAGCGTATACGGCAGTCCTGCCAGCATCGCGAGTTGAACGGTACCCATGAGTTCGCCGGCCTCCGGCCCAAAGGCCGTGAATCCGAGAATGCGGTCACTGTTTACGTCGATGAGCGCCTTCATGAACCCGCGCTTCTCGGAAATGGTCCAGGGCCGCCAGCCGGAGTCGACCGGCACGGATGCAACGCGGTAGGCGACAACCCTCTCACGCGCCTGCGACTCGTTCAGGCCGACACGCGCCAACTCCGGATCGATGAAGACGCAGTACGGAACCAGCCGGTCCCGCGTGCTGCGCCGGCCTCCGCTCAGGTTTTCATGAACGATGCTAAAGTCGTCCTCCGATACGTGCGTGAAGTATGGGCTGCCCGCGCAATCTCCCATCGCCCAAACGTTCGGCGCGGTTGTTTCGAGGCGATCGTTCACCCTGATGTGTCCCTTTTCCGTGACCTCGATGCCCGCCTTTTCGAGACCGATACCGCTAGTGTTCGGGGTGCGTCCCAGCGCCACGAGGATGTCAGTCCCCTCTACGGTTCGTGCCTCGTTCCCGCTTTGGAGCTGAAGACTTACGCGCTCGCCCGAAAGGCCGTTGACCTGGAGGACGTGAGTTCTTAACAGTACGTCGATGCCCTCGTCCCGAAAGAGCTGGAGGACCGCCTCCGAAACGTCTGCATCCTCGTTCGAGGCAAGTCGCGTGTCGCGGGAGACGACCGTGACGCGGCTTCCCAGTCTGCGCAGGGCCTGGCTTAGTTCCAGGCCAACGTAGCCGCCTCCCAAGACGATTAAGTGGCCGGGACGCCGCTGCAGGTCCAGCGCCTCGATATGGGTCAGCGGCCTGGCTTCCCGCAAACCGGGCGTGCCGGGTATTGTCGCACGGCTTCCGAGGTTCACGAAAACGCGCTCCGCTGCGAGCGTACGTTCGCCCCCATCGCGCAAAGCGACGTGCAGCGTGCGAGGCGCGACGAATGTGCCTTCGCCGAAGATGAGCTCATCGCCGCGATCCTTATCCAGGGCCGCGCGATATTTATCGAGATGAACCCGGATGATGCCGTCCACCATTTCGCGCTTGCGCGCGTAAACTCCCGCCATGTCGATCGCGATCGGCCCGGTCTCGATCCCGAACTCCCGATGCCTGCCAACGAGCGAAGCGACCTTGGCGGAATAAATGACATTCTTGCTCGGCAAGCAGGCCACATTGGGACACGATCCGCCGATATACTTCCGATCGACGACGGCGGTCCGCTTTCCTTCTTTGGCCATCGTCCAGGCAGCCAATTTGCCAGCTGTGCCGCCGCCCAGCACGAGGACATCGAATTTTTCGGATGGATTCATGCGATTCATTTCTGGGTCGCCGGCTTATGCCGCGAGGAACTGCTTGATGCGAGCTGCCGTGTCATCCGGGTTCTCTTCGGGGAAGAAGTGGCCGCCTCTCATCGCCTGTCCGTGTGCGTGGGGAGCCCATTGCCGCCAAATGCCTAACGGACCACCGTCTTTTGCGTAGAACGTGTCGAGCGGACCACCCTCGGCCCACAGATGCAGCATCGGGCACTGAATTCGCTTGGAAGCTTTTTTGTCCGCGCGATCGTGTTCGACATCGATAGTTGCCGCGGCTCGATATTCCTCACAGATTCCATGCACGCGCGCTGGATCGCGATCGGTGGAAACGTATTCTGCGAGAATATCGGGGCCGAAGGAACCCTCTCCGAAGGGATTATGGAAAACGGCTTCCGGAGCGCCGAGCAAATAGCTCTCCGGCAGCGGCTCTTTCTGCGATAACAGAACCCAGGGCCAACAGGTCTGCGCGAAGCGCGCATCCGACCGGCCTTGAATAACGCCGAGTCACTCTGCGCGCTAGCGAGCGGTGCGAGCGAACTTTCTACCAGTGAGCCAACCGATGCAGCTTTCAAAAATGTACGGCGATCGACAAACTGCATCCTAGATCCCTTTGATTTCGCCGCCATCCATCCGAACAGAAGCGCCCGTCAGCCAACGAGCTTCTTTCGAAACCAGGTATGCCATCAGGCCGGCAATCTCCTCCGGTTCACCATAGCGGGCGATGCCGGCCTCTTCGGGAAACTGCTTGGTGGCCTCTTCCACGCTCATTCCGTGCTCCGGCGCCCAGTGCTCGAGAAAGGATCGGCGGCGGCCGGTCATGATCGCGCCGGGCGCCACGCTGTTGACTTGGACTCCATCTTTAATGCCTTGCTCGGCGAAAGCCTTCGCGAGCGCGATGATGGCGGCGTTGATGGCCGCTACGGCCGCGAAGCCCGGCTTCGGATCCAGAGCGGCACTGCCCGAGATGAACACGACAGCGCCGTTAGACCTCTTCAGAGCATCCCAGGCTCGGATAGTCAGCCGGCGCGCACCGTGCAGCTTCAGCGCCATACCGTCTTCCCACTGCGCGTCCGTCATCTCGAACAAATCGATCTGCGGCACGGCGCCCGCAATGTTCAGCAGAGCGTCGATTCTGCCAAAGCGGTCGAGCGTGCCCTGGACGAGGGACTCGACGGACCGAGGCTCGCGCAAATCGAGCGCGTAAGTCAGGGGTTCGGCGCCCGCGGACTGAACTGCGGACGCCGTCATGGCGAGCTCATCCTCCTGCCTCGCAGTCAGGACAACTGCTTCGAAATCGCGCGCCAAGCGTAAAGCGGTGGCACGGCCAATGCCCTGACTCGCGCCAGTGACAATCGCCACGGGCATTCTCATTGCACGAGCGTCTCCCGTGCCGCTTCGATAATCACGCCCACCACTACGTCCGGCGCGGTGTACATGGGACTGTGGTCTACATCGTGTGTCCGAACCCTCGCGCCCATCCGCTCCGCCATGTAGCGCTGCGTCCCCGGCGCAATCATGCGATCCTGCCCGGCCAGGAGAAACCACGAAGGCTTCGTTTTCCATGCCGGTACGGGAGCCTTCTCTTGAATGCACTTCACCGCGAGCGGCCGCTGCACCGCTTCGAGAATCGCCGTCTCGTCCGGTGAAGCTCTGTGAGCCACTGCACGGGCAAAACCACCTTCGGGCATCCAGATAAGCCCGTGCATATCCGGCGCAAGCTGGGGCGCCTCCGGATGCGCCTTGGCGCGATAAAAAACCTCTGCAACCGTCTCACCCTCAGCGGGCGCCAGCGCCGCCACGTAAACCAGCGACCTCACTCGCGAATCCGTTGGACCAGCGATCACAGCGCCGCCGTACGCATGTCCCGCCAGGAGCACCGGCCCATCGGTTCGCTCAAGCACGCGTTGAAGAGCGGCGATGTCTTCGGTGAGCGATGTTAACGGGATCGGCGCACAGACGACCTTAAGGCCTTCTTTTCGCAGCGGCAGAATTACCTTTTGCCAGCAAGATCCGTCGGCCCACGCGCCGTGCACCAACACGATGGTCGCGTTCCGCGCAAAGAGGCTCATCGGGGGGCCCCGCTCGCCGCCAGGAACTCCTTCATTGCCGTGGCAACCTGCACAACGTGCGTCTCGATCACCACCTTATGTTTGGCAGTTGTATTCATATTCCTCCGAAAACTTGTCGGCGCGCTCTCGCGATGCCGATGACCCCCAGGCGGCCGCGGCCAGCGCTTCGTCCGCGGCCCTGCCAATCCCCTTCGATGCCCCGGTAATGACGATCGAACGGCGCATAAGGCGCATAAAAGGGTTCGTTGGGATTTTATGCAGACATCCTTTGCGGCGCGGCAGACTCGCTTTTCGTCTGCATTGACTTCACAAGATCGGCGGCGGACGCACCTTCGACTGAAAGCCCGTAGCCAACCTCTCGCACGATACGCTCTTTCAGCGGCTGAATAAAGTGTACGCGCGTGTCGCGGCGTGTCACTTCGGGCGCCTTCAAGTACAATCTGGCTAATTCCTGCGCCCGGCTGATCGCCTTGCCGTTCGGCACGACCTCAGCGACGACTCCCCACTGCTGCGCGATAGTCGCCGTCAACGGCTGCGGGTTCAGTAGAAACGCCTCCGCCCGACCCGCTCCAGCGCGATAACTCCAGGCAGTGAAGATGCCGTCTCCGGGCACAACACCCGCGGCGAAGTGGCCGACGTCCTGGAAGGTCGCGCCCTCGGCTGCCACAATGACGTTGGCCAGCAGCGCATACTCAGAGTGGATATGGGCGCGCCCCTCGATGGCCGCGATGACCGGCACGCGTATATTGGCTAGGTTTTCCAAAACCTGAACGCCTTCGTCATGGATCTGGCTCCACGCCCCGGGATCGGATACGTTTTTGAAAGACGACCAATCGACACCGATCATAAAGTCCCCGCCCGCCCCCGTGAGGATTACGATCTTATTCGCTCGATCTTGCGAAATCCGGTAGAAGGCGTCGACAACCTCCGTATGGGCCTCGGCCGTGAAAGTGAGCGGACCGCCGTTGCTATGGAACTGCACGACCAGGATGCCTTCCTCGTCCCGCGTCAAGTTCAGGCTGCGATAGGCGGTGAAGTAGTTATCTCGAATCATTTGCATGATGTTCTCCTCTGTGTAATTTGCTCGTACAGAATCGGACCCGCTCAGGAATCAGGCGCCGACACAGGAGCTTTCTTTTGAATGCACTTCACCGCCTGTCGGCCGCTGCACTGCTTCGAGAATCGTAGTTTCGTCCGGTGAAGCTCGGTGAACCAGTGCATGGGCAAAACCACCTTCGGGCATCCAGATAAGCCCGTGGAAACGGGATCGGCGCAGGGGTGACCTTAAACACGTTGGTGGCGTTCCGCGCAAAGAGGCTCATCGAGCGGCCCCGCTCGCCGCCAGGAACTCCTTCATTGCCGCGGCAATCTCCACAACGTGCGTCTCGATGGCAAAGTGCCCGGTATCGAGGAACTCCACACGCGCGTTCGGTATGTCTCTCCGAAATGCCTCGGCGCCGGCAGGAATGAAGAAGGGATCGTTCTTCCCCCAAATCGCTAACAACGGCGGCTGGGCCTTCCGGAAATAGTCCTGAAATGCCGGATAGAGCTTCACGTTGGACGCATAGTCGAGAAACAAATCGAGTTGAATGTCTTTGTTCCCCGGACGCTCCAGCAACGCCGTATCCAGCGTGTACGATTCCGGCGGAACGGTCTCCGGGTTGGCGACGCCATGCGTGTACTGCCAGCGCGTCCCGTCGAGTGTGAGTATATTTTTGCGGATGACTTCGCGATTCTCCGCAGTTGGCTCGGCCCAGTATTTCCGGATCGGTCCCCAGGCATCGCCGAGCCCTTCTTCATAAGCATTCCCGTTCTGTGAAACGATCGCTGTGACTCGATCCGGGTGAGCCATGGCCAAACGGAATCCTGTCGGCGCGCCATAGTCGAATACATACAATGCGAAGCGTCTTATTTTCAGGGCTTGCGTGAATGCATTCAGCGTCGCGGCAAGTCCGTCGAACGAATAGACGTATTCCCGTTCAGCCGGAACTTCCGTGAATCCGAAGCCGGGCAGGTCTGGCGCGATCACTCGATAATCGCCGGCGAGCCGTGGAATCAGCTCGCGGAACATGAAAGACGATGTCGGGAACCCGTGTAGCAACAACACTACCGGTGCGTCTGGGTCGCCGGCCGCCCGGTAGAACACGCGGGCTCCATCCGCCTCCAGCTTGTGAACGGATGTAACAGGTACGGAGGACCCGGAAGACGTTTTCAACGCGGCTGAACGAGCTTGATTCATGCACTGACGGGTGGCACGCGAGAAGCCAAAACAACACGGCCTCAATTCGGGATCGCTGCAAATTCGTAAGTGTTTTTGATCCGGCAAGATCGCGTCACAGCGGCCGCAGACCCATCCCGCCTCCGCTGACGAAATCGCGACGGACCTCCATCATGCCGACAGGGATCTGTCGCGGCTTTCGTCGCGCACTGGGCGCCGAATCCGCAGCTTCTGCATTCGGTAAACCAAGGACGTTCTCTTCATCCCCAATCGTTGCGCGGCGCCAGTTCTCCCGCCCACCACCCAATTGCTCGCCTCCAGAGCCCGCACAATGTGATCTCGCTCCACTTGCTCAAGACCCGTCATAGGAGCGTTGGGTTCTACGCCCGCCGAGAAGGATTCCAGCTCGGAAATCGGAGCGCGTAATACGGAATCGGGAGAAAGAATCACGGCCCGTTCGATGAAGTTTTGCAATTCCCGAACGTTTCCCGGCCATGAGTAACGCAAGAGCGCATCCATGGCCGGCTGCGGGATTTCGTCGATACGCTTGTTCATTCGCCGGGTATACAGTTCGGTGAAATGACGAACCAGTATCGGAATGTCTTCGGTCCGTTGCCGCAGCGCCGGAATTTGAATCGGGAACACTTTCAATCGGTAATACAGGTCTTCCCGAAACGTTCCCTGCTTCACCATTCCAGCCAAGTCGCGATGCGTAGCGGCGATGAGCCGCACATCCACCTTATGAGTATGGTTGCTCCCGAGTCTCTCAAATTCCCGCTCTTGCAGAACGCGCAGCAATTTCGCCTGAAGTTCGAGAGGGATGTCGCCGACTTCGTCCAAGAAGAGGGTGCCCTTGTTCGCCAGTTCAAAGCGCCCCACTTTTTGGGCGACCGCTCCAGTAAATGCTCCTTTTTCGTGACCGAACAGTTCGCTCTCCAGAAGCCCAAGAGGAATCGCGGCGCAATTCAATTTCACGAACGCGCGTTCGCGCCGCGGGCTCAAGTCGTGGATCGCGCGCGCAATCAGTTCCTTACCAGTTCCGGTCTCGCCCAAGATCAGCACGCTCGAATCGGTTGGCGCAACAACGGATACCAGTTGCAACGCGGCCTTCAAAGCGCGGCTTTCCCCTACGATTGCTCCACACTGCGTGCGAATTTCCTCTTCCAAGTAGAGTCTCTGTTTCGTTTCCTTGTCTCGATCCTTGACTGCCCTTTCGTACTCCAGCGCATTCTCAACGGCAATGGCCACCTGACGGGCTATCTGTTCGAGAAAGGTAACGTCGTCTCTCTCGAATGCCCTCTCGGAGCGTTTCAGGACCGCCAACACCCCGACCACCCCGTTTCTCCCGGTCAGCGGCAGATCGCATCCCGACACCAGGCCCTCCGCCATTACACGTTGATAGAAACGCCGGCCCGCGCTGTTGCCGAAGCTCTCCGGGTCGTTGCGTACCTCCTCGAAGTGGTGAAAGTGTTGCGTTTTGCCAGTCCGGAATGCTTTTCCACAGCTCGAACCATGAATCGGGATAATCGTGCCGTCGCACACCGAGCCTCGCGCCTCGGGGTTGTACAATGTGGTGACCCGCAACTCCCCGCTATCGGCATCCGGCAGCAGCAAAGCGCAAAAGTCGCATCGGGTTACGCTCAGCAGATTTGTGGATAGCGCCTCAATCAAGCGTGGAAGATCCAGCTTCGATGTTGTGCTGTTCGTAATTTCGAGCAGCAATCGCAGGCGATCGCGTTCATACCGCAACGCTTCCTTGTGAATATGCCGCTCAATAGCGATACCCGCAATGTGGCTGGCATTCTCGATCAACTGGAGATCAAGGGCGTCCGGAGTACGCACTTCCCGATAAAGGATGGCGAAAGTACCGAGGACTTTACCTTCCCGTGTGAACAGGGGCCGTGACCAAACGGCACGAATCCCATACGGCAACATCCGGTCGCGATAATCGTCCCAGGTAGACTCCTGGAGAATGTCGGCAACATAAACCGGCTCCCTGCGATAAACCGCAGTACCGCAAGACGCGCCGTTCGGACAAATCGAGGTGCGCCCCACGTGCGCAGGAAATCCGGGTAGGCTGGGCGCGACTGCGCAATAGAGTTGCTTTTCGCCGGCATCGGGAAGCCAGATGGTGCAGAACATGCCATTGCCGAGTGATTCAACCAAACGAGCGATGGTCGTCAGAACATCGGGCAACTCCGATTCGTCAAGAATCGACTTGAGAATGTCGAGAACGGACTCGCTGGAGAAGCCCCCCGATTCATTCTGCTCCCGTTCAACGATCGGCAGCGCGGGTGCGAGAGATTGCGTCGCTGACTTCATAGCTAATACGTCCGGCTTGGAACGCCGATCCGTCAATCGGAAGCCACAATGGGCACCCAATCGCCAGATATTCCGGCAAAGGTCGATCAGATCCTGCCCGGGGAAGGCTCTTTCCTTAGGTTACAACGATTGCCTGGGGTGGCGTAAGGATCAGCGTCACTGGCGCGTGCGCCGCGATGGCTCGATCTATGGGTGTTCAATGGCGGTGAAGGCGCCAAAATGAGGTACAACCCAAGATCTGGTGCAGCCGCCAGCAGAATGCGGCAGGGGGACAGGAACTCACCGCGCCGGCGATTCGCGAGACCCCCAGTGGACGGCGATCTGCTCTTCCCTGAAGTGAACCGTACGGTGGCAGCATGGGCTGGGCCCCGCCGCGTCGCGATCGGGGTGAGGATATTTTCGGGTGATGCGATGTCCCAAAAAGTCCGCTGTGTCTGTGCGAACAGCAATTAGCACTCGCGCGGCGAAAAAGCGCCTTTATAATTAGAGGCTGGACTTTCTTGCCGGACCTCGGGAGGATGCGATGCAAGCTGCCACTCAGATGACGTCTGAATCTCTGTTCCAACGGTGCGCGGAGCGCGCTCCGATTTACGACCGGGAGAACCGGTTCTTCTCCGAAGATTTCGAGGAACTCCGGGTCGCCGGATATTTGTTGATGCCGATACCGTCCGAGCTGGGTGGATGGGGAATGACGCTGCCGGAGGTCTGCCGGGAGCAGCGCAAGCTGGCATACTATGCGCCAGCCACCGCGCTGGGGCTGAACATGCACGTGTACTGGATGGGTTTGGCCGCCGATCTGCGCCGCGCGGGCGATCATACACTGGAGTGGATGCTCAGGCAGGGCGCAGCGGGAGAAGTGTTCGCAGCCGGCCACGCCGAAAGCGGCAACGACATTCCAGTGCTGCTCTCTTCAACCAAGGCGGAACGGGTGGATGGCGGCTATCGTTTTTATGGGCACAAGCATTTCGGCAGCCTGTCACCGGTTTGGACGCGGCTGGGTTTACATGCCATGGATACTAGCGACCCGGCGGCGCCGAAGGTGGTGCATGCGTTTCTGCCACGGGACACGCCAGGATACCGGATCGAGGAAACCTGGGATGTAATGGGCATGCGCGCAACGCGAAGCGACGATACGATTCTCGAAGGGTGCTTCGTACCCGATCGCTACATCGCGCGGGTGGTGCCCGCGGGCGCGGCGGGGCTGGACGCCTTTGTGGCCTCGATTTTCGTTTGGGCGCTGATGGGGTTCGGCAATATCTACTATGGCATGGCGCGATACGCCATGGACCGCACCGTCGAGACGGTGAAGAAAAAGCGCTCCATCGGGATGACGCGCCCGATGTCCTACCATGCCGAAGTGCAGCACGCCATCGCGGAGATGGTGATCGAGTTGGAAACCGCCGAAGCGCTGCTGGACAGGGCAGCCCGCGATTGGGCGGATAATACCGACCCCGAAAAGGTGGGCGGATTGTTAATCCGCGTGCTGGCGGCAAAGTATCGCGCCGTGGAGAGCTCCTGGCGGGTGGTTGACATGGCCATGGAACTGGCGGGCGGTTTCGGGATCTTTCGCGCCGCCGGGTTGGAGCGGGTCTTCCGGGACGCCCGCTTGGGCCGCATTCATCCGGCTAATAGTTTCCTGACGCACGAATTGCTGGCAAAATTGACCTTGGGCATCAACCCGGACGAGCAGCCGAGGTGGGGGTGATGGTATTCTCTGTCGAGGGAGGGCTGCATGCCGGAGTACGTAATCGAACGGGAGGTGCCCGGCGCGGGGAACCTGACGGAGGATGAGATTCGGGAAGTCTCACTTCGGTCACTGGCGGTGCTGAAGGATTTGGGATCCAGTATTCAGTGGCTGCACAGCTACGTTACCGACGAGAAGATCTATTGTGTATACTTCGCGAACGATGAAGAGAAGGTTCGCGAGCATGCGCGGCGCACCGGGCTGCCAGCCAACCGGGTCTCGGCGGTGCGGCGGCTGCTGAACCCTGAAAAGATTTAGGCGCTTACAGCGCCAACATCGACAAAGTCTTGTCGATGTTGGGAAGTCAGAAGTCAGGAGACAGAAGTCGGAATGTTCTTGCAACCCGGGCCGGTGGCCTCGCACTCTCAGCCGCGTTGCACAAACTCCAGCACTTGATCGGCAGTCATGGCGCGGCCCTCGGCCCAAGCCTTCGCCTGCTCGGCGCCGGACAGATTTTCACGGGCGTGGCTGATGGTCTGATCGAGTTCTTCCTGCTCTGCCGGGGAGAGCGAGATTCCCAGGTTTTCCCGCATGACAGCCGCCGCGCC
>JBEKTJ010000092.1:0-24563 GCA_049516155.1 Bryobacteraceae bacterium
ACCACGCTGCACGACCGCTTCATGCTTCCTCACTTCGTGCAGCTCGACTGGGAGGACGTCATGGCGGACCTGCGCGAAGCCGGCTACGATTTCCAAACGGAATGGTTTGCCCCGCACTTCGAGTTTCGGTTTCCGCAGATCGGTTCGGTAACCGCGCGCGGCGTGCGGCTGGAGCTGCGGCACGCGCTGGAGCCGTGGCACGTGCTGGGCGAAGAAGCTTCCGGCAGCGGGACGGTGCGCAATGTGGATTCATCCGTCGAGCGGATTCAAGTGAAAGTGAGCGGCATGGCCGGCGACCGTTTCGTAGTCGCATGCAATGGCCGCCGCGTGCCGCTGCACCCCACTGGCGCGCGCGGCGAATTTGTGGCGGGCGTCCGCTATCGCGCGTGGCAGCCGCCCTCGTGCCTGCACCCCAACATTCCGGTGCATACGCCGTTGGTGTTCGATATCGTGGATACTTGGTCGGGACACGCCATCGGTGGCTGCACCTATCACGTGGCGCACCCTGGCGGACGAGCCAATGAGCAGTTCCCGGTGAACGCGCAGGAGGCGGAGAGCCGCCGTCTGGCGCGCTTCCGGGATACCGGCCACACTCCGGGTGTGATGGTTGTGCCGCCCGAGGAGCGCAATCCCGAATTCCCGTTGACATTGGATTTGCGACGCAGGTAGGACAGGCCTCCTGGCCTGTCCGGGTTCTGGCCTGTCCAGGTTCTCCAGGACCCGTTCTTGAGTAACCAACCCGTCTGATTCAAGAAACTGCCTCCGACCTTGTCGCCCAGCGAAAAGGCGCAGATCCTGAAATGGCGGGAACCTTGTATCGTTCGGACGTGAATCTCGGCCTGCAGAGGAGATCCCGAATCGTCTGGTCCTATTTCCGTTCTCGAAAGTGTATTCGACCCCTCTGAAATCCCCAAGGACATCGCCGCAAACTGCGATGCTCCGAACCAAGCGCCTTCCGACGTCCCTTCACCAGCGCTCGCTGCCCTGAGCGATAGGACGATTTTTCGAAAGGATCATCGGAGACCTTTCATCATCC
Source organism: Bryobacteraceae bacterium (assembly GCA_049516155.1). GTDB lineage: Bacteria > Acidobacteriota > Terriglobia > Bryobacterales > Bryobacteraceae > Bog-159. Next base: position 1,037 of record JBEKTJ010000092.1, read on the forward strand.
TTGCACCTAGAGAGGCCACCACTCGCGAATCTTCTATGACTCAACCGGCTAGCGCCGTCAACACCGCCTGGCGGTTCCTGGCGATCACCGAGAGATATGCGCGCGTCGTTGCGTCGGGTTTTCTCCGTCCCTGCTCCCATTCCTGTAACGTTCTCGGATTGATGCAAAAGGCGCGCGCAAACTCCGCTTGCGACATGCGCGCCTGGGTGCGGATGCGCGTTACGTCGACCTCATCCGGCAGTACGATACGTCGTGTAGGCAGCCTGACGTCCCCCTTCACATGCGCCAGAATCTCCTTGGCGCTCTGCTCCAGCGCCATGCCGAGTTTAGTCCGGCCCTTGGTTCCATTCAGCGTGCGCACACCCATGATTATCGTCCTCCCCTTGCTGCTTTCTTGATTTGTGCCGCGAGTCTTGCGAGCGCGTGCCGATCGGCCGCCGAAAGCGTCGCCTTTCGAGTTTTAGCGTAAATCGTAGCCATGTAAATCCGTCCCGGCGCAGCCAGGAAGTAATAAACAACACGGACACCGCCACTCTTGCCTTTGCCTCGTCTGGCCCAGCGAGCCTTGCGAAAGCCGCCGGCTCCCGGGATTATAGGATGGTCTTCCGGCGCGCAGGCGATATGGAATTCCATCGCCATCCGCTCATTCTCGCTCAGTAGTGCCGACGCCTGAGATTCGTATCCCGAAAGGCTCACGATTTCGGCGATCACTTTTCTTACTATACGGCATTGCCGTATATCCGGTCAATAGGTGCCGGACGGGCCGTCTACCCGAATATCCCTACCGCCGAAAACCCGAGTGGTGGGGCGCCACGCTGCATGACCGCTTCATCTTGCGGCACTTCGTGCAGCTCGACTGGGAGCACCTGAATGAGCATTGGGAGAGAGGCGAGAGCCAGATCGTATTTCGAAGACTGCGCTCGAGAATGCGGAGCGATTCATCAGCCGGATTCCAATCGACGCTGTTGGCTTCGTCTTTCTGGCGGGCGAGAAGCCGCTCAGCCCGACGTTGAAGCTCTCGCAACGTACATGTTCTCTCATTCGCCAGACGCACGCGCACGAGCATCCGCGCGGCTGGGTTATACTAAGCCCGAAAGCCGGAAGCCAAGAACAAAAAAAAGGAGTACGCATGTCGCGAAAAGTGGCGGACGTCATGTGGGAGATGCTGGCGGCCGCCGGCGTCAAACGCTGCTACGGCATCGTCGGAGACGCGTTGAATCCGGTGATCGACGCGTTGCGGCGCAACGGAAAGATCGAGTTTATCCACGTTCGGCATGAAGAGTATGGCGTCTTTGCCGCAGTCGCGGATGCCTACTTTACCGGCAACCCGGTGGTCGTATGCGGCACCGCGGGCCCAGGCGTAACCCACCTTTTCAACGGACTCATGGACGCGCGCAAGGAGGGGGCCGCGATCGTTGCTATCGCCGGCGACGTGGAAACCAAACTGATAGATACCGCCGCCCTGGAAGAGTTGAACCCTTACAAGTTTTTCGATACTGCGTGCCTCTACGTCGGCCGAGTCGTGAACCCCGAACAGGCGCGAGCGGTATTCACCACCGCGATCCTGACGGCGGTTCTCGACAAGGGGCCGACGGTGATCTCGCTGCCCGGGGACATCGCATCGGCCAAGGCGGACCGTTCTGGGCACCAGATCGCGATTCCCGCTCCCCCCGTGTTACGCCCAGCCGACGCGGATCTGGGCAAGCTGGCCGCGATGATCGAAGCCGCCAACAAGATTGCAATTTTCGGCGGCGACGGCTGCCGCGATGCGCGCAATGAGGTGCTGCAACTCGCGGTACGGCTGAATGCGCCGGTGGGATACTCGTTTCGCGGGAAGCAATGGTTGGAGCATGACAATCCCAATGCCGTCGGGATGACCGGGCTGCTGGGCTATGGCGGCGCCTATAAGGCCATTCACGATGCGGATCTGGTGCTGCTGCTGGGTACCGACTTTCCGTTTTCCGAGTTTCTGCCGGGCGACGGCGTGAAGAAAGTCCAGATCGACACAAACCCGAAACACCTCGGACGGCGAACCGCGCTCGATTTGGCGTTGGTAGGCGACATCCAGGCGACGGTGTCCGCGCTGCTCACCAGGGTCACCGGCAAAACCGATAGCCGTTTTCTCGAAAAACACGTCGCCGAGACCCACTCGTTCCATGAACTGCTGCAGCACTACGTCGACAAGGGACCGGGGATCAAACCGATCCGTCCGGAATTTTTGGTTGCGACGCTCAGCGAGTTGGCCGATGACGATGCCATGTTCTTCGCGGACACCGGCACGGCCTGCATCTGGATGGCGCGATATTTGGAGGGCGGAACGCACCGGCGCCTGTTCGGATCGTTTTCATGGGCCTCCATGGCCAATGCCGCTCCCAACGCATTCGGCGCGCAACTGGCATACCCCGGCCGCCAGACCATCGCGCTGTGCGGCGATGGAGGCTTCACCATGCTGGCCCTCGGGGACCTGCTGACCCAGGTGCAGCGCAAGACGCCGGTGGTGCAGATCATCCTCAACAACGCGTCGCTCGACTTCGTGAACATTGAAATGCAGGAAGCCGGCGTGGTCCCGTTCGGCGTGGATTTCGAGAATCCGAATTTTGCCAAAGTCGCCGAGGCGATGGGTGCGAAGGGCATTCGCATCGAGGATCCCGGCGACGTCAGAGAGGGGCTGTCGGCGGCGCTCGCGCACAAGGGTGGCCCCGTGGTGGTGGATGCTGTGGTCGATTGCTATGCGCTGTCGCTGCCATCGCATATTCCGTTTCATACGGCCGAAGGATTCACCCTCAGCCTCGCCAAGCAGGTGTTGACCGGGAAAATGGACGCCGTAATCGAAACGATCAAACGTAACATCGATCTGATTTGATCCGGCTCGCTTACCCGCCCTGCGTGCGCGGAGCGGCCAGGCGTTCTCCGCAGATGCGCGAACGTCGACCGCGGCAATCCTTTGCCGCTGATCGGAAAGTTGTGGATCGCGCCGTTTGCAGCCCGAACAGCGCCGATGCGTCCCGCCACCATGATTTCCGCAATTGGCCGCACGTGACTTCTCGCCGCGTATTTGCTAACATATTGAACTGTTAGTGCCTTGCTGGTGAATCGGGCGGGCCGGTTTCGATGCGGATTCATTGAGCCGTACTACTTCCTCGCTTGTGTCAAGTCTCGCGGCTGTAAGTCCCGGCAATCGGCTGATAGAGTATCTCGCGGAGGCGTCGGTAATGGCCGTCGATCAGGGCAAAGAACAGGTGGACGACTTGGTCCCGCCGGATAGCGAAAGCTACAAGTCTTTGCTCGACGAGTATACCCATCTGGCTCCCGCGGAGGGCGAGGTTCTCCAAGGCACGGTTCTCAAGATTACAGCCAAGGACGCCATCGTCGATTTCGGTTATAAATCCGAAGGGCTGGTGCCCATCGAGCAGTTTCTCAGCCCGAGTGGAGCGCTTACCGTACAAGCCGGCGATGTCGTGGACGTGATGATCGATCACGGCGAACAGCCGGAAGGCTATATACTGCTCTCCCACGCTAAGGCCGCCCGTGTGCGCGTATGGGACAACTTGGAGAAGGCCTTCGCGGATCAATTGGTGCTGCTCGGGCACGTCATGGGGAGAGTCAAAGGCGGGCTTTCCGTGGACGTGGGCATTGAGGCATTCATGCCCGGCTCGCAAGCAGATCCGCGCCCCGTACATCATCTGGATTCGTTTATCGGCCAGGATGTGCCGGTCAAGATCGTCAAGGTGAACCGGCGCCGTGGCAACGTGGTGGTATCGCGCAAGCTGGCCGTGGAACAAGAAGTCAACCAGCGCAAGGCCGCGACACTCGATCAGTTGCAAGAGGGCGCAGTCGTTACAGGCGTGGTTAAGAATCTCACGGAATACGGGGCCTTCGTCGACTTAGGCGGTTTGGATGGTCTGCTGCATGTCACGGATATGTCATATGGCCGCGTCGCACATCCGTCGGAAATCGTACATGTGGGCGACACCGTCACGGCCAAAGTGCTCAAGTTCGACCGCGCCAAGGAGCGCGTCTCGCTGGGCCTGCGGCAAATGGCGCCGGATCCCTGGGAAACCGTTGCCGCGCGATTCCCGGTCAATACGCGGGTTATGGGCCAGGTGGTGAACGTAACCGATTACGGGGCTTTCGTGGAACTCGAGCCCGGCGTGGAAGGTCTCATTCACATCACCGAGATGACATGGTCGCGGCGCATGAAGCATCCTTCGAAATTGGTGCGTGCCGGCGACCAGGTGGAGGCCGTCGTATTGGAAGTGAATCCGCGGGACCGGCGCATTTCGTTGGGCCTCAAACAGCTTGAAGCCAACCCCTGGACCACCGTCGACAGCCGTTACAGTATCGGTTCCGTGGTCGAGGGCCGCGTGCGGAACATGACCGATTTTGGCGCTTTTATCGAGATCGAGGAGGGCATCGACGGACTGGTGCATGTTTCGGATCTTTCCTGGACCAAGCGGGTCAAACATCCCTCGGAGATCCTTAAGAGAGGCCAACTCGTGCAGGCCGCAATTCTGAATATCGACGCCAAGGGTCACCGGTTGTCGCTGGGCATCAAACAGCTCCAGCCCGATGCTTGGGAAACGTACTTGCAAAGCCACCAGCCGGGCGATATCGTACATGGACGTATCTCGCGCCTGGCTGGCTTTGGAGCCTTCGTGGAATTGGCCGACGGCGTGGAAGGGCTGTGCCATTTTTCGGAAGTGCCGGGCTACACCGGGCGTCGCTCGGCGGATCCCCCAGTGGCGGTGGGCCAGGAGTTCGATTTCAAGATCGTTAAGATGAGCGAGGCGGAAAAAAAGATCGGGCTGAGCCTCAAAGCGGTCGCCCATGACGAAGAGAAGGGCCGCCTGGCGGACTATCAACGGCAGGCGGCGGCGGGCGCTGCTACTATCGAAGAAGTGCTCAGCCTCAAGAATCGTGGCGGCGAGTAGCTTGCAAAAATCGCCCGTTCAAGAGATACTGCTGTAACGGCTTGAGACGACAAGGAGAATAGCACATGACCAAGGCCGATCTGATTGAAGAGGTCTCGCGCGTAGTGGAGATGACGCGGAAAGAATCCGAAGTCATCGTGGAGGCCATTTTTGACAGCATCGTGCGTTCATTGCGCACCGGCGACAAGATCGAGATTCGAGGTTTTGGGAGCTTCCGTACGCGGCAGCGCCAGCCGCGCATCGGACGCAATCCGAAGACCGGCGCGCGCGTCGAGGTGCCGGCCAAGAAGATCCCTTATTTCAAGCCGAGCAAGGAATTGAAAGACGTGGTGAATAGTTCCGCCGCGGCGCCGGCTTCCGACGTCGGTTCCGGCGAGCGCGCGCCCACACTCTAGCCGCGGTATGGATTATCTCTGGAGCCCGTGGCGATATCAATATGTAACCACGGTGGAGCAGGCAGCCGAGTGCATCTTCTGTGTGCTGCCCGCGCAGCATCGCGACCACGAGAATTACATCGTCTACCGCGGCCGCTTCAATTTCGTGATCTTGAACCGTTTCCCGTATACCTCGGGACACCTCATGGTGGTGCCGTATGAGCATGCGCCGACGCTTGAAAGAGTGGCGGAAGATACGCTGATGGAAACGATCCTGCTGGTGCGCCAGGCGGAGATGCACCTGCGCGCCAACTACCAGCCCGACGGCCTCAACATGGGCATCAACGTCGGCAAGGCCGCCGGAGCGGGCGTGGCGGGACACATTCACATGCACGTGCTGCCGCGCTGGGTGGCGGACGCTAATTTTATGACCTCGGTGGGCGAGACCCGCGTGCTGCCCGAGGATCTGGAGACGACGTACCAGAAACTCGCGCGCGCGTGGAACTCGCAAGAAAACGTCCCTTAGTAACGCTGGAGGGCGGGCAATCTTGCCCGCAGCCCGGCTTTCAGCCGGCGCTTCCTTCCCGACGAAGTCCCCGCCGCGGCTTACATCACCGAGATGGAGTTGAAACGCGAACTCGCCTTGACCCTGTTTGAACAGGAGCGCCTGACTCTTGGGCGCGCAAGCAGCCTCGCCGGAATGAGCCAGCGGGAGTTCCAGCGCTTGCTGGCGGATCGCCGCATCCCATTCACTACGGAGTTGAGGAATTCAAGCAGGATTTGGAGACCCTTCGCCAAATGGGCCGCCTTTGATTGTTGTCTCGGACACTCCACTGATCCTAAACCTGTCGATGATTGGCCGCCTCGACCTGCTGGTCCGCCTTTATCGGCAAGTCCTCATACCCTGCCGCTGTATATCGTGAGTTGACGCTCCCAAACGCCAGCCCGCCGCTGATTGACCGTTCCGCGCGCTCATGGCTCGTCGTGGAGGCCGCGCCAGACAAGGCGCGTGTGGGCAACTCCAGGCAGAGCTTGATGCGGGTGAGGCGGGAGCCATCACCTTGGCCTTGGAAAGGAATGCTGAACTGGTTGATGAGCGGTTAGTCCGGCGGGTGGCTGTGGCCCTCGGGCTCCGGGTCACCCGGATCCTAGCGTTTTGGCCGAGGCCAAACGTGCCGGCCTCATCGAGCGCGTCAAGACAGTCATTGAAGATCTGCAGGAACAAGCGGGATTTTGGGTTAGCGCCGACCTTGTACAGCAGGTTCTCATTGATCTCGGCGAGGCGTGATTCTCGTGTGCACCGATGCCACCGTGCGAGCGTTCGCCAGGGCGGCCGCAAAATCGTGGATGCCGATGCGCACCAGGTTGCGGCGTTCGCGCAGGTTGATCGCCCAATCCAGCAGGATGAAGATCGAGAATCTTACCAGGACCAGAACGACTGTCGCGACGTGACGTCCTGTTTTCAATGCTGTGTAAGGCACGTCTTCAGCCACTCTGTACAGTTTATCGACTCCCACGCATGGGCAGATACAGCTAACTCCTTTGCTTCCTAACGAGCCTGGTGGTTGTTGGATTTATCGACGCCTTTGTAGAAAACCACAACAGAGCGGCGCGGGACGATGCCCGGTCTTATCGCACATTCGCGCGTTACACTAACTGATAGCTTCCATAGCCAAGAAATGGACATCTCCCGGACTCCTCGTCCAGTCATCCAGGTACTCGGCATCCGCAAGACCTACGGTGCGACGGTGGCTGTGGCAGACGTTTCGTTCGACGTCAACGAGGGTGAAATTTTTGGTTTGATCGGACCAAACGGCGCCGGTAAAACCACCACAATGGAGTGCGTCGAAGGAGGGCGCCGGCCGGATCGCGGCGCCATTTCGATTTTGGGGCTGGACCCGTTCCGCGACGTGTACCGGTTACAAAACCGGATTGGCGTGCAGCTCCAGCAGGCGCAGCTCCAGAAAAGGATCAAGGTTTGGGAGGCCGTGGATCTCTGGGCGTCGTTGTACACCAAGGCGGTGGACGGCGATCGATTGCTCGAACAACTGGGTCTCGCCAACAAACGGAGCGCCTGGTTCATGAACCTCTCCGGCGGGCAAAAACAGCGGCTGTTCATCGCCCTGGCCTTGATCAACGACCCGGAGGTCGTGTTTCTGGATGAGCTCACCACGGGGCTCGATCCGCAGTCGCGGCGCGCGATCTGGGACCTGGTGCGCGGCATTCGCGACCGCGGCAAGACCGTCTTCATGACCACTCATCTGATGGAGGAGGCCGAGCGCTTGTGCGATCGGGTAGCGATCATCGAGCACGGAAAGATTATCGACATCGGCAGCCCCGAGGAGTTAGTGCGGCGGCATTGCCCCGTCCGAACCGTCGTGTTAAGTGCGGCCGGTGAGCTCGTCGAAGAACCGCTGCGCACCATCCCTTCGGTGGAAACGGTGACGCGGCAAGACTCGCGCTTCACCATTCAGGGAAAGGGGGACGGCTTCGTGACTGATGTGATCCGGTGTCTATCCGAGAACCGCATCGGAGTCACCGATTTTCGTACCGTGCTGCCCAGCTTGGAAGACGTTTTTCTGAAGCTGACCGGCCATGCGATTCGCGATTAACCAAAGGCGAAGAAGAGACAAACCATGTTCCGCGGACTTTGGAAACTAACCTGGCTGGAGATCAAGATCTTTCTGCGCGAGCCGCTCGGGGCGTTCGGCTCGATAATTCTTCCGGTCCTGGTGTTCGTGGTGGTGGGCCGGCTGCTTGGTGGACGCATGCCGGGCGCCATGGCCGCCGCCGGGTTCCTGCGCGTCGGACTGCCGGTATTCGTGGCCGTGCTGATCGCGCTCAGCGGCGTGTTATCCCTGGTGACGGTCATCTCGATTTATCGCGAGGGCGGCATCCTCAGGCGGCTCCGCGCCACTCCGCTCCGTCCACAAACCATTCTCACGGCGCATGTGCTGGTCAAGCTGGCGCTGACGCTGCTCACCATGGCCTTGATGGTGCTGGCAGGCAAGCGCTATTACCCGATCCATGTCGACGTCCCCATTTTCGGCTTCGCGATGGCCTTGCTAATCAGCACCTGGAGCATCCTGTCGATCGGTTTTCTGATCGCGAGCATCGTGCCTACGGCGCGTTTCGCGCAGCCCATCGGCGCTGCCATCCTGTATCCGATGCTGGTCCTATGCGGGCTGTTCCTGCCGCTCCAGTCGCTGCCGCCCGCTCTCCGTGCCGTCGCGCATGTACTGCCGCTCACCTACGCCGTTTCCCTGCTCCAGGGAATCTGGAAAGGCGAGGCGTGGTCGGCGCACATTGGCGACGTGGCGGCTCTGGTGGCCGTTTTTGTGGTTTGCACGGCGCTCTCGGCGAAGGTGTTTCGCTGGGAATAGGGTAGGCTGCAACGGCATTGCGGCCCGAATCCAGACTGGCCGCCCATTTTTTTTTTAAATATTCCTTGACACGTATATGCGCCATAAGGTATATCAGAAGAGTGGAGTTTGAAATTTTGAAATCATTGCAGAGCCGAACGGTGGGAATGCACCACGCAGGCTCGCGGAGGCAGCCATGAAGACCGTGCTTTGGATCGCGCAAATATTGTGGGGAATCTCTTTCAGCATCACCGGTTTCGGCAAGATCTTTTGGTGTCAGCCTGCCCTCTGGAATCAGGCGCTCCATGAAGTGCCCTGGCTTTCCGCAGTGCCGCGGGACCTCATCGTCTTCATCGGGGTCTGTGAATTTCTAGGAGGCGTGGGCCTGATCCTGCCGGCGATGGCCGGCGTCAAACCGAAGCTCACGCCGTTTGCCGCCATCGGCCTGACGCTCGTCATGATACTCGCGGCGGTCTTTCATATGGTGCGGGGCGAGTACAACTTTGTGGTCATCAACGTCGTGCTCGGAGGGGTTGCCGCATTCATCGCATATGGACGGTTGCGGCTACGTCCCATTGCCCCCGCATCGATTGGCATGCACCGTATACTTCAAGTGCTGGCGGTTCTCGGCGCGCTCGTCCTTGTCGATTTTGCTCCGGTCTGGTACCGGTTGACGCACATGCACTAACCGATGGGTTTACGAATTCCAGGAAATAACGCGGCCCAAACCGCGAACGTGAAAAGGAGAAAAACGAAATGAAAATCAAAGTGACTACCCTATACGTGAACGATCAGGACAAGGCCCTGCGCTTCTATACGGAGGTGCTGGGCTTTGTTAAGAAGACCGATTTCAGCCAAGGCCCGTTTCGCTGGCTGACCGTGGCCTCGCCCGAGCAGCCGGACGGCACGGAGTTGCAACTGGCGCTGAACGACAACCCCGCGGCCAAGGCGTATCAGCAGGCAATCGCTCAACAGGGCCAGGCCGCGTTCATGTTTTTCACCGACGACATCCAGGGCGACTACGAGCGGATCAAGGCCCGCGGCGCCGAATTCACGACGTCCCCCACCGGCGTGACCGGCTCGACCATCGCGATCCTGAACGACACCTGCGGCAATCTCATTCAGCTCACCCAATTGGCGCGCTGGTAGGGCGGCCGTTCCGCAAGATGGCGGCCGCCGGATTGGCAGCCGCCATCGCTGCGGCATTCCGAAATGACCCTTTCGTTTATATACCTTGACAAGCATATGCTCTATGGAGTATACCAAAAGAGTGGAATCTGTGTTCGAAATTATTGCGGAGCCGAACCGCCGCGCGATATTGAGCCTCCTGGTCTTATCGCAACAGTCGGTGGGAGAGATCGAGCGTCAACTCCGCATGCCGCAGCCCAGCGTGTCCAAGCACCTGCGCGTGCTGCGCGACGCCGGTTTCGTGGAATCCACGGTGGACGCGCAGCGCCGTCTTTACCGGTTGAGACCTGAGCCGCTTCAGGAAGTCGACGCCTGGCTGGCCCCCTTCCGCCGGTTCTGGTCCGCTCACGTCGATGCGCTCGAACGCCACCTCGACCGCATGGATCAAGCACCGCCCTCGAACGCGAAAAGGAAGATACGGAGAGGAAAATGATCGATCGCGAGCAGTATGTACCGGGTCCCGCCAGTCCGGCGCATCTGCGCGAGTGGGCGCCTACGACGCCGATGGGAGCCTGGGTACGGTTGGAACTACGGTGAAGCTCACGACGGTGGGGGCCCCTGCCCGCACGTTACCGAAACAAGAGTGACGCCGGCCGACGCTCCCGAGGTGCTTGAGTACAACTGGGGCGACCACGACATGCGGTGGGAGCTCGAAGCCCTCGGGGGCGGCACGCGCCTGACGCTCTGGACCAACATAGGCCACCGCTTCATTGCAATGGGCGCCGCCGGGTGGCACATTTGTTTCGATGTTCTGGATCGCCTTCTCAGCGGAACTCCCCTCGGCCGTATGGTTGGCCCCGATGCCATAAAATTCGGCGGCTGGCAGCGATTGAACGCCGAGTACGCCCAGCAGTTCGGCGTTGAAGCCCCCAATTTGCCGCCCAACCTCCCGAAGCGTTGAAAAGAGCATTCGGCTTTTCCCGCCTGGGCGAAGCGCGGTAGCCTGTTCTTGTGAAGGAAGAAGACGCCGCCGAGTTGCTCTCGATCGATGGACGTCAGGTGCGCGTGACGCATCCCGGCAAACTGTATTTTTCAGGCCGGACGAAAGTCTCCAAAATCGACCTTGTACGCTACTACTTATCCGTGGCGCCGGGCGCTCTGGCGGGAATTGCGGACCGCCCCATCGTGCTCAAGCGCTTCGTTAACGGAGCCGAGGGAGAAGCGTTCTATCAGAAGCGCGCACCCTCGGACCGCCCTGGCTGGCTGAGAACGGTGAACCTGTCGTTCCCATCGGGGCGCATCGCGGAAGAAGTGGTGGTGGACGATGCGGCCGGGCTAGCGTGGATCGTCAATCTCGGGTGTATCGAGCTGCATCCGCACCCGGTACGCGCGGGAGATTTGGATCACCCGGACGAACTGCGCGTGGACCTCGACCCGGGTCCCGGCGTCGATTGGGCGGACGTTCGCACGGTGGCGCTCGAAGTGAAGGAGATGCTCGAAACGGCGGGGTTGCAGGGCTGGCCCAAAACCAGCGGTTCACGCGGGATGCATGTGAATGTGCGCATCGAACCGCGCTGGACGTTCGCGGAAGTGCGGCGCGCAGCGGTCGCGCTATCCCGTGCGGTGGAGCGGCGTGTACCGGCCTTGGCCAGCTCGAAATGGTGGAAAGAGGAGCGGCATGGCGTGTTTCTCGACTACAACCAGAATGCCAAGGATCGCACGACGTGCTCCGCCTATTCGGTGCGGCCGCTGCCCGACGCGCGGGTCTCCACACCGCTCTATTGGCATGAGGTTCCTGACTGCGAACCCTCCGACTTCACCATTCTGACGGTGCCGCGGCGGTTCGCGGAGATCGGCGATCCGCACGCGGATATGAATACCGCGCCGGGTTCGCTCGAACGATTATTGGAACTCGCGGCCCAGGACGAGGCTGCGGGCTTAGCCGACGCGCCGTGGCCGCCGCACTTCCGCAAAATGGACGGGGAAGCGCCGCGCGTGGCGCCCTCGCGCAGCAAGGCCCCCGCTAAGAAGCCGAGGGCGAAAATGCCGCTCGTCGTGGTCGCCAACTCGCCGCATAAAGAGGCGGCGCTGGCGGGTTTGGAACGATGGAAAAGCAAACACCCCGAGACCGCCGCGCTGCTCGCCGTGGACGACGTGCTGGTCGACGCCATGCGCGGCAGGTCGTCCACCTGGACCCGCATCCGGGTCAACCTGCGCCATGTGCCGGAAGCGCTGCGGCCGCCGCAGGAGGCTCCGGACCCCGATGACGATCCGACGCGGGAATGGCGAGCCAGGCGGGCTGCTAGGGAACTCGCGTAAGCGCGGGCGGAGCGAAGATGGCCGCTAACTCGTGCGGCGCAACGACTTCGAGCTGGGTATAGGTGCAATCGCCCGGCGGCTTGTCCATGCGCCATCTTCGAAAATGCGCCATATGGCGGAAGCGCGTGCCCTGCATGTGCTCATAAGCGACTTCGGCTACCAGTTCGGGCCGCAATGGTTCCCAGGACAGGTCCTTGCCCTGGCTCCAGCGGCTCTGGCCGCCCGGAATGCGATGTCCCGCGCCTCTGTTTTCGGGCTCGTGTTCCGCCCATTGCTTCCAAGGATGACCGGCGAGCGCGTTCTGCCGGTACGGCACGAGAAATTCCAACAGTTCGCGGCGTTTTTCGACGGAAAAGCTGGCGCATACGCCGACATGCTGCAAGGCGCCGGCATCGTCGTACAGGCCCAGCAACAGCGAGCCGACGGCAGTCCGCTCGGCGTTCTTGTACCATCGAAAGCCGGCCACCACGCAATCGCAATCGCGCTCATGCTTGATCTTCAGCATCACCCGTTTGTTCGGCTCGTAGATTCCCGAAACGGGCTTGGCGATCACGCCGTCGAGACCGGCTCCCTCGAAGCGGCGAAACCAATCCGACGCCACCGTGGATTCACGAGTGGCGGGCGTCAGATGGATGGGCGGCGCCGCGGATGACAGTAGCGCTTCGAGCTCCTGGCGCCGCTTTTGGAACGGTTCGCACCGCAAATCGCGATCGCCCTCGCAGAGGAGATCGAAGAACACGATGGATGCCGGGATCTGGCGGGAGAGAGTCTTTACCCGCGACGCGGCCGGATGAAGACGGAGTTGCAGCGACTCAAAATCGAGGGCGCCATCCCTGGCGATGACGATTTCGCCGTCGAGCGCGCAACGATCGGGCAACTGTAATCGTAAAGGATCGAGCAACTCGGGAAAATAGCGGTTCAGCGGCTTCTCATCGCGGCTTTGGATCTCGATTTCCGGCCCGTCGCGGAACACTAAGGCGCGAAACCCGTCCCACTTCGGCTCGAAAATCCACGATCCGGCGGCCGGTATATCGTCGACGCGCTTGGCGAGCATGGGCAAGATTGGCGGGTTGACAGGAAGATCCACTCGCTCATTTTAGCTTGACCGCACGCGCGGAGCGGCGGGAGACTCGCCGCAGGCGTATACGCCTAAGCAACGCTTTGCTCAGTGCGGAGTTTGCGGCCGCGGATGTGGAGGTTGGCGTTGCGCGTCGTTCATTCAGGGCTGGATTAAAAAAGCCGGAGTGAAAACTTCATAGCAGCCTCGCCCGCGCTCCTTCGCGCGGTAGAGAGCCGCATCCGCATTCTTCATTGGCTCATCCCCGTCCAGTTCCTCCGATGTCGCGTGGCAAAGCCCGACGCTTACCGAGACAGGCATCTCGCGGCCATCGAAGGAGATCGGACGGGCCAAATTCCTCACAATATTTTGGGCAACCACTTCGGCCATCCTCGAGTCGTTCATACCGGAGAGCAGCACCACAAACTCGTCCCCACCCAGTCTGGCTACCGTATCGCTGGAGCGAACGACTTCCAAGATGCGACTCGCGGTCACGCGCAGGACCTCGTCGCCGGCCGGATGCCCAAACGTATCGTTGATGCCCTTGAAATTGTCCAGGTCCACCATCAGGAACGCGAGCCCGGTGCGATGGCGCCTTGCGCTCTCGACGGCGATGTGCAGACGGTCTTGAAGCAGCCGCCGGGTTGCCAGCCCCGTCAAGCCATCATGCAGGGCCATGTGGCGAAATCGTTCTTGACTCTCGCGGATGCGCTTTCTGAGCAAGACTACCCAGCCCAGCGCAACCAGCGTCCCGGCCAGCGCCACTGCCAGCACGATCAGCGCATGAGACGGCGTCCACCAGGAGGGACGTCTGAGAACCAGCACGTCCGCCGGTGAGCGCAGCATAAGCCGAAATGTTTTCGGCACGGCCGTTCCCAATCCCAATGCGCTTCTCTGCGCATCGATCTGGACTGAAGCGACGCCGGTAATGCGCAGAAGGCTTCCATTCTCCCATGCCTTGCTCTGCGGCCCGCTCAGCGATTGAGGAAGGATCGCCTTGAAGATGGACGTTCCGGAGTTGACCAACAGCGTGGTATCGGATGAGGAGAGATCGCGCGAGAGTAGTTGGCCATCGATACGGATGAGCCGGGAATCGTGGCCGCCTGCCAGGATTTTTTCCGCTGTGACCGGCACGGACTCAGCCGGCGCGTCGGCGGACCCTGAGCTTCTGAAGATCGCATCGTTCAGCATCGGTGCGCTTCCCTCCACCCGGACGAAGCCCGCAATGTCGATCAGCTCACCGTGGCGCAGGCGCCCTTTCTGGCCGGTCTGAGCGCAGATTCCCTGCGCGGCATCTCCAATGCAAACCGCCGAACCGGGCCACTGAAGAGTCACGCGCCCTTGCACATGCACCCGGTGCGCCAGCGAGGGCGCCTGTTCCCACTGCAACAGGTTGTCGATGGGAATAGTGGGCAACTGGAAGGGATCGCTCGGCGCGGCCTTCACAATTTGCACTACGGAGAGGTTTGGGCAAAAAAGGTGGACGCCGATCATTTGGGTTCGCTGGACATCGAAAGTCGCGCCCGCACTGCCGCGAATGCGGAGCTTTGTGTCGACCAGGCCGGAGTAGGCGGCTCCCGCCTCTCGCACCATGGTCACATTGATGGGCCCGTCGTCCATGGTTAGTTGCAGGTTAATGCGGCCTTCCTCCTCGACGATGGAATGAACCACGCCCTCCAGTTCGACCCATTGTGCGTCTTCTTCGCCGGACGAGAGCCGCCCGAGGCTGGGCCGATGCGGGTTCGTCGGCAAGCCGGCGTATCCAATCACTTTCAGTTGGCGCATAGTAATAACAGGAGCATACTCGCCGGGAGCGCTGACCCCGCGGAGATCAATCAGCGTCCCGGGTGGAACAGCGCCGAAGACGCCTCGGGGAAAAAAGACAAAGATCCCTCCCGTTGAATCGTGAACGAACATTCCAATCCGTTCGCCGTTGATGATCGTCGGATCCAGGAAGGTGATCACCGCCCGCAGATGGATCGGATAGCTCCGTGCCGCCTCCTTGTTGCTGAGGTCGTGCGCTTCGCGAACTGTAGCAATCGTGCGCAACTGTGCAGGTGATGCTCGGGCAGATACGGCTTTTGACGGCGGCTCTGCATGGAGGAAAGCTGGAGAAAAAAGGCTTGCAACAAACGAGATCGCTAGCAAGCAAACGCGGCCCTCGCCGACCCTTGAAAAGATCCCCACAGAATTCTATCGGCTAGTCGGCCGATTGGCTTTAGCTGAGGGGTCTGGAGTTGTTCGACGCATGCGGAAAGAACCGTCCGGTAACGCAGCCTTCCGGGCGTGGGTACGTTCTCGAATCAAAATCGTTTTTAGTTTCGGCGGCGGCGTCAAAAGGGGTGAGTTCGGGACCGTCGTATCGCGAATCAGGTACGGAGCAGTGGGATTGACCCTTGGGTTTGTAGTCACGCTAAGTTATTGAAATTGTGGGGGCCCGTGGCGACTCCAACCAGTCCTCCACTGTGTCAAGCGCGATTGCAGACCTATCCGTATCTTGAACCGACCTGCCGGCCGGAGCCGCCGGTGAGATCGAAGCTGTGCCGAGTCGCCACCGGCCGGTTGGGGTAAGTTTGAAGAGCGTGCCATTAGGGCCAACACGCTTGCAGCACGGGCGGGTACCGGAGTTCGCCAACCTTATTCCTGGCGCAGCATGCGTCACGCCGGCCTTTTCCATTTCGTTGGGAGAAACTGGGCGGCCCGGCCCGGCACTCGGCGCTTCTCCTCGCGCAACTCACCTCACCCCCATTCCCGAGGCGTTCATAGAAGCGCTCCTAGAGATGAGACGTCGGAGGTAACCGTCGTCGATGGGTTCACGCAGGCGCCGTCACTCTGCCCACAGGCGAGAATTCGAATCTGCAAACCAATCTGAATAACTTTCTTCTTTGCCCCCACCTTATTGGGGATTGGGCCCAGGGGCTTAAAACCTTTATAGCTGGCCCGGCGGACAGTGCCTAGGCGAATGCTTATCTGGTAAAGAACTGTGGAAATTCCGCGCCTCCAGCGAATGTCACTAAGTCCTACGTGAGCTCGGGAAGCTTTCGCGTCTTCAATGATTTCGGCGCTTCGAGCGTGCCACCTACCAAGTGGGAGTCACGCCTTATCCATGCGGCGGCATCGTGGCCAACTGGGCCTCCGCGAGCGGACAGCAGTACCCGTTCGCTGGCCCGGGCACGTCCGCCTCCGGTCAGTCATTCCAGCTCTCGGAGGGCAGGATCGGCTCAACCGGTCAAGCTGTGAACCAAACGATCAACGGTGCCAGCACGCCATGGATCTGGACCGTGATTGAATTTAACTCGTCGGGCACTCCTACGTATTCCCAAATTGCAATGTTTCCGACGTATTCGGTATATGTAAATGGCGCTCTCAAAGCCACCGATCCGCAGAGTGCCCTGTCCGCTTTCATAGCACAGAATAGCTCGTACCAGCTCTCGCCATCTCAAATTCCTTGAGAGGGGGGTAGTATGTGAGAGACTTGAAGGACACCATGTCAACCATGCGCCAGATTCATTGGACCGGTGTTTTCTGCTTTGCCTTGATCCCATGTATAGCAGTTGCGCAGACGGTGCAGAAAAACCTCCGAAATCCCCCGCCAACCGCCAAGGAGATTGCCGACGCGCTGAAGCGGCTGAGACAAGGCGCGCCGTTTTTGGTGGATATTGCTCAACTCGCTCAGGCAGGGGTGGTCGCCGCGATCCCCGATCTAGAGAAGCAGTTTGCGGTCACCCAGGATCAAACTACGAAGGGTGCGGCGGCGAGAGCGCTGGTCAAACTGGGCGACAAGGACCCCTCCTACTGGGACTACCTGGTGCGGGAAGCCACAGTCGCAATCGACAGCGATGAGCCGTTTCCGTTGGAATCGATGCAAATGGAAAATCGGCGCCGGGGCCTTCGCCGCAGTTTACGAGGTGGGCCAAGGCCCACAATCTGACGACTGAAGCCGCGGCGGATCTGGCTACGAACGATCTTCCCGGCAAGGTACTGTTTCTGGCCGAGACGGGAGATCCGCGTGCAATCCCGTTGCTTCGGCGCGCCCTGGTATCTCCCAACTTCCTGATTCAGGTGGAAGGGGTCCAGGGGCTCACAGACCTGCAGGACAAGGCCTCGATACCGTTCATCATCGCGGCCTGCCGGAATGCCCCCGCGGAACTCGCGTCTGCACTGGCCGGCTTCTTAGTGGAGTTCGACGACCCGCAAACGCAAAGCGCCGCCAAGGAGTTTGCGCCCCAGAGATAATTAATGCCGATGGTTGACCGCGCGGCGCGCGGAACAAGCAGGCGGAACAAGAAGAAGGATAATGGCCACGATTCACGCCGAGCATGCCAGCCTTCCGTGAGGACGCGCATTCGGAGCCAACACGCTCCGCCGAGCGGGCGGGTCCCGGAGGCTCGCCCATCCTACTCCTGGCGCAGTACGGCATTCGGGTCCATCCGCGATGCCCGCCGCGCCGGCGCATAGGCGCCCAAGGCCGCCGCCGCCACCAGCCCGGCCGTCACCACCGCCACGAATGGCAAATTGAACCCCGGCACGCCCAGCGCCGCCGTAACCGCCTTACTCGCCAATAGGCAAAGCAGCAGGCCGATCGACACTCCGGCGCCCGCCAGCACCATGCCCTGCTTCATGATCATCCCCAGCACGCCGGAGCGGCCTGCGCCGATCGCCATACGGATGCCGATCTCCCGCGATCGCAGGCTCACCGAATACGACATCAGACCATAAAGTCCCACCATCGCCAGGATCAGCCCCAGCAGCCCCATCGCTCCGATCGCTTCGGTCAGGATTCCGAGCGTATTGTTGGCGCGCTGGTCGAAGACTTCCTCCATGGTGCGGACCCCGTACATCGGCTGGCCCGCATCCAGCGAGCGGACTAAGTCGCGCAATGGTGAAGCCACCCCGCTCGAAGGGCCGGCGGTCTCGAGCATGATGGTCATGGCCTGCTGCGGGTTTTGGGAAAGCGGCCGGTACATATATTCGACGGGCGGCTCCACCAGGAAGAAATATTTGCTTTGCCGGGCCACACCGATTATCTCCAGCACCTGTTGTTTATCGTCCTTCAGCCGCAGCCGTTTGCCGATGGCGCTCTGATTGGGATAATATTTGCGCGCGAAGATCTCGTTCACCACCGCCACCGGACGGGAGTCTGCCCGGTCCGTCTCCAGGAAGCCTCGGCCTTGGACTATAGGCACGTTCAGCGTCTCGAAGTAACCTTCGCTCACCGTGTTCGAGATCACGCCGATGGCATCCGTCCCAGGCGGCAACTTGACGCCTTCCGGAACCACCCTGCTGGCGCCGTTGCCGATCGGCAGCATCGGCACAGCCTGGGTGAGCGCCACGGATTTGACCCCTGTCAGATTACGCGCCTTCTCCATCAGCGCCTTGTAGAATTCCTTGGCCCGTTCCGGGGTGTACCGCGCCAGCGTCGGATCGAAGCTGGCCATCAGCAGATGATTTGTGCGGAAACCGGCGGGCCTGGACATCACAATCAATGCGCCGCGGTAAGCCTGCGTCGCGAACACCAGCAGCAGAAGCGCTCCGGCGACCTGCGCAATTACCAGCGTGTTTCTTCCGAGCAGACGCCGCCGCTTGCCGTCGTCGGATTTGCCGGACTTCAGCGCCGGCGCCAGATCGGGCTTGGTGCTCTGCAACGCCGGGGCCAGTCCGAACAGCAGGGCGCTGGCAATCGATGCGATCACCGTAAAGAGAAGCACCCGTGGGTCCAGCCTCACATCGATGACCACGGGAATGTCGGTCGGAATTTTGATCCGGCCAAATAGATCCACGCCGGCTTCAGCCACTAGCAGCCCCAGCGCTCCACCAGCCACTGCAATCGCCAAACTCTCGGTCAACAGTTGCCGGACCAGGCGTGCGCGTCCCGCCCCTATTGCCAAGCGCACCGCGATCTCTCGCGAGCGCGCTCGTGCGCGGCTCAACAGGATATTCATTACGTTGGCGCAAGCGATCAACAGAACCACGGTGGCCAGCGCCAGCAGGAAAAACGCCAACGCCGCGTCTTCCGGACCTTGCTTGAGCCTGGCTTGCAGGTCGGTGTCTACCACCAGCGAGCAGGTTCGATTGGTGGCCGGATAGGCCGCCGCGAGCCGTTGTGAGACGACCCGTGCCTCCGCCGCGGCTTGACCCACACTGACGCCCGGTTTCAGCCGTCCATGGATCGTCATGCCGCGGCTGTCGCGCTTTTCGAGCATGCCTTGCTGCAGGTCGTCTTGCAGGCGCGGGCCCATCGCGAGCGGCACAAACAGCGCCGAACGGATCAAGACATTCGAGCCGGTGAATGCCTCCCGCGCCACGCCGATCACCGTGAACGGAACGCTGTTGAGGAAAATGGTTCTGCCGGCAACGTTCGGATCCGACGCAAAATCCGTGCGCCACAACTCGTGTCCCAAGACCACCACCGCATCGCGGCCCGGTACCGTATCTTCGTCCGGCCGGAAAGCGCGCCCGAGTGACAACGGCACATCCAATACGCTAAAGAAATCGCCGCTGACCAGTTCGCCGAATTTCATCTTCGGCAGCGCGTCTTTTTCCGTCGCAAATCCGAACTGCGAGTATTGGGACGCCGTCAGACCCGTGTAGGATTTGTTCCAGTCGCGCAGGTCCTTGAAATCCGGATAGGATAACCCGGAATACTGGAACACCCCACCGATGGCCTCGCCGCGCAGTTGCGACTGAACTACGATGAGATCGGAAGGATGCGGCACAGGCAGCGGCCGTAACACCAGCGCGTCCGCCAAACTGAACATTGCAGAATTGGCGCCGATTCCCAAAGCCAGCGAAATGATGGCTACCAGAGCGAACCCCGGGCTCTTCCGCAGGGTGCGCATAGCGTACCGAAGGTCATGCAGCATGTGTTCGTGATAGCACCCGGGCTGCCGGATCGGCCAGCCGCGTAACTCCTAGTAAATGCGGCGCTCGCAGGTACGTACCGGGCCGGCTGCCGTCCGGTTTTGGGATGCAAGCCTCCACTGGCGGACGTCCATGGAAATGTTTCGTAGTGGTCAGCTTGCCTTGTGGGCGGCTTGGAGGGCGGGCAATTCTGCCCGCAGCCGGTTTTCAGCCGGCTGACTAGCTGGAGAAGTGGGCCCGCAGCCCAAGAGGTTGCCCCACATCCGCGGCGTGGGGTTGTCAAGTGTTATCGGGGACAGGAGACTAGCGCCCTTGCTCCATCAGGCCAATCACGCCCAGCAGCGCGCCCCAATGATAATACGCGTCGCTGCTGCTCACGTCGTTGCCCGCACCCGTGATCGCGTTGTAGTTCTCATAGATCGCGCGGTCGCTCCGCCACGACTTCATCAGCAGCTTCAGCGAGCGCTCGGCCAGATCCGTGCGCGCCGGTCCGAGATCGTAATTGCGCATTCCCAGGTACACCAGAAAGTTCATCGGTCCCCAGATCCGCCCCCGCCAGTAGTTCTGATCCTCGAAACCCGGCACGTTGCGCGCTATCGATGGCATCGCCCACTCGCCGTAAAACTCGTGCGGGTTGAAATAATGCTCCCGAATCATGCGCGCGGCCTGCTCCGCCGTGGCCACTTTCGCGATCAGCGGATAGAAATTGGTCGGCGAGAGGCGTGCGGAACTCGCACCGGTATCGGTACGCCGATTCAGATACATGCCCGCCGTCTCATCCCACAACGTGCCCAGGGCCGCGGCATACCGGTCGCCGCGCGCAAGCAGTTCGCGTTGGTCCGCGCTCTTGCCCAACACCCCGGCGATTTCCGCCAGCGCACGGCAATCGGCCACGTACAGTGCGTTCAATCCCACATCGGCCATTTCGAGCTGGTTGGTTTGCGGGTTGAACGGAACGCCATCGTACATCGGCGAGTTATCCAGCCCCGACTCGAACAGCGCCGCTTGAAAGTTGTGGAACGTGCCGTCCACAAGCTGCGGCTGATTGTCCGAACCCCAGGCCAGCAGCCCCTTGGTGTCGCGCGCGCTTGGCCACCAACGATTCCAACGCAGCAGTTCGTCGTAAACTTCCGCCAGGAACCACCGCTCTTTGTGGCGCTTGTAGATCTCCAGCACCATCAGGCTGCCCACCGGCGGCTGCGAACGATCGTCGCTCTGAATGCCATAGGCCGACGAGCAATTGGGAATGAATCCCCGGCGCGTGATGCCTTTGGTCACTTCCACCGCGTTCGCGAACGCCAGATCCTGGTTGTACAAGCCGTACATGAACGACGCGAAGTACGTGTCCCAGTCGAACAGCACATAGCCGCCCCAGTAAGCGCTCCACATGCGGCTCACCGGCGCGATCGCGCGGTCGTTTTCCGGATCGTAGGTCAGATTCCACGCCAGAATCGTCTGCATCGCGGTGAAGACTTCCCGCGCTTCGCCGTAGTCCGCCAGCCGCTGCATGTGCGCCGCGCGGTGCGTCTCGATGATCGCGGCCACCTGTTCCAGGGATTTCTCCGGACCCGTGTAGACCGCGATGCGGCCTTCCAGCGCCACCGAAAGATACGGCGCGTTCACCGTGATGAACGGGTCGTTCACTTCCCGTGCCGTGGTTCGCACTTCAAAGGCGCGGCCGCCTTCGCGCCCCGGCTGCGCCTTCAGGACTGCGCCCTCGCGCCGCACCGAGCCCGGCCGGTTCCAGTAGTAACCGGTCTCCACGATCAGGTGCTCGGCGCGCAGCGGGGCGCGCTTCTCTACGGTAACCAGGATATATTCCTCGCCATTTTCCGTGGCGCTCTGCACCAGCGCCAAATTCTTGGAATCGGCGCCGCCCGTGTTCATCTCCAGCGTGAGTTCGGTATACGAGCCGTCGTCGGCGTGCGGACCCAGGCGAATCTTCTCCGGCCGCCTGGCCGTCGCATTGGCCTGGAAGAACGTGTCCTGGTAACTGTGACCCATGCCCGCGCTCTTCAGGCCCAGTGTCAGTGCGAAGCCATCGGGTAAATACACGTGTGTCAGGACGCTGTTCGCACTCCACGTGTTCCAGCCGTGGCACAGTTTCTGTTGTAGCGCGCGATACTCGGCCGTGCGCAACACACGCGTGGCGGACTGCGCCGCGGCTGGGCGGGCAGCCAGAGTGCACAGCGCGGCCCCTGCCAGGAGAGATGTCCATAGCTTGTTCATGACGAAAATATCTTATATCGAATCCGGCGGTGCAAGGCGGCCAGAACAATACGTCGCTTCACGGGAATGGACCGCCTGATTACCTTCAGTTCGAGCGTAGTCTATCTCTAGAGAGAGCAACGAGTAAATTCCGTTGACCCCGGTTGCCTTAACCCCGGAAAAATACGCCTGTCCCATTCTCGTCTATCGACAGGGGTTCGAAGCTACCGCCGGTACGGCTACTGGGTGATGCAAACGCCTACGGCGGACGCCCCAGCTCTCGCCGAATCTTCTCGGGCCGCATGGCCCCGCATTAGCTTGGAAAATCGTGTCCTGGTGGCTGTGACCCATGCCGGAGCCCAAACCGCGCTGCCGATGGTTAATACCCAGCTTTCTCAGTCTCCTGATATAATCCTTACGTCCACTCAACCGTAACGGGACAGCCGATGCAATCATCGGCCCTACAGGAGAAACCTCATGAAACTGATCTTCGCTCTAGCCCTTGCGAGCGCCAGCCTCGTCCGCGCCGCGGACCCGACGCCGTTAGACCTCAAGGTAGGCGAATGGGAATACAGCGTCACGATGAAGATGGCCGGCATGCCGCAAATGCCGCAGCAGATGCCGCAGATCCCGCCCGACCAACTTGCCAAGCTTCCGCCCGAGCAACGGGCCAAGATCGAGGCCATGATGAAGAATGCCGGCAACCTGGGATCCGGGAAGCCCTCGGTCAACAGGCGTTGCCTCAAGAAAGAAGACTTGGCCAATTTCAACCCCACCAGCATGTCCAAGACCTGCAAGACCACGATTACCAGTTCCTCAGGCAGCCGATTCGAGGCTAAGGTCGAGTGTAACGACCCTGATAACAAAACCACCAGCACCATTGTCGCCGAGGCGCTCAGCGCGGAATCCATGAAGTTCACCATGGTGTCCAGCGGAACCGCTAACGGCCATCCCATGAACATGACTATAAATGGCGCCGGTAAGTGGCTGACCGCCGCTTGCTCCGACACTAAGTAGGCCGCGGCACGGCGGACGGCAGTAATTCCTTGGTCGGGAGGACCATATGCCGCATATCATCAGCCGTCGAGAGTTGGGTGGTCTGGCCTCCGTGCTTGGAACCCAGGGCGGATGGCTGCGTGGCGCGGCCAACGGTGCGGGCAAAGTCGACGACACGCTACGCTCCGGAATCGCGCAAAGAAAAATTCCCGCCGCCGTGGGCATGGCGGCCACCGATAGCGGCATCCTGTATGCGGGCGCGTTCGGCACGCGGGATTCATCCGGGGCGCC
>JBEKTJ010000093.1:0-24810 GCA_049516155.1 Bryobacteraceae bacterium
GTGCTGCGGGAATCGGGTGGCGCGGTGCGTAACGAGGATCTGCGCGCGGAACTGGAAGCCGTCGCGCGCAAGGTATCGTTCGGCTGGGTTCGCGCGGCGGTTCAGAAAGTAGACGATCTGGCGGGGTTGATCCGGCGCAACATTCAAAAATCGATTGCGTTGGACGCCTTGATCGTGGACCTGCGGAAATCCGTTACAAAGCCGCGGCCGTAAGGGAGCGGAGTGTTTCGAAAAACTCCGGAAACGAAACAGACGCCGCCTCCGCGCCGCGGATCGTGGATTCGCCATCCGCGCACAAGGCCGCGATAGCGAACGCCATGGCGATGCGGTGATCGCCGAAAGAATCCAGTTCGGCGGCGTGAAAGCGCTGGCGTCCGGGAATCGCGAGGCCATCCGGAAATTCCTCGGCCTGGACGCCCATGCGTGGCGATGCGATCCGTCTCCTTGATGCGCAACTCGCCGGCATCCCGGATGACGATCCCATCTTCACTGGCTGCGCCCAGGATTGCGAGCACCGGAATCTCGTCGATCAGCGCGGCGGTGGTTTCCTTCTCAATCGTGCCGCCGCGAACGCTTGAGCTAGACACCACCAGTTCGCCGGCTAGTTCCCCATTGCGGCTTTCCACCTCGGTGATGCGGATCGCCGCGCCCATTCCGGCCAGGAAATCGAGCAGCGTGGAGCGCGTCGGATTCAGTCCCACGCCGCGGATGGTCAGGTGCGAGCCGGGCAGCAGCAGCGCCGCCACGATGAAGAAGGCGGCCGAGGAAAGGTCCGAGGGGATCGCCAGGTCGCGCCCGGTAAGCGTGGGTCGCCCCATCAGGGATATGGTTTTGGATTGGACGCGCAAGTCCGCGCCAAACTCCCGCAGGGCGATTTCCGTGTGATCGCGCGCGCGCACCGGCTCGCGCACGGTGGTGTCGCCTTCCGCGTATAGTCCGGCGAAGAGCACGCAGGTTTTCACTTGGGCGCTGGGAACGGGGAGCGTGTAATCGATTGGGCGCAGGCGTCCGCCGCGGATGTCGAGCGGCGGAAAACGGCCGTCGCGCGCCGAGATGCACGCGCCCATTTGGGAAAGCGGCTCCATGATGCGGCCCATCGGCCGGCGGGAAAGGGATTCGTCTCCGCCGATGCGGGTGGCGAACGCTTGCGCCGCCAGAATGCCGGAGAGCATACGAATAGTCGAGCCGGAGTTACCGGCGTCCAGGCTGGCGGCGGGCTCGCGCAGGCTGTCCATTCCGCGGCCGCGGATCACCACCTCGGTTCCATGCTCTTCCACGCGTACGCCGAGCGCGCGCATGGCGTCGAGGGTCGAATGGCAATCGGCGCCTGTGGAATAGTTTTGGAGCCGGCTATCGCCTTGGGCGATTGAGGCAATCATGGCATAGCGGTGAGAGATCGACTTGTCGCCCGGCAGGGCGATGGATCCGGAGATGGAGCGTGCGGGGGAGATTCGCTGCGGCATCGGGAACCCCCATTCTAGCGTGGGGTGGCGCGCACCCAGAGTAGATGCGCCAGTCTGATATCATAAGGGCGCTATGGATCGCAGGGATTTTCTGAAAACTACGGCTACGGCCGCGGTGCTGGCCGGGCCTGCCGTCATCGGCGCACGCGGCGCCAACGACAAAATCAACATTGGGTGGATCGGCGTGGGTACGCGCGGCAACGCGGGCATCGACTGGCTGAAGAAGGCCGCGCCGGACACCGTTACCATCACCGCCATTTGCGATACGTTCCAGGGCTACCTGGCGCGCGGCAAGGATCGCGTGCAGACCATCTGGGGCAATACGCCGGCCACCTACGAGAACTATCACGACCTGCTGGCCAACAGTTCCATCGATGCGGTCTTCATCATGACGCCGGAGCACCTGCATCACGACATGGCCATCGCCGCATTGCGCGCAGGCAAACACGTGTACCTTGAAAAACCGCTGGCGCACACCATTGAAGAGGGTTTCGATATCGTGCGCGAGTGGAAGAAATCCGGCAAGATCGTGCAGGTGGGAACGCAAAACCGCAGTTCGTCGCTTTATAAGAAAGCGAAAGAGATGGTGAAGCAGGGGATGATCGGCGACGTGCATTTCGTGCGCGCGTTCTGGTACCGCAATTCGACGGACGACAATCCCGCGTGGCGCTACGCGATTCCGCCGGACGCCAACGAGCAGAACACCGACTGGGCCAAATTTCTGGGACCCGCGCCGCAGCGCGCCTGGGATCCGCACCGCTACTATCAATGGCGCCTGTACTGGGATTACTCGGGCGGCATCTCGACAGACCTGTTGGTGCATCAAACCGACATCGTCAATTTCATGCTGGACCGCACCGTGCCGCTGTCCTGCATGGCGTCGGGTGGTATCTACCGCTGGACCGGCGCGGACGACGACCGCGACACGCCGGACACATTCAGTGCCATCTACGAATACCCTGGCAAACTGCAGATCAACTATTCCAGCTATTTCGGGAACGATCAATACGGCTATGGCGAACAGTTGTGCGGCAATGAGGGCACCATCGAAGTGCTCAACCGTATGGACTTGAATTTCACCCCGCAGTTGCTTGGCGGCAAGGCGCCGGACCGCGTGAAGGCGCGCCAATTGGTGCACTTGAACGGCCCTAAGGACTTCGGCGAGCGGGATGGCGCCATCAACCATTTCCGCAACTGGGTGGAAGCCATTCGCGGCAATGAGCAGGTGATTGCGTCGCCGGAGGTGGGCCAGCAGGCGGCGATTTCCGGCCATATGGCGACGCTTTCGTTTAAGAACAACCGCAAGATTCTGTGGGACGAGCAGGGCGCGAAGTATCAGTTCGTCTGAGCAACTTCGAAAAGCACCTGTGGGGCGGGAGCTAGAATGGTTATCCTTCTTGCCGGATTCCTTGTAGCCATAGGTCTATCGGCGCAGCAGACCGGGGCATCCGCATCCACCGCACCAGCATGGGCGCAGCCGGGTTCCGCCACGCACAAGCAGGTTGCGCCGCCGGCGGACTTTCACAGGCCCAGCCGGAATTTCGATATGCCGATCGGCATATTTGAGGGTCAGTCCGACATTGGTGGGGCATTAGCGCCGGGAAGCGCCAGTTACGACGCGGGCACGAAGGAGTACACCATCAGCTCCGCCGGCTACAACGTCTGGTATACACGCGACGAGTTCCGGTATCTCTGGAAGAAGATGTCCGGCGACGTTTCACTCGCGGCCGATATCGGGTTTCCCGACCCGAACGGCTACGGAGACCGGAAGGCGCTCCTCGTCATTCGTCAGGATCTGGATGACGATTCCAAGGAAGCCATCGCCGCCCTGCACGGTCTCGGTATGATCCATTTGGCCGAGCGTCCCGAGAAGGACGTCCGCGTCACGGATATGGAGTACCGCGTTGGGGGCCGCGGCCGCCCCGGCGGCGCCAACCCCGACAGCCTGGTCGGCGTGACAGCCAAGCGCATCGGCATCGAGAAGCATGCCGACTCGTTCGCGCTCTTCGTCAGCCTGGAAGGCGAGCCGATGCACCAGTTCGGTCCATCCATCAACCTGCACCTCGACGGACCTTTCTACGTGGGTGTCGGCTTCTGCTCGCATTTGCCGGAGAAGGTCGATACGGCAGTGCTCTCCAACGTGGTTCTCGAAAACTCCGCCGGGCAAGTTCGTTAGAGCGGCCAATCGATTCGCGCTCGCGTGACTTTTCGATGCGGCTGGCGGTTACTCTTATTTGAGGGCGGTTTGCGGAGCCAACGTTGAAGGCCGATCCGGCCAGCGAAGAAGAGCGTCTTCTGATCGAAGCAGCCCAGCACAACCCCGGCCGCTTCGCGGAGCTTTACGAGCGCCACTTTGAGCGTGTGTATGCGTACGTCGCGCGCCGCGTAAGCAGTCGCGAAGAGGCCGAAGACGTAACTGCGGAGGTGTTTCAGCAGGCCCTCGCGAATCTTCCGCGATTCGAGTGGCGCGGCGTGCCCTTTGCGGCCTGGCTGCGGCGGATAGCCGCCAACGCGATATCCGACCGATGGCACGCCGCGGGGCGGGAATCCCATGAACCGGATCGCGATCCGGCTGGCGAGCCTGCCAGTGTGGACGATATCGAGCGGCGCGCCATGCTCTTTCAGTTGGTGGACACGCTTCAGGCGGATCAGCGGCAAGTGGTGCTCGGGCGTTTCGTGGAGCAGAAGAGCATCTCCGACATGGCGCGGGAACTGGGCCGCAGCGAAGGCGCCATCAAGCAGCTTCAATGGCGCGCGCTGAAAAATCTGAAGGAACTGGCGGGGAGGACAAATGGCTAAGCGCTCCCTGGCAGACCGCCTGGATCAACTGATCGCGGAGATGCTGGTGGCGGAGCCTGGCGTCGCGATTGTCCCGCAGGACCGGCGGCTCGCTCCCCTGGCGCGTCTGGCGGCCGACCTTCGCAATTTGCCGCGGCCAAGTTTCAAGGAAGATCTCAAAAACGATTTGAAAAGGAGAGCATTGATGAGCGCAACAGCAGTAAACCCAATACGCGCGGGCTTTCATACCATCACGCCTTACGTGACGGTGCCGCAGGCCGCTGAAATGATCGATTTCGTAAAGAGCGTGTTCGGCGCGCAAGAGCTATTCCGCGATACCGGATCGGCCGGAGGCATCCACGCAGAAGTGCGGATCGGCGATTCGATGATGATGATTGGCGGGGGCAGCGCCCTCCGTGGAATGCCTACGCCCAGCATGTTCCAATACTACGTGCCGAATGTAGATGAAGTCTACGAGCGGGCCATCGCGGCTGGCGCTACTGCCCAATTGGCGGTTTTGGAGGATCATGGAGACCGGTTCGGAGCGGTCAAAGATCCGTTTGGGAATGATTGGATTATCAGCACGCACCTGGGTCCCAGGTATGTGCCAGAGGGCTTGCACGACGTAACTATATATCTGCACCCGGTTGGAGCGCCGAAGCTGATCGAATTTCTGAAGCAGGCCTTTGCCGCCGAGGAATTCGTGCGATACGATTCGCCCGAGGGAACCGTGCTGCATGCCAAAGTGCGCATCGGCGACTCAATGATCGAGATGGGCGATGCGCGGCGGCACTCCTCCAGTATGGTTTTGCAGCCGATGCCCACAGCGATCTATCTGTACGTTTCCGATGCGGACGCCGTGTATCGCAATGCCATAGCGGCGGGTGCAGTTTCGCTGTCCGCGCCGGCGGATCAGCCGTACGGCGATCGTCTCGCGGGGGTGGAGGACTTCTGCGGAAACCGGTGGTACATAGCGACGCACATCGGTGGCGCCGCTTAGTGGGGGATGCGCCTTGATATACTGCGCATCATGCGGACCTCAAGCGCAGTTGCCGTAGTTTGCGGGCGGGCCGCCGCGGCCACGGCCCTATCCATGATTGTTACAGGCGTGGCGGCAGGGCAATCCGGGCAATACCTGCGAGGCGTCAATGTGTCCCAAGCGGAATGGGGCGACCCATGGTCCGCCACTTACGGCACCGAGTACAGCTACCCCAGCGCGCCGACCTTTGACTATTTCGCGGCGCGCGAACTGGGGTTTATCCGTCTACAGGTGCAATGGGAACGGCTGCAGCCGGTCTTGGGCGGTCCGCTGGATTCCACCCAGCTTGGTTATCTGCTGCAGGACGTTGCTTACGCCAAGGCATCCGGCGCCCTAGTCAGCATCGTGCCCCACAACTTCGCGCGGTATGCCCCCAACGAAGGCTTCGTTTCGAATCCGTGCATCATCGATAACCCTTGCCCGGGGAGCCCCGTCGCTGTCACGACCGCCGACCTTGTCAATTTCTGGGTCGAGATGTCCAATGTATTCAAGGATGAGCCAGCGGTGGTGGCGTACGACTTGATGAACGAGCCGCACGACATGGGCGCCGATTCGAGCGGCAATCCCGTCAACTGGGGACAAATTGCGCAAACCGTCCTGACAGCGATTCGCGCAAACGGAGATACCAAGCTGGTCATGATTCCGGGGGATGGATACAGCAACGCTACCTACTGGTCGACTTACAACGGCGCCGCCGCATTCATCAACGACTCGGCCAATAATTATTATTACGAGGCGCACCTTTACTTCGATTCCGACTTCAGCGGCACCTACGCCGAGACTTACGATCAAGAACTGGCCGCCGATCCCAACCTGGCAACGGTGGGAGCCACGCGGCTGGCGCCCTTCGTGAGCTGGTGTACTGCCAACAAGGCCCCCTGCTATCTGGGGGAGTACGGTATACCGAATAACGACCCGCGATGGCTGACCGTGCTGAATAATTTCCTGACCGCGCTGGATCAGGCGGCCATGCCGGGCACCTACTGGGCGGCGGGCGAGCTATGGGCGACCGCGCCCACCTGCACCTGTAGTCTGCTTTCGGTGCAGCCCTTGAACAATTTCACGACCGATGCGGAGCAGTTGCCCACGTTGCTGGGGCACCTGAAACCCGCTACGCTCGTCACCGTGTCTTCGGCCGCTTCCTACGGATGGGCCAGCGCGCCAGGAGAACTGGTGACCGGTTACGGCAACGCCACGCTCGCCACGGGTTCGGGTGCGGCCACAGAACTCCCGCTGCCCACGACGCTCGAAGGCGCGCAGGTGCAGGTGACCGATAGCAGCGGGAATGTAACGCTTGCTCCACTTCTGTACGCATCGCCCGGGCAGATCAACTATCAGGTTCCAAGCGGTATGGCGGCGGGTTTGGCGACGGTTGCGGTGTTAGATGGTAAGGCCACCGTGGCGACGGGCGTGCTTGAGGTGCAATCCACGGCTCCCACGATCTTCACGGCGAACGAACAGGGAACGGGCGTGCCGGCTGCACTGATCCAACGCGTGCAGCCCGACGGCACATACGACTACGAAGGCGTCGCTTCTCCGATTGCGTTCAATGGGGATACCCTTTATTTGCTTCTATACGGCACTGGATTCGACGCCGCATCCAAGAGCGGCACCACGGTTACGGTTGGCGGGACCGGCACAACGGTCACGTACTCGGGCCCTGCGCCGGGCTTTTCAGGAGAGGATCAGATCGACGCGCAACTGCCCAGTACGCTGGCAGGCGCCGGATCGGTTACAGTGACAGTGACAATCAATGGAGCTACGGCAAACGCCGTGACCCTCGTATTCCAGTAATACAAGCATAACGCGGGCTCTGTTGTGCTACCGTCGAGTCTGGTTATCATGGTCTCGTTGGGAGGTGACGCTTGCAAGCAACCCTGAATCCTGCTTCCCCAGCGCAGGAATCGATCCGCGCACCGCAACCAATCGCGCGCAATATTGCCGTGGACGCCTATCGCGGCTGGGTGATGCTGCTGATGATGGCCGAGGTCCTGGAATTGGCGCGCGTGGCCCACGCATTCCCCGGTAACTGGTTCTGGGCATTTTTGGGATACAACCAGACCCATGTGGACTGGTCCGGCTGCTCTCTGCACGATATGATTCAGCCGTCGTTTTCCTTCCTGGTGGGTGTGGCGCTGCCTTATTCGATCGCCAGCCGGTTGGCCAAGGGAGGTAGGTTCGGAAAAATGTGGGCGCACGCCATCTGGCGCTCGTTTCTGCTGATCGCGCTCGGGATTTTTCTGCGGTCGATGTACAGCCCGCGCACCTACTTCACGTTTGAAGATACGCTCACGCAGATCGGCCTGGGATATCCGTTCCTGTTCCTGCTGGGCTTTCGCAAACCGCGCTGGCAATGGATTGCACTGGTTGCCATCCTGACGGGGTACTGGCTGGCCTGGGCGCTCTACCCCGTTCCCCGTCCCGGATTCAACTGGCAGTCTGTGGGGGTGCCTGCCAACTGGCCGCATTTCTTCTCCGGCTTCGCCGCGCATTGGAACAAGAACGCCAACCTAGGCAACGCCTTCGATCAATGGTTTCTGAATCTGTTCCCCCGCTCGCACCCGTTCGTCTTCAATGAAGGCGGATATTTGACTCTGAGCTTCATTCCCACGCTGGGCACCATGATCCTGGGACTGATAGCCGGCCGCTGGCTACGGGCGAGCGCGCCACGCATCCCCATGCAGCGCCTCTTGATCGCCGGTGTGGCGGGGATCGCCGCGGGACTGCTGCTGCATTTTACCGGCATCTGCCCGATTGTGAAGCGCATCTGGACTCCAAGCTGGACGCTGTTCAGCGGCGGCATCTGCTTCCTGTACACGGCGATCTTCAGTTGGGTAATCGACGTGAAAGGTTACCGGAAGTGGGCCTTCCCCCTGGTGGTCGTCGGCGTGAACTCCATCGCGGCGTACCTGATCGCGCACATGTTTGAGCGCTTCACCTTTAGCTCGTTGCGGATTCACCTGGGTCCCAATGCATTCCGGGTGCTGGGTTCCGGCCTGGAACCGCTCCTGTTGGGAAGCGCGGTCCTGCTCACCTACTGGCTCATCCTATACTGGATGTACCGGCGCAAGCTGTTTCTTAAGATTTGAAACGCGTACTGATCCTCGGGTTGCTTTGCCCGCTGTTGGCGGGCGCGCTGGTCTATGTAGGCGACTACGTTTCGCTGCGGTACCGCATTCCAAACAACCGGGCGCAATTCGGCAGCGTGGTCGTGCAGGTGACCTGGGTGATCCCGATGAAGGACGGCAAGACGCAATATGCGTTCGATCCGCCCGCCCCGCAGGAGTGCGTGAATTCGCTGTTCCCGCATTTGGGCGATCCGCCGTGCTGGTATCTCAACCGGCACACGAAGCAACAGGTGAATACGGGAAGCCGGTGAAAAGTCGGGCCGTAGTGCAGCCGTGCGGGCTTGGCGGCCGGCTATGGCGCGGCCCATTTAATTGAGAAGCTGGTTCCGTCGCTAGATAGCGCCGACGGAATGGCTTCCATCACGCTGTTCTTTTCCATCGTGATTTCTTCGATGGTCGGGAACGCCGAGATGGCGCCGGTAGTGGCGCCATCCTTCGCGGCACAGGTGCTAGCGATGCCGGTGTTGTCCTTGCCGAAGAGCACCGTACCGAAATCGGCCAGGGGCAGGACGATGTTGCTCGAAGGAGCTTCGGCAATCCATTCGGCCGACGACCGTTCCGCCCCCGCCACCTTCGCACTCTTGCTGAAGGATGCGCCAGTCCGCTCATCCGTGATCTTCACGGTAAATTCCTCTGTGCTGGCGCTGTAAAAGATCGCGGCCGAGATTTTATCCCCTGGCTCTATCGTCATGCTGGCGATGGTGATGATCGGCTCGGTACAGCAAAACTCATACCAAGCCGTATATTTCGGTGTGCCGTCCAAACAAACGGCCTCCGTGCCGGTTTGCTCGACCGTGGTGGAAGAGTATCCATCGATACCCACCCAAAATACGGCGTATTGGGTCGTCGAACTACAACTCATCGTGGGGACGATCCAGGAGCCTTCCGCGGCGACGAAGCCCGACCCTGTGACCGCGTAGCCGCTCCAGTTGTCACTGGTGACCGAGCCATCTCCGTGCTCTACGCGGCCTTTGATGGGCGCGTGCCAGCGCGGGGCCATCTCCGGGGTGGCGCCAGGCGAGAGCGGCGCTCTCGACACCTGCGCGAAAGCGGGCAGCATGGCGATCGCTCCTAGAATTCCAACTCGCTTCATAATCTTTCGCATCGTATCCTCTAACTTTCGGAAATTATAGATTTGGGGTTCACTCGCAATTCCGCCAGTATACAGCGCGCGACAGCAGCGTGGTGGCCGCAATGTTGCGGTGGCCGAATAATTTTACAAACGGCGTCAGAGCACGGCGTTGTCGAGTCGTTTGCCCGCGCATGGGGGCCCGCCCCCGAGGAGTGCGTGAATTCACGGTTCCCGCATTCCGCTGAGCGCCGGCACGGGCCAGGGAAACAGCGCTTGATACTGGCTGGTGATTTGTGCGGCGGCTTCCTGCATGCCGGGTGTGGGTGGCGGAGGCGAATAGTCGCCGCGCGCTTGCTGAACGCTCAAGTACACCTCTTGAAATCCGCCTAAATTCGGGTCTTTCAGATAGACGGCGAATTTGTAGTAGATATAGAGCGCGGCGACCGTTACGGAACGGCTCTGTCCGGCATAACAGTGGATCAGCAGGTTGCCGCGAAGATATTGATTCTTCAACGGCGGATAGGGCGTTTGCGGCGGGAAGGTGAACAGTTGATCGGCCATATAGACGGCCGCGAGCAGCGTGGTGTCGTTGTTTCCGGCGCCATCGATGATCCCTACTTTTGCGAACTGCTGCGGGTAGTGAGTGGCACTCTGCGCCTTATGAACCGCCACCGCCGCTTGCCAGGGGCGATTGGGGTCGACGCCGGTCACGGGAATCGGCGCGGGTTCGCTGGGTTGGTCGTCGACATCGTAGGCGACGTTGAGGACGCCGCGAATCAGATATTGGTCGAGCAGGGCGCCCTCGCTCGCCGCATCCCACGAACCGACATAGATCTGCACATTCGGCGCGGGGAAGAGCGGTGGCGGCGGAAAAAGATTGGCAGGCGCCGTGTACACGCTTGTCAGGCTCATGGTTTCATTACCGCCACGCCGAAACATAACCCTACCGTGCGCTCGGCTCCAGGAATATTATTTTTCCCGGCGATGTTTTCGTTCCCGTAAGGCATATTCATGAGCGTGGCTGGCCCCTGTCCCGCGGCGATGCGAGCCACCGTGGCGGAACCGCCACCGTCCAGGTTGATGCCCGCCCACGCGCCGGCCAGGATGAGCCACTGCGCGGCGTCTATAATCGAACCGCCATATGGCTCGGCTGCGGTTTCCATCCCGTCGATGGTCGCCATAAAGAGCGTAGCCCCATCCTGGGATACACCGGCCACGGTTCTGGCGGCGACTGGCGGGCCCTGATCGGTTGCCACGTTTTGTCCGCCGGCGACGATCTGCTCGTCGCCCGATACGGCTACCCACATATTGAGCGGCAGCGGGCCGCCGGATTGCACGTTCTGAACCGTTCCCTGGAAACCGGGCCCCGCGGGCGGTGGCTGTTCGGAAATTACCAACGACCACGGGCAGAGGGGCTGGTCGGTACTGAGGGGAAGATTGACAACCTCTCCCGCCGAAACCGCCAGGCCATAGATGGTCGACGGGCTGGCCATGTCGAAATAATTGCCGTTCCACGCCACCATCGCGAGCATCCCGGCGGTGAACTTCTGGCTGGCAAACTCAGGAACCGTGTAAAGGCCGGTTTCTCCACTCTGGCTGGCGACAATCCGGATGAGGGGCGAACTGAGATCGATCCGGAAAACATTGACGTACTGCTTTCTCGGGACCCAGCCGGCGGCCGACGACGACTCGAACGACCAGTCCGACGTTCCAATGGCCCGCTGGATCCCGGGGAAAAGCTCGGCGTACGGACTTAAGATATAGTCCACGTATGGCATGTTAGTGCCTTTTCTCCGGCGGCGCGGATGCACAGCCCTGGAAAACGCTGTTGGGGCATGCCAGGGAAAGCGACCAAAGGAAGTCCCGGGAGAACACGCCGGGCGGTAGCGATGTGGGGTTACCGATCGGGGCTTTGGCCAGGAGGCCGAGGCCGAAGCTTTCCGACCCGGCTGCGCTGATCGAGGAAGCGTGGTGGCATGTGATGCAGGAGGACGAGTTCAGCGGCACGTTGGCATTCTCCCCCTCGATGATGGAATTCCCCAGCAGGATGGGATTCCCGGAGCTATCCACGAAATCCGTCTGCACGCCGTCCATGCGATAGTTTTGCCAGACCGTGTTCAACTTCGCCGAAACCATCAGACCCTTCAAGACCTCGGTGATCTTAGTCGTCGCACTCGGTTGGTTTGGCGGAGTCTTTGCCGGATCCGAGCCAAACGGATCGTTGCAGCCCAGCACCACGCAACGCTGGGGATTAGTAGGCAAATTCTGCGCCTCAAAGGTAGCCCAGATCCAATTTGGTGTGAGCTTTGAAATCAAATGCATTCCCGCCAGGGCGTAGCATTGCGTTCCGATATATTCGATCCATATCTTATTCTGTTTGATCGTTTGTGCGCAGGCCGCGGTAGGCAGTTGGATCCAATCGGCCTTGATCTCGACCGAGGCCGTGGGAAAATCGATAGCCGGCTTGGAGGACGGTGAACTGGCGGCGAATTTGGCCTGCTGTGTGCGAAACTCGAGAGTCTGGCCGGCTGCGGGTTTGGTGACGTATTCGGAAGTGCCGCCTTTTCCGGGATTCAGGCGCACTTCTTCGCAGAGTGTTACGGAAGGATCTCCACCGCCCGGCCCGCAACCTGTGTTTGCGCCCTGCGGCAGCGCCAGCGCTGCGGGATTCTTGCGAATTTCTCCCAGCGGGCTGCGATGAAACCGGCGCTCTATTGTCATGGCTCCCGATACGCTTTGCTTCGCGGTGCTGGATGTGGGATATTGCTGGTGCTGTTCGATCCATGTCTCCCAAGTTACAAACGGATACTTGTGCGGGTTCCCGGTCGGACAAGTGGCGGCGACGAAGATCCGCCACGCGGTTTCCTCCGGGCTGCCGGTGATTTGAGTAGGCGGCGTGCATGCCGAGTCGGCGGCATAGGCAGCCGCCACGTTTCCAGCCAGAACAATGGCGATTCCGGCGAAAGTGGCGCGTGTGAAATTCATTGAAATCTCCTTTCTTCCGCGGCTTTCCGCCAAATGGTTAGAATTTTGTTGGTGGCTCCGCAGAATATCGGGATATTATCACAGTGATGGAAGTTTTGTTACCTATAAAAGCTTCGACCGATACTGACAATGGTGCGCATTCGCACGAATCGACGCTTCGCTCGGGCACGCCGCGGATGGGGCCAGGTGGCCTGTGCTGGGAAGGTAGCGCGCGTACCCTTGACCAAGTCGCAGTCGAATTAGGCGCCGCGGTCCACACCGAGGATGCTCGTGCTCTCGGCCTTGGTGACTAACGAGGAGAACTTTGGCCAGCTTTGCGGCATCGCAGTAGTCTATACCCGGCGGGCATCCACGGGCGTGTCAGGCACGGTCACAGATCGTCTTGCCGCAAGCCCGTCTTCCGCTCTGGGCAAGAAGCCCTGGACCGACCTCATCGCCATCGTAGAACGCGAAGGTATAATTGTCCGGCCCGGGTCAATCGCCGATAAGAGCCGTTCTGCCAGGCGACTGTCCATCCGATCCGGAGCATGCCGCCAAAATCCGCTTACTTGAACCGACGGCTACCGAATGCGACGGAGAAGACTTTCGCCAGCGGTGTGTTGGGGCGTAAGCTTTTGAAACGCTCCCTTACAGTCGCGGCTCTGTAATAATGATGGGGACAGTGTACCGGAGCTTCCCTCGCTATCTAACCGTGTCGTTGCTGGCCTGTGCGCAGATGCTCTGGGCGCAGACGCCGAAGTACGAAGGGCAGCCCATCGCCGATATTCAGTTCGTTCCGCCGGAACAGCCGCTGACCGCCGCGGAACTGGCTAACGTGGTCCCGCTCAAGAAGGGCGCACCCCTGCGGCTCGCGGATGTGCACGCGGCCATCGAGCGGCTGTATGCCACCGGCGCATTCGAAGACATCCAGGTGGATGCCGAGTCCGCGCCGGCCCCGGTTATCGGCGTGACCGTGCGAATCATAACAAGGAATAGTTGGTTCGTGGGCAACGTAGCGATGGTGGGCCATTTATCCGATCCGCCCAACGCCGGTCAACTGGTGAACATCACGCGGCTGAACCTGGGGCAACCGTTTACGGAAGCGGATGTGGCTCCGGCTCAGACCGCCATTGAGCACCTGCTCGAAGCTAACGGCTTGCACCAGAGCCTTGTCCATCCGGAGGTATCGTACGATCCTCACACGCAGCAGGTGAGTATTCACTTTGTGGTGGACTCCGGTCCGCGCGCACGTTTCACAACACCGGACATCGGCGGCGACCCCAAGATGCCCTTGCAGGATATCGTGAAAGCCACACACTGGCGCCGTTGGCTGATCGGAGGGTGGCGCACGGTCACCCAATCGCGCGTGAATAACGGCGTTGAGGATGTTCGCTCCAAGTACGAACGGCGCGGGCGTTTTGAAGCGCGCGTCTCCTTGAAATCGCTGGACTACGACGCGGACACGCGTCTCAGTAAGCCCATGCTGGAGATCGATGCCGGACCCGAAGTCGAGGTGCACGCGGTGGGGGCCAAGGTTTCGCAGGGCAAGCTGCGGAGCTTGGTGCCCGTTTTTGAAGAGCACACCGTGGACGACTCCCTGCTGCTCGAAGGGGAGCGCAACTTACGGGACTATTTTCAATCGCAAGGCTATTTCGATGCCGAAGTCGAGTTCAAACCGCAGCGCGTGGTCAACGACAAGGCGTCCATCGATTATCTGATTAACCGCGGTGAGCGCCACAAGCTCGCGCTGATCGACATTCAGGGCAACAAGTATTTCAGGACAGGCGCGATTCGGGAGCGCATGTTCCTGATGCGCGCTTCGCTCCTGCAGTTCCGGCGCGGGCGCTATAGCGGCGCTCTGCTGCGGCGCGACGAGCAGTCTATCGCTAGCTTGTACCAATCCAACGGATTCCGGGATGTGGCGGTCGCGCATAAGATTGTCGATGGATATCAGGGCAAGCCAGATAATCTGGCGGTCTTCATAAGCATTCAGGAAGGTCCACAGTACTTCATCCATAACCTGGATGTGCAGGGCGCCGCCAAGTTAGACAAGGCGCAGTTGCTATCCGCGCTTAGCTCGGTCGAAGGGCAGCCCTTCAGCGAATACAACGTCGCCGTCGATCGGGACACGATCTTGCAGCAATACTCCGCCAAAGGGTTCCCGAACGCCACGTTCGAATGGAGTTCCAAGCCCGCGTCAGACGCCCACCAGACGGACTTGACCTATGTGATCCACGAAGGCCAGCAGGAGTTCGTGCGCGAGATTCTAATCAGCGGCTTGCAGAACACGCGCCGCAGCTTGGTGGACAGCAAAATGTTGTTGAAGGCGGGCGATCCGCTGTCTCCGACAGCCATGCGCGATACGCAGCGCAAACTATACGATCTGGGTGTCTTCGCGCGCGTGGATACGGCGATTCAAAATCCCGATGGCGATAGCAGCGAAAAGTACGTGCTCTACGATATGGAGGAGGCGCGCAAGTATTCAATCGCCACCGGCTTCGGCGCCGAGTTCGCAAGAATTGGCGGCTGCTCGACTTGCCTGGAATCGCCGCAGGGCCAAAGCGGTTTTGCGCCGGATGCCACACTGGACGTTTCGCGCCTGGACCTGTGGGGCCTGGGCCAGAGCCTCAGCTTCCGGGGCCGCGTGTCTACCCTGGAACAGCGCGCGCTGATCAACTATACGGCGCCGCGCATCCACGGCAACGACAAGCTGACTCTGTCGTTCACCACTTTGTACGACAACAGCAAGGACGTGCGCACGTTCACCGCGCAACGCTTTGAAAGCTCGGCGCAACTTTCCGACCGCCTTTCCAAATCGATTACGCTGCTGTACCGGTACACTTACCGGCACGTCACGGTGGACGAATCCACCTTAAAAATCTCGCCTTACCTGATTCCTCTTTTCTCGCAGCCGGACCGCGTGGGCGAAACTTCGTGGAGCATGATTCAGGACCGGCGCGACGATCCCATCGAGTCGCACAAGGGCATCTACAACACGCTCGATATCTCGCTTGCGCCGCGTGCGTTCGGCTCCGAGATTTCGTTTGGACGAATCCTGGGACGCAACGCGACCTATCATCCGATCGGCAAGAAGTTGGTGCTGGCGCGCACCACCAGTTTCGGGATCGTGCATCCCCTGCACAATGTCTCCGATCCGAATACGGCCATCCCATTGCCGGAGCATTTTTTCTCGGGCGGCGCCACCTCGGAGCGAGGCTTCCCCGACCTGCAAGCCGGTCCGCGAGACATGACCACCGGCTTTCCTTTGGGCGGCACGGCGCTGCTGATGAACCAGACCGAACTGCGCTTCCCGTTGCTGCAGAATGTTGGCGGCGTGCTTTTTCACGACATGGGTAACGTCTACAGCAGCCCGTCGGCCATCTCGTTCCGCACGGATCAGCACGATATTTCGGATTTCGATTATATGAACCATGCGGTGGGCTTCGGGATACGCTATCGCACGCCCATCGGCCCTATCCGTCTGGATCTGGCTTACAGCATCAATCCGCCGCGCTTCATCGGGTTCGCGGGAAGTTTGAACGATCTGCTCAGCGCCGGCCCGGAGCCGTGCTCGACGCAACCTTATAACTGTATCCCGCAGCGGATCAGCCATTTCCAATTCTTCTTCTCGATCGGGCAGACATTCTGATGGCGCGCCGGTTCTCCATCGCGATCTATATGGCTGGCCTGCTGCCTGGAATGCCGGGTGAAAGGGCGCTTGCTGAGATCGTCGACCGCATCGCCGTCTCGGTGGGCAGCAGCGTGATCACCGAAACCGATCTGGACCGCGAGATACGGATCACGTCGCTGTTGAACAACCAGAAGCCCGACTTCAGTCCGGCCAACAAACGCCAGACCGCGGAGCACATGGTAGACCAGACGCTGGTGCGCAACGAGATGCAGGAAAGCCGGTACCCGCCGCCCTCCGCCGCGGACACGGAAGCGGCGCTCCAGGAGGAGAAGGCCCGCTATGGGAGCGATGCCGTGTATCGGCGCGCGCTGGCCGAATATGGTGTGAGCGAAGACGATCTGAAGGCCCGCCTCGCGTGGCAATTGATGCTGGTGCGTTTCGTCGATGTGCGCTTCCGGCCGGGCATCCAAATCACCGGCGAGGCGATTCGCAAATACTTCGACGAGCACATGCGCGCCGGACTGCTGCAGGCGCATCCGAGCCAGACGCCGTCGGTGGACGCCTATAGCGCCGGCATCGAGCAAACGCTAATCAGCCAGGTGGCCGATCAGCAAGTGGACCTGTGGCTGAAAGAAGCCCGCCGCCGGAACCACATTCAATACCACGATGAGGTGTTTCGATGAGCCGCCGTACACGTTGGATCGGCATCGCGGCGGGCAGTCTGGCGGCGCTCGCGCTGGCACTGGCGCTGAGCGCCGTTCTGATTCTACGCAGCGATTGGTTTCGGGAGAAGGTCCGCGAACGCATTGTAGCGGAAGTGGAGAAAGCCACCGGCGGGCGCACAGAGATCGGCGCGTTCAGGTTCGACTGGAAGCAGATGCGCGCCGAGGTGGATGGTTTCGTGCTGCACGGGAGCGAGGCGGCGGACGTGCCGCCGCTGTTCCGAGCGGATGCCATTGTGCTGGGCATCAAGATCGTCGATCTGCTGAAGCGCTCCGTCGATCTGCAATATCTCGACGTGCGTCATCCGCAGGTTTACGCGATCCTTTATCCGGATGGACACACCAACCTGCCTGCGCCGAAGGTGCGCCCGCGGGCAGGAAAGGGCGCCATTGAAACCATTTTGAATCTGGCCATCGGCCGCTTCAGCCTGCAAGATGGCAGCTTCGAAGTATCCGGCCGGGGGAAAACGCCGTTCGATGCGAAGGGCCGCAATCTGCGCGCGCAGTTCGACTATGACACGGGGGGGCCCCGGTATGGGGGACAACTATCGATTGCGCCGGCCGCATTCCATTGGGGCGCCTACAGGCCGGTGCCTCTGGATGTGAGCCTGGCGCTGGCCGTGGAGAGAAATCGCGTGCGGATCGATTCCGGGCGCGTATCGACTGGGCGATCGACCGCCGAATTCTCGGGTGTGATCGACAGCCTGACCGATTTCTCGGGATCGTTTCAATATAAAGTGCTGGCGACGCTGGGCGAAGTGACTCACACGTTCGACCTGCGCACGCAACTGGAAGGTCCAGTGACGCTGACAGGGAAGGCCACCTTCCACGGCACGTCGAACTATCAGGCCAGCGGCTCGCTGCACGCAGCGGGTGTGCTCTTTAGCCCGGACCCGCATTTCATCCTGCGCGATTTTCACGCCGATGGCGGCTTCAACATCGAACCGCGCCGCATCGCCGTGTCGGGGCTGCGGATTGGGGGGCTGGGCTTGGCGTCGCTGACTGGAACTAATAGGGCGCTCGAACCCTTCCCGGTGAGCGGCCGCATCGAAACTGTGGTGCTACGGCAAAAGACGCTGGACGCGGGCGGCATTCATATCGAGACATTGGATGGTTCTTTCGAGGGGAAGACGCAGATCGCGGACCTCCGGCGCATGCATGTGGAGGGCGATGTATCCGGCTTCGATGTGCGGAAGATCATGCGCATTTATAATGGCGAGAGCGTGCCTTGGGATGGAGCAGCATCCGGTCCCATGCAGTTGGGCGTGACGTTGGGCAACAGCAGTACGCTGCAGCTTGCGGGCCGCATGGTAATCTCGCCCTCCGGGCCGGGCGCGCCCGTGCACGGCTCGATTGGAGCGACCTATGACGCTGCCGGCGAGACCCTGGATCTGGGGACCTCATTCCTGGCGCTGCCATCCACGCGCCTGGACTTTTCCGGCGTGCTGGGGCGGCAGTTGCGCGTGCACGCCGATTCGCGGAACCTGGACGAGGTGCTGCCGGTCTTCGATGTCCCGTCGCTCCCGGTGAAATTGCAGTCGGGTGAAGCGCTGTTCGATGGCACAATCGCTGGCCCTCTGGCCGCTCCGCACATCGCCGGGCATGGCAACGCCACAAACGTGGTGTGGTCCGGCCGGACGTTCCAGGCGGTGGGCGGCGATATCGACCTTTCGAGCGCAGGCGTTGCCGTGCGCAATGGCAACGTGCAGCAAGGCGCACTGCACGCGCAGGGCGCAGGCTCCCTGGGCATGCGCGGCTGGCAAGTGGAGGATTCCAGCCCGGTCTCGTTTGCGGGGTCGATCCGTAATGCGCCGGCCGCAGACCTGATGGGTATCGCGGACATCAAGAACATTCCCATAGCGGCTACAGTCAGCGCGGACGCGAAGGTCGCCGGAACCGTTAGCGCCCCACTGATTTCAGCCACAATCACAGCCACCAAAGGCACGCTCGATGGCGAACCTTTCGACCACTTCACAGGCTCGCTGCATTACACCGGAACAGCCGTGGAGTTGACCAATGCGCAACTGACGGCGGGCGGCAAGAACGTCACGTTGCAAGCCTACTACCAGCACCAGGCAGGCGCCCTTGATAGCGGTCAACTGCGTTTGCAGGTGGACAGCAATGCCATGCCGCTGGCCCAGTTTCAGATTGTTGGCAAAGCCTATCCCGGCATCGCTGGCACCGCCGAATTGCATGGCAGCGCCGTGGTGGATATAGCGCCGGCCAAGCACGGCCAGCCGGGTTTCCGCCTGATTAGCTTGAACGGTACGCTCACGGGACGGAGCTTGCGGATGAACGATCAGACGGTGCGGGACGGAACTCTGACAGCTACAA
This sequence comes from Bryobacteraceae bacterium, assembly GCA_049516155.1. Classification (GTDB taxonomy): domain Bacteria; phylum Acidobacteriota; class Terriglobia; order Bryobacterales; family Bryobacteraceae; genus Bog-159. The sequence continues at coordinate 19,132 of JBEKTJ010000093.1, forward strand.
CCAAAGGCTTGGAACTGGTGGCGCACTTCGATTCGGAACTCGCGGGTTCCGTGATCCAAGGCGATGGCAAGTGGAACCTGACGGACGATTATCCCGGCAGCCTAGCGTTGAAATTCAATCGCCTCGACCTGGAGCGTTTGCGTCTCTGGCTGAGAGGCCGAAGGCCTCCTGGCGGCATGCAGATCGCGGGATCCGTCGAGGGCGCGCTGACCATCGCCGGTCCCGCTCTGAAACCGGATTTATGGAAGGCTGAGTTGCGCATACCTTCGCTTGAAGCCGGGCCGGGCGCAACGCCGACAGCCGAGAATAAAGCGCTGGCGCTGCACAATGCGGCGCCGATTGTAGTCACCATGGAGCGCAACATGGTGAAGGTCGAGAGCGCCCATCTGGCGGGCCGCAGCACGGATCTGTCGCTATCCGGAACGGTCGACCTGCAGAACAAAAACGCGCTGGACCTGAAAGTTAACGGCAGATTCGATCTGGCCAGCCTCCGGGATTTCAACGATGCCATTTACGGATCGGGCTTTATCGACACCGGAGTCACTATTCGCGGCCCGTTGGCGCAACCGCTGGTCGCTGGCCGTATGGATATCAAAGACGCCACCCTGAGCTTGGTCGAGCTTCCGGTGGTGGTGTCGAAGACCAACGGCGTGATTCTGTTCGACGGCAGCCGCGCCACCATACAAAGCTTGTCCGGCGAAAGCGGCGGCGGCAAAGTGACGCTTTCCGGGTTCGCGGGTTATGGCGGCGACGAACTGGTCTTTCGCCTGCACGCCACGGCACACGAGATGCGGCTGCGTTATCCCGAGGATTTCAGCACGGTGACCGACGCCACGCTGAGCCTGACTGGCGCCAGCGACAGCAGCTCACTGTCGGGCCACATCACGGTGCTGCGCACCGGGTTCAATCCGCGGTCGGATTTCAGCTCCATTCTGGCGAAGTCCGCGGAGCCTGTACGCACGCCGTCCGCGCAGACCGGGCTGCTATCCAACATGCATTTCGATGTGGAGATCGATAGCGCTCCCGATATCACGTTCCAAAGTTCGCTGGCGCAGGGGTTGCAAGCGGAGGCCAGCCTGCGGCTGCGAGGCACGGGAACCAATCCTACGCTGCTGGGCCGCATCAACATTACAGGGGGCAAGTTGGTTTTCTTCGGCACCCCTTTTACGGTGAACCAAGGATCGATCGCGTTCTACAACCCGGTGAAGATCGAGCCCGTGCTGAACATGGATCTGGATACCAAGGCGCGCGGTATCGACGTGATTTTGAACATCTCCGGACCCATCGACAAGCTGAACCTGACTCCGCGCTCGGACCCGCCGATGCCGCTCACCGATATCGTGGCGCTGCTGGCGACCGGCATTTCTCCGACGTCGGACTACGCCACGCTGATGTCCGGGCCGGCGGCTCCGCAATCCTTGCAGCAGATGGGCGCGTCGGCGCTGCTGGGCCAGGCGATCGCCAGCCCGGTCACCGGCCCCCTGCAGCGCTTCTTCGGTGTAACGCGGCTGAAAATCGATCCTACGCTGACGGGACTGACCGGCGTGGAAAACAACCCGCAGGCGCGGCTCACCGTCGAGCAGCAAGTGACTCCCGAGATCACCTTCACTTACATCACGGATGTGACCAGCACGAATCCCCTGGTGATTCAGGTCGAGTGGGCCTTCAGCCGTAAATGGTCGGCCGTTTTGCTGCGGGAGGAGAACGGGCTGGTGGGGCTGAACTTCGTGTACAAGCGAAGCTTCAAGTAGGACGGGCCTCCTGGCCTGTCCATTGGCGGCCCAATCAGCTACCTGCGCCGCGTAGCTCCTGAAGTCCGCACGGTAGCGCTGGAGATAGTCCGCCAAATCGCGCCGGAGCTTTTCCCCGCCGTTCATGAAGCATCATGACGGATTGCTGACAATATCGAATATATTGTCCCTTTTTGTCCCCGATTGCCGCCTAATGATGTAGAATCGTTCGTGCGACCCACGCAAGAACAAGGAGACGAAGGTGAAAATCAGCATCGACCCCGCAATCTCGGGCCGGATCAACGCGGCCTGGAACCAACTTAGTTCCGCCCAACAGGGCCAGTTGGCCGGCGCAATCCTGAGCGCAAACCAACAGGCGGTAGCCGTTTCGCAGACCAACAAGGCGCCGACGGCCCCAGCGCTCCCGCATCACCTGATGTTCGCCCACAGTGTGCTGACGAACGATTCGGACAACGTCGTGAGCAGCCTGGAAGCCGGTATCGTGATCGATGTCGGCCCAGACGGAGCCATCTGGGGAACGGGCAAGTATCAGCAATTGGACCCGGGATGGGCCGAGGCTTTGGCAGTGTTCCTGGAAACGAAGGTCTTCGGAGGAAATCACCCTTTTGTCGACGCTCCGCAGACCATCCAAATCCCGGACACAGTGCAGATTGGCCTCGCGGGCGATTGGGGAACCGGCGACTGGCGCACTCCGTCCAACCCGGCGCCCAGCACCGACGTAGGCCAGCACATGGCATTTCTCCATCCGGACGTGACGATCCACCTGGGCGACGTTTACTACGCCGGAACCAGCGACGAGGAACTGCATCAGTTCATCAATATCTGGCCCAAAGGCATAATCGGCTCGCTAGCTCTGAACTCGAATCACGAAATGTACGCGGGGTCGAAGCCCTATTTCCAAGCCATCGCAAACCCGCCGTTTCAGATCCAGCAGGGTTGCAGCTACTTCGCGCTGGAAAACGCCAACTGGATTATCGTGGGGCTCGACTCGGCCTATTATTCCAGTGCCGACAATCTCTATATGAATGGGGCGATTTTTCCTGCCAACATGCCGAATGCGCAAAACGCCTTTCTGCAGACGCAGGCCGCAACCGCGGCGAATAATGGAAAAAAGTTGATCGTACTTACGCACCACAACGGCCTCGATGAGACCGGCGCGTCCACCACCGCTCTTTGGGATCAGGTGATGAACGCATTCGCGGCCGGCGCCGGTCCGGCTTACTGGTATTGGGGACACGCGCACGCCGGAGTGATCTATGCGAACCAGGACCCCAACGGGCGTAACGTTGCTTGCCGTTGCTGCGGCCATGCCGCCCTGCCGTGGGGGCACGCTACGGAGCTCGACAACAACGCCAACGTACTGTGGTACGAAAAGCGCCCGGCCAACGATCCGGACATTCCCAAGCGAGTACTCAACGGCTTCGCGACGATTTCGCTCGATGGGCCGAATATCAAAGAGGTTTTCTACGATGAAAACGGCGGCGTGGCGTGGGCGTAACCGCAGCGCCGTCAGGGCGGACAGGCGGCAGGGTTTAAGGGTTTGCCTGTTACTTTCTTGACCGGCCCGCCCGGATGGAACTGCTCGGAGCAGATGACGCCCGCTCCGGGTGGCTTGACCCGGAAGACATACGTCGCGTTGCGGTCAAACTGGCTGGGCTCGGGCGCCCAGATGGCCGTCCATACACGCGGGTCGGTATGGCCGTCAACCAAGACCGTCAGGATGTTATAGCCCAGGTCGTCGTCCACGACATGCGAAGCGCCGGACTGCTGCTGCAGGATCGCCACGGAGCGCTGCGGTGCACTCCAGTCCGACGCGCCAGGCTCGCTCCATTCGAAACGCGGCGCGTTATCGGGCACACGGCCCTCCACGTCTCCCATCACCGGCTTCAGATTCTCGTATGGGAGGTTATACCGTTCGCCGAACAGTTCGGGGCCGAATTGGTAAGGCCACTTGCCACCGACGTCGAACTTTAACTTATTGACGGCCGCGATGGGTGGAGCAGCCGGGGCCGTGGCCACCTTGCACAGAAGCTGGCCCAATACCTCGCCCTGCCTCTTCCCGTACATAGTGGATGCACCTTCATAATCCTGCGCGGCATACTCGGCCTCGGTGGTGGTGTAACCGATATATTCGTTAGCCAGCCCCACGGTGACGAACGGCCGCCCGGTCGCCTGTTGCAAGGTATCGCGCAACTGAAATCCCTGGACCGTGGTCATCTCGGTGGGGATCGCCGCCAGGGATAGCGTGCCGAGGCTGGCGATGGAAACGGGAATTCGTTGCGGGTAGTTCTTGGGAGAGCCGATAATGCCTTGCAAGACTTGCAGCAAGGCGATACGGTGCAGATCCAGCGCGGGAACTTTGGGGTCCGCGCTGCCGGAGGTAACGCCGCCGTGCCAGCCATAAGCGTAGAGCACGGTGCGGCCGTCCTCCGCGCCGCCAAGCTCTCCCACACCCGAGCCGGGCAGCGTCAACAATGCTGTGTCGCCGGCGGGTGGCGCCGCCGAAAATACCTGGCGGGCGCTGAAAATCCCGGGCGTCAGTTGCGGCGCCACACTTGTTCCCAGGACATTGCGGATGGCATCGGCCAGCTTGCCTCCCAGGTTGACCACATCGCGGCGATCCTGAACCACATAGCGGGGTGAGATGTCGCCTTCGGCGCCGTTGAAGAAGCCCGCGACCACCGGCTGGCTGGCCGGCGCGCCGGCTTCCAGTTGATGCATGGCATAGCCGGAAAGGTCGGACTGATACAGCGTGCAACTATGCGACATGGCCGTGTTGTGGATCGCATAGAACACCATCAGTCCGGTGCGCACGCCATCCCGCAGCAGTTCCACCACCTGCAGGGTGGGGTCGGTAGCTTGGTAGCGTGGGCACTGGTTTTCGCCGCCAGGGTCGGGGCAAGTCATTCCGGCAGCCCGGCTGGCGTTCAGCACGGCAGTGGTGGCCGTGTCGTCATTGCGAAAGAATGCATCGATGGCGCGATTCCGCTGCAGGTTCACAGCGTAGCCGCTACGGACGACGATGCTGTTCGTGCCGGGTTTCCTCGAGTCCTGCTCGGCTGCGCGGCAAGCTTGCACGATGCCCGCGCGCAGGTACTTGGCCAGCCTCGGGTCATAGCCCGGCAGCAAACCGGCAAAATTGAAGACCGCGGAGGACATGTACCCGGCGGGTCCGTGATGCGTGTGGGTGGCGGCCACGATCAACTGTTCCGGGGGCAATCCGAGATCGTAGGCGATCTGGGCGTGCAATCCCGCTGGAATCGCGAATAGATCGCACGAGACCAGCACCAGGCGCCGGCCTTCGGCGTTTTGAAAATAGAACGCGCGGGCATACAGCCGCGTCCAATATCCACGGGCCATTTGTCCGCCGATCGAGTGACCGCCTAACGGGTATCCAGGCGGCGGTGTGATATCCACTTTGCCTACACCCGCGAGGAAGGCATTAGAGGCTGCCGGAGGAGCAGGCGTGTAGGACGGAACATTAATCATGACGTTGCCGCACCCGGTGAGTGTCAGGCAGACAAACAGCCATGCGCGGCGGCAAACCGATGTCACGGCGCGACCGCCAACTTGTCGTCGTGAACGCCCTTCGTTGCGATGCGCACGCCATCCAGGCTCAAGTTGATGTCTTGTGCGATAGCGTGGGCTTTCTGGCGGTCCCCATCGGACACCACCGAACCGCTCAGAAAAACCACGGACTCCACCACCTGCACATGCACCAGGCCGCCATGGGGCGCCAGTTCCGTGCCGATCTTTTTCGAAATCGCCGCTTGCAGCATAACGTCGTCGGGCGTGGACGCCTCCGGGTGAAGGTAGAGGTCCACGCCAAGACTAACCACCGGCTTCTTCGGACAACCCAGTGCAAACAAAGCTAGAAACAAAACTGCGCAACGCCACATCATTGAAAGCTCCCTAATAATTGGATTAG
>JBEKTJ010000094.1:0-25190 GCA_049516155.1 Bryobacteraceae bacterium
ATCTGCACGTGGCCGATTTGGGGATGGCTGCCCAGTTCGGCGAATTGCGCAGCCCATACATCCACCACCAACGTCAGATCGGGCACGCTCATGCGCGCCACAGTTAAATCGTGCCGCGGCGAAAAGCATCCTACGCGGCTAATGCCCGATTCACCTTCCGCAATCAGCAAACCGTCGCGCTTCTCGGCCTCGGCGGGAGTGCCAGGAAGCAGCACGGCAAAATCGTTATCGAAAACGAAGGTGCTGGTGTAAGCGGGATTGCGGACGCCTCCCACGCGCGAGTTGCCGGGGCAGAGGTAACAAGTGGGATCGTACTCCTGCATCGCGGCCGCCGCGGTCTTCTCTACCTGTCCCTGCCAGGGCCGCTGAGAGCGGTGGGGCGAAACCAGGACCCAGGATCCGTTTAACGGGTTGAAGCGGCGATGAGGGTTTTGGGTGAGATCGAGCATCGTATGCAGGATAACGTATGCAGGATAGCAAGGGGCTGCATGATGATTGTCAGGTCTCGGGCTCCGTGCGACAGGCGGCCGCAAACCCCGCCAGGTCCGGAAGGAAGCAACGGTAGTGGTTTAACCTGTGTGCCGCGGATCACCCGGGGCCTGGCATTCGCCCACCCATGTATCAGGTCATCGCCCGGAAATACCGGCCCCAATCGTTCGCGGACGTGGTGAATCAGGAGCACGTCAAGACCACGCTCGAAAACGCCATCGCGCAGAATCGCATCGCGCACGGCTACATTTTTTCGGGGCAGCGGGGGACCGGCAAGACCACCGTGGCACGCATCCTGGCGCGCTGCCTGAACTGCGTGAACGGCCCCACCAACCAGCCCTGCGGGGTCTGCGCGAGCTGCAAGGAAATCGCCGCCGGCGGATCGCCGGACGTGATTGAAATCGACGCGGCCTCCAATCGCGGCATCAACGAAATGCGCGAGCTGCGCGAGAACGTGCGCTATCAGCCGGCGCGCGACCGCTACAAGGTCTTCATCATCGACGAAGCGCACCAGATCACCAACGAAGCCTTCAACGCGCTGCTGAAGACCATCGAAGAGCCGCCCGCCTGGGCCGTGTTCATGCTCTGCACCACCGAGGCGCATAAGATCCCGGCCACCATTGCGTCGCGCTGCCAGCACTTCAGCTTTCGCTCCGTGGAATTCGACGCACTGGTCGCGCGCGTGGCGTGGATCTGCGAGCAGGAAGGCATCCACGCGGATGCGGAAGCGCTGTCGGTGCTGGCGCAGGCAGGCGAGGGCAGCGTGCGCGATTCCTTGTCGGCGCTGGATCAGGCTATCGCTTGCTGCGGCGATACGTTGCAGGCCGCCGAAGTACGAGCGCTCCTGGGCGCATTTTCGCTGGATGCGCTGGGGCACGTGAGCCAGGCCTTAGTGGACGCCTCTGCGCCGCGCATGCTGGACGTCGTCAACGAACTGGAGCGCAACGGCCAGAACCTGCAGCACTTCAGCCGCGAACTGGCCCGCTATTTCAGGAATCTGCTGGTGGCCAAGATCGCGGGGGGCGAAACCCGCCTGATCGCCGCATCGGCCGGCGAGCGGCAGAGGCTGGCGGAGGCGGCCGGCCAGTTTTCCGAAGAGGACCTGACGCGCTATTTGCAACTTTCGCTGGATCTGTTCCGCGACCTGCAGGCCTCATTGCAACCCCGCTTCCACCTGGAACTCGGGTTGTTGCGTATGGTGCAGGCGGGACGGCTGGTTTCGATCGAAGACGCGTTGGCGGGGATGGGTACCGAGGGGGCGAGGGGGCGAGGGGGCGAGGAAGCGATTCGCGACGCGGCGACGCGGCGACACGGCGAGGCGGCGAAACCAGCACCCAGCGCCCAGCACCTAGCACCCTCCCCGTCCTCCTGGCGTCAAAAACTCCACGCCAGCCTCATGGAACTGGGCATGGAATTCACGGCGGATGCCATCGAGCATTCCGAAGTCGTGGAGGCGAGCGGGGAGTTACGTTTCACTACTCCCCGCGAATTCTCCATCGCCATGAAAGAAGCGGATATCAACCAGGCAGTACGGCAGATTATCGGCAAACCGCTTAAGATCAAAGTTACGATTGGAGACGTCGCCGCGCAAAATCAAGACAAGGTCGCAGCGGCGCCCGCCACGCAGCCGGAGGACGATGTATCGCGGCGCGCGCTGGCGAATCCGGAAGTGCAGAGCTTTCGGGATTTGTTCGGCGGAGAGATCCGCACCGTCCGCAACTTAAAGGAGTAGCCACATGAAAATGCCGGGCAACATGCAAAACATGATGAAGCAGGCGCAGCAGATGCAGGAGCGCATGCAGCAGGAGATCGCCTTAATCCGCGTGGAGGCCTCGGCCGGCGGCGGCATGGTCACTGTCGGCATGGATGGGCACAAGAACGTGCTGAGCGTGAAGATCGACCCGGAAGTTGCGGGGGATGTCGAGATGCTGCAGGACATGGTGCTGGCCGCCTGCAACGAAGCCGCCAAGAAGGTCGATCAGGAGAGCCAGCAGAAGATGAGCGGGATGCTGGGTGGCATGGGACTGCCGCCCGGCCTGTTCTAATCTATTTCTAAAGTCATGCCGGATTTCGCGGAGCCGCTGGCGCGGCTGATTACCGAATTCAAACGCCTGCCGGGCATCGGCCAAAAGTCGGCGCAACGGCTGGCGTTTCACGTCTTGCGCGCCTCGCGCGAAGACGCCGAACAGCTCTCGCAAGCGCTGCTGGACGTCAAGGACAAGCTGGGCCTGTGCCGGGTCTGCAATAACATCAGCGACGGCGAGTTGTGCGTGTTTTGCAGCGATCCCAACCGCGACCAGAAGGTGCTGTGCGTGGTCGAGGAGGCGCCCAATATTCTGGGCATCGAGAGTACGCGGCAGTTCAACGGACTGTATCATGTGCTGCACGGGGCGCTATCGCCGCTGAAAGGCGTGGGCCCGGAACAGCTCAAGATCAAGAGCCTGGTGGAGCGCATCGGGGCGGGCGGGATCGAGGAGATCATTGCCGCCACTAATCCGACGGTGGAAGGCGAGGCCACGGCGGTCTATCTTTCGAAGCTGCTGAAGCCGCTGGGAGTGAAGGTGTCGCGTATCGCCATGGGCATTCCGGTGGGCAGCGACATCGAGTTCGCCGATGAGGTGACCATGTGGAAGGCGATGGAGGGGCGGCGGGAGATGTAAGGAGGTGGGAGCGGCGCGGGTCAATTTCTCAAAATGGCACTTCGTCCAAGTCCTCTTTTTCGTCGCTTTCCCCTTCGTCGTCTTCAAGATACCCGGATTCGTGATATCCTTCTCCCCACTCCGTGCCTGTGTCGTAGAAGAGGACGTCGTGTCGGCGTAGAATCGAGAAGAATTCATCCGAGCCGATGTAGCCGTCTTCGCCCAACGGAGAGAGCCAATCGTGTGAGCAGGCTTCGTAGGCCAGTAGCCAATGCTCGGAATAAAGGTCGTCCCTGGTGAGATGGTTCCTCCACAGCGACAAGTCATCGATTCGCAGCAGGCTGGAATCGCGCAGGTCAAGAGCGGCGAGCGCCACGATGTCGTCGTCAATGTGGCTGACGATCTCGCCAATGTGGCCGGAAAGCGCGAGCGCCATGTTCTTGGCCAGCCATAGGCTCCAGGCAACTTCGAAGCTCTGATGGAGCAAACCGTGATATTCGCAAAGGCCCTCAATCAGCACCCGGAGCCGTTCATGATCGCCATCCTTGTGCTGCTCATATATGTCGAGCAACAGCGGCAGCATCGTGGGTTCGCCAAAGCAGGCCCGCAGCAGCAGTGGCTCGCAAACTTCCCAATTTTTGCCCTCGAGAGATGAAACGCCCTTGATTTTCTTCGCAACGTAGGTGAGAACACTGTCATGGGGATATTGCTTGGCTAGCTCGAAGCCTTTGTCAAAGAGAGCTTTGATCGAAGTCGGATCATTGCCGTCATCTATGCGAATCGAACGTAACTGGGTTTTCCATGATGGCTCAAGCGGCTCAGGCAACTCGACAATCTCTGTCTTCGCATCATTGACCTCCAGTTCATACCCTGCGGCCACCCGATGAAGGGCAGATAGAGCAGTTTCTGCTTCCGCCAATGTACCAAAATAGAGATGATAGTCGTCTATATAGCGCGTTCCGCGCAGAGGACGTGAAACCTGCCGCTGTAGTTCTGCGTCGATTCTGGACGCCATTGCTTCCGCCATGAGGAATGAGGTGTCTGGGCCGATCGGTATCCCGCTGGTCTGCTTATCCTGAGTCTCGCGGACCCAGAGGTCCAGGCGATTGCCGTAGAGCTCGAACTTCTTGTCAGCGCGCGCCTCATTCTTTCCATGGATCGCCCACGGGACACTGTGTGTGTAAATGGAGGGGTAGAACCTGGCAAAGTCGGTTTGAAGCAGATATCTTGCTCCGATTGAGCGCAGTGCCCGTTCGCTCGCAATTCCTTGGCGGCCGTGGCTACCCTCGATAGCGCGGGTCGAGGACATTCGCGGAGTCGTCAAGGAAATCGGCGACTCCTTACAGATCTTCCTAAGATCCGGCCAGTTTGCCGAGATCTCCACACATAGGATTGCTTGGTGTCGTGGATTCGGGATAGCCAAGCGGCGGCGCAGATGCTTACGTTTGGGTATGGAATGTTCGCTGCATCGGCTGCGTTGTGGCAGTTGCCAGCGGTTCTTCTTTGCCTTCGTGACGTCACTGGCCACAAAATCCAGTACGTCCCCACAAGCGACAACGAGCCTTCGTGAGCTTAGCGGCGGGATGATGCGGTCATGGAAGAAGCCCCGTGCGAGCAGGTCCGTTGGAGAAACGCTCTCATCAGCCTCGAACATCGCTATGCCGAGGACGATCATAGCAGACGTTAGAAAACTCCGGCCCGGGATACTCTCTCGGAGGCGATTTCGTTGAAACGCGGCCGATGTGGCGGCCCCACGGCGCCGGATGCTAAACTCCAAACATGAGCCGGGTTGAGGAAATCGAGGCGGCCATCGAACAGTTATCGCCTGAGGAGTTTCGTCGCGTGGCCCAGTGGTTTCATGATCGCGAACAGGTGGAGTGGGACGAGCAGTTGGATCGCGATTCTGCTGCTGGAAAGCTCGACTTCCTCTTTGACGAGGCTGACAAGGAGGCTGAACGTGGGTTGCTTCGCGAGTGGCCGCCGGCGAGATGAAATCTCACGCCACCCGGCGATTCTGGGATCTTTTCCACGCCCTTCCCGCTTCCGTTCAGGCGCTGGCCGTCAAGAACTATCAACTATGGCTGAGGAACCCAGCCCACCCGTCGCTCGATTTTCATCGTTTGCGGGGTGATCGCGAGCGCTACGCCGTGCGCATTGGGAATCGCTACAGGGCGATTGGACGAATGGACCCAAGAGCCATCACTTGGGTGTGGATCGGCACCCATGAAGAGTACAACCGGCTAGTGCGCGGAGAGTAGCCTTCAGGCCCGGTCATCGTCAGTCCAACACGATGTATCGCAGCGCGCGCTGGCGAACCCGGAATTGCAGAGCTTTCGGGACTTGTTCGGGGGACGGACAATGGAGAAGGTGGCGAAAAGGCGTTTGCCGGCCTAACGTGAAGTGGGCGAACTCAGACAGTAAAACCGATGTGTCTTCGCCAGTGCAAGAGGCGGCCGGAAGCTTGGCAAGGGAACGCTACCAAACTCGATCTGAAGGTTCCGAGCGCAGTTTAACTGTGCAAGAGCCAGGGCGGCTCACGGGGAACCCTTGCCATTACGTAGCTCCCGCAGCAGAGCCTCGACCAGATCATCCACTTTTTTCGCGAACTGATCGACTTTCGTTGCCAGCTTATCGACCGTGACAGTGAGTTGGACGACATTCGTTCGCAACTCCACCATCGATTCCAGGAGTTCCCCAGTGATGATCCCCAATTTATCCAGGCGTCGTCGGCAATATCGGCGTGAACTGAATCCGGAATTCGTAGTCCATGGCGGCTTTGTTTCTTAAGTCCATCACCTCGTCATCGGCTTGATCCGCGCAGCGGGTCCCGGAGGGCCTGCGCGGACCTGGAGGTCCGGCGCCCTGGGAGTTGGCCTATAATTGTCCTGTGGGCGCGAACGAAGTAAAGAAGAAACTGCAGGACGAGATCACCCTGCTGGAATATGAGCTGCGCAATGAATTGCCCAGGGAGATCCTCAAAGCCCGGTTGCACGGCGACCTGAGCGAGAACGCCGAGTATCATGCGGCTAAGGATCGCCAGGGGTTTGTGAACGCGCGGTTGAACCAATTGAAGCATCGGCTGGCCGAGATGTCCATGGTGGACTTCACGAAAATCCCGCACGGCAAGGTCGGGCTGGGTTCCACGGTCGTGGTGCTGGATACCAAGAAGGACGAAGAGAGCACGTATTTCCTGGTCACGTCGGAGGAGGCCGATGCACCGAACGGCAAAATCTCGACCAGTTCCCCGATTGGGCGCGCGCTGTTGGGCAAGGAAGTGGGAGATGCGGTTCGCGTCCAACTGCCGGGCGGGTTCAAGGAGTTGGAGATTCTGAAGCTGACCACGATCCACGAGGCGGCGGACTGAAGCGATGACTTACACGCGCGCGATCGGCGTCGTCTTTGGGGCCGCTATCGACCGGATTGTGCGGTGGCTGGCGCTCTCGCGCATTCATCCGAACGTACTCACGTTCCTGGGGCTGGTGATCAATATCGTAGCGGCCTACCTGTTCGCGGCGGGCAGTTTCCGGTGGGCCGGAGCCGTAGTGATTGGCGCCGGTTTGTTCGACATGGTGGACGGCCGCGTGGCCCGCGAAACGAATCGGGTCACCCGCTTTGGCGGTTTCTTCGACTCCGTGCTGGACCGCTACTCGGACCTGGCGCTGCTCATGGGGCTGCTGGTCTACTACGCTTCCATCAATCGCTTCTTCTATGTGGTGCTGACGGCCATCGTGATGACGGGATCGGTGATGGTAAGTTACACCCGCGCGCGATCCGAAAATACGATTCCCAAGTGCAAGGTGGGATTCCTGGAACGGCCCGAGCGCGTCGTGCTGCTGATCATCGGGGCGCTGTTCGACAGGATGGCGCCGGTCCTGTGGGTGATCGCGGTGCTATCAAACCTGACGGTGATTCACCGCATGATCTATACGTGGCAGGAAACCAAGCGTCTGGAGGAGGCTCAACTGCGGGCCGTGCCTAGTTCTCCAGAATTACGTGCGCCATCCCCAACTCCGCCGTATGCGTGAGCGATAGGGCGATGGACTTCACCCCTAAGGCCTCCGCGAAACGGGCAGCTTGCCCATGGAACCGAAGTGTAGGTTTGCCCGAAGGCAGGTTGGTCACCTCAAAATCCTGCCAGCGCACCCCCCGCCGCCAGCCCGTGCCGATAGCCTTCATGCCCGCCTCTTTGGCCGCGAATCGGGCGGCAAAACGTTCGTAGCGGTTGGCTTTGCGCTCGACGTAGGCGATCTCGGCAGGAGTGTAAATCCGCTCGATGAAGCGCTGGCCATGGCGTTCAATGGCTGCGCGAATCCGCGGAACTTCGGCAAGATCCACTCCAGTGCCCACTATCATTTCAAACCAGCATGTGAAACCAGCCCACTGTAAGAACCGCTCTTATGGCCGCGGCCCGGTAAGGCGCCGAGCCGCGCACTCCAGTAAGCGGCGTTGCGTTACTTCTCCCACAAGCCGCTAGGCCTTTCCCGCGGCCGCCTTCTTGCGATGTTCTGCCCAGCGTTTTCTCTGAGCGGCGGCGATCCGCTTCCGCGCCGCCGCGCTCAGCACTCGCTTCTTCGGTCCGGCTTCGCTCTTAGCAGCCGCGCTTCCGCCGGCTGTCTTTCCGCCTAATTGCGCTTGGATATCGCGCATCTTGGCTGCGATACGTTCTTTTTCAACTTCGTACCCTACCAGCGCCATCTGCAGGGTTGTCTGGTCTGGTGTAGCCGATTTAGCTTTACCTCTTGGCATTGGTTTCTCCCTCGGTCACTATATCACCTATATGATGGGTTGCCAAGGATGCAATTACTTAAAGCTATAATATTCGGTTACCGGCGGAGTTTCAGTCATGCGAGTCGTTATCCAACGGGTCAGACAGGCGCGCGTGGAAGTGGATGGGCAAGTGGCCGGCGCTATCGGAGCGGGCCTTCTGGTGCTGCTGGGCATCGCCAAGACAGATTCGGAGAAACAGGCAGAGTACCTTATAGAGAAAGTACTACACATCAGGATCTTTCCCGATGGCGACGGCAAAATGAACCGGAATGTCGGCGAGGCGGGTGGTAGTCTGCTGGTGGTTTCGCAGTTCACCTTGTACGGCGATTGCCGGAAGGGGCGCCGGCCTAGCTTCGACTTAGCGGCGAGCCCGCCGGACGCTTGCCGGCTCTACGAATACTTTGTGAATTTGGCCCGCCAGAGTAACCTTCCAGTAGAAACTGGCGTCTTCCAGGCGTCAATGCAGGTGTATCTAGTGAACGACGGTCCGGTGACTATTATTTGCGACTCGCCGATGTAGGAGGACAGATAGACAGGCCAAGTGGACAGGCCAGGAGGCCTGTCCTACCGGGCGAGATACTTTTCGTATAGGCGGTGGTGCTTGTTGTCCAGATCCACGGCTGCTCCCTTGATAAACATCTGCTTTATTTGGGTGCGGGTTTCCAGGGGGTCTCCGTCGGTTACAATCAGGTCCGCCCACTTGCCTTTTTCGATGGAGCCTAGCTCGTCGCCGACGCCCCAGATTTGGGCGGCATAGAGCGTGACGGCCCGGAGAGCTTCCTCCGGAGGCAAGCCGAAACCAACTGCCGCGGCCGCCTCATAAGGAAGATTGCGGGGATTATCTTCATCCCCCGGTCCGAAGCTCGCGAAAGCGAATTTGACTCCCGCTTTGAATAACTCGCCCGGGATGCTGAAGGGCTTGTCATACGGGTTGTCTTCTTCATCCGGTAAACGCAACGTGGGAGGCAGGATCACGGGGATGTTATGCGCCTTCAAATCGGCGGCAACCTTCCAGGCTTCCGCGCCCCGCTCCAGGATCATATGCACCTTCTGTTTGTCCGCGAACGCAATGGCTTCCTTGATGGTCTTTTCTCTCTCCGCGCGAATCAACATGGGGAGCTCGCCGTCCAGAACCGGAATCATGGCTTCGAACTTCAGGTCGGTCTCGAACCCGGTTCCGGCGGCGGCTTTGGCCTGCCGGTAGCGTCGGGCGGACTCCATGAAGTCGTTCAAATCGCGCATCTGCTGCTCGTATCTTTTCTTGGCTTCCGCATAAGCCGAAGTGCGGCCGGGTGTCTCGGCGGCCGCGGCAAAACGGTTGGGCGTTCGAATGTTCGGAAACTCCAGGCGCATGGCGGCGGGCGCGCGCACGGCCATATCCTCCATGGTCCAGCCGCTAAGATGCATCAGGACGCTTTGGCCCGCGACGATGCCGCCACCGGGACTGGTGATTACGCTGGTGATGCCGTTGGCGCGGGTAACCGGAATGTGCTCGCTAGCCGGATTGACCGCGGTGGCGGCGCGCAACTGCGGCTTGAACAGGCCGATGTCGGAGATGTCGCTCATCTCCCGCACGGCTTCGATCTCGGTCAGGCCGATTTCAGTGTCCGAGTCGATCATTCCAGGATAGACATGCAGACCCTTCAACTCAATTATTCGTGCACCCTTGGGCACGGCGATGCGTGGGCCGACTTCGGCGATCTTACCGTCGCGCATCAGCACCGCGGCGTCGGCGATATCCGGGCCGGATACCGGATGCACGGTGGCGCCGCGCAGCAGGATGGTATCGGGGCCGGCGGCGCGCAGAGAGGCAAGGCTGAGAAAGATAGCCAGGCAAGCGGCGCATGGCGCCTCGCCACGGGTCTTCATTGGGCGCCTCCAGGTTCTTCCGTCTTCTTGTCTTCCGCCGGTTCGGGCTTCTTGCGCGCCTTATTCTCCTGCGCCTTCTCTTTGTCGATCAAGGCTTTCTTCCGCGCCTCTTTGCCGGGACGTTCTTCCAGGTCCTTTTCGCGGTCGAAATAAAGATCGCCGTCGATGAATACCTTCTCCACTTTGGCGTAATTAGATAATGGATGCTTGTCGAAAATGGTCAGGTCGGCGTCCTTGCCCGGTTCGATGGAACCAACACGGTTTTCGATGCCCAGTTGCTTGGCGGGATTGATGGTCACCAGCGAGAGAGCCTCAGTCTCGCTCAGTCCGCCGTACTTCATGGCCTTAGCCGCTTCGGTATTCAGGTGCCGCATCAACTCCGCGGAGTCCGAATTCAATGAGACCAACACGCCTTTGCGTACCAGGATGGCGGCGTTATAGGGGATGGCATCGAAAGCCTCGGCCTTGTAAGCCCACCAGTCGCTGAAGGTGGAAACTCCCGTGCCCTCGGCGGCGATCTCCCTGGCCACCTTATAAGCCTCCAGGCCATGTTGCAGCGTGCGGATCTTGAATCCGAAGTCGTCGGCCACCCGCAGCAGCATCAGGATTTCATCGGCGCGGTAACAATGCGCATGCACGTAACGCTTGCCTTCCAATACTTCCACCAATGGCTCGAGTTTCAAGTCGCGGCGCGGCGGGATGGCCTGCTCATGGCGGTCGACTTTGGCTTGGTAGTCGCGCCATTCCTTCTGGTAGGCGCGGGCCTCGGTCAGGGCTTCGCGAATGACATCCTCCACGCCCATGCGGCTGGCAGGATAGCGCAAGCCGGGAGAAGCTCCGAATCCGTTTCCGGGCGATCCCGAGCGCTTGACGTTTTCACCCAAGGCAAACTTGATGCCGGGCATGGCGCCTTCGAAGATCAGCCCTTGGGCGTCTTTGCCCCAGCGCATCTTCATCACCTGGCACTTACCGCCGATCGGGTTGGCGCTGCCATGCAGTATGTTGGCGGTAGTCACGCCGCCGGCCAACGCGCGATAGATATCGATGTCGTCCGGGTTGATGACGTCTTCGATGCCCACCATGGACGACACGGCCACCGCGCCTTCGTTGATGCTGTCGGCGGCGATGTGCGAGTGGCAGTCGATGATGCCGGGCATCACGAATTGGCCGCCCGCGTCGATGACGCGCGCCCCATCAGGGACCAGCACCTTTTCGCCGGCTTCCACGATTTTGCCGTCGCGAATCAGGATAGAGCCTTGGAAGGTTCCTTTGGTGACGGTGATGACGGTGGCATTGCGGATGACCGTGGTCTGGGCGGCCGGGAGCAGTGTGGCTTCAAGCAGTGGCAACAGAAAAAGGACGAAGCGTTTCATTCGACACCTCCCGGCGCGGAGCGCCCTTCTCTATCGCCCGATGGCGGCGTCTCCGGAACGGGCTCGTATTTTACGCCATCGACGAACACATACTGGATCTTGGCTTTCTCATCGAACAAGCTACCCTTTACCACCAGCAGATTGGCGATCTTGCCCGGCTCAATGGAGCCCACACGGTCGGCCACGCCATAGATTTCAGCGGCGCTGAGGGTCAACGCGCGCACGGCTGCTGCTTCGGTCAGGCCAGCATCAATCGCGCGTTTCAATGCCTTCCGTACATCCTTGGCTGACGTGCCGCCGGAGTAGAATGCGAAGCGCGCGCCAGCCTTTTCGAGGGCGGCCGGAGTGGAGGGCGCGCGGTCGCGCAATTCGAGCGTGCGGAAGCTTTCCTCGCGGTCCGGGTCGGCGTCTTTGGGCTTCTCGGGCCACTTCAGGTTGACCAGCAACGGAACGCCGGACTTCGCCACGAGATCCGCAATCTTATACGCCTGGTGGCCGCCGTACAGCACGGTCGGGCGCTTCAGTTCCGCCGCGAAGCGGATCATGCGGTCGAGTTGTTTGGCATCGTCGGCGGGCAGCAATAAGCGCGGCGATTCCAGCAAGCCTTCGACGGCGCGATCGTAATTCGGGCGCTTTTGGCCCACCGGATGGCTGGCATAGGCCTGCAACTCCAGCTTGTAGTGATCGGCGTCGAAGGAGACTTGCCGGATGTAGGCGATCACGCCCATCAGCGAGCCGGGGTAGGTGCCGAAGCCGTGCGAGGCCAGGGTCACGTATTGTCCGGCGGGCGAAGCGACTACCATGCGGCCCTGCTTTTCGCCGGAGAGATTGAGAAACGCGCCTTCGCCCGCAAAGATACCGGCGGATGGAAACGCAACCACGGAACTGAAGCCGACGCTGCGGGTTTCCTCGATGCGCCGGTCGGACGGATTCAAGAGATCGGCGGCGCGCACCCAGGTAGTGGTGAAGGGGCGAAACTGCGGCCCCTGCTCAAGGGGTACGGGAAGGTCTTGTGCGCCGAATCGCGGTGTAGCCGGTGTCTCCGTGCGGGCGGCAGTGGGCTGTGCGGGCGTTTCGGGCAAGCCTACGGTGCTAAGAGCATCGATCAGGCCGGGATAGACGGTGGCGCCCTGGGCATCCACGACCCAGGCGTCCTTCGGTATGTCGACGTTCTCGCCGACGGCATCGATGAGGCCATTGCGCAGCAGCACGATGCCTTTTTCGAGCACGGGGCCGCTGACGGTGACGACGCGTGCGCCACGAAGCGCGATGGGGCCGGGCGCTTGGGCGTAAGTTAAAGATGCCGCGGCCAGCAGCATCGCGGTGACGTGTTTCATAGCTGTTGGGTAAAGAGGCATGATAGTACATCCCGGCGGTGTGTGGGGAAGTTCTCCAGACGTTTCGGCGATAGGCGGCGCGCGCCTGGCCGGCTATCGCTAGAGAGCGACACAACGGGGATAGGACGAAGCTTATCCAAGCCAGGCGTCAAACGTCGCTTTCGCGATGCGGGCGATTGCCGCCTCCCGCGCAGCCAGATCGCGAGTGCTGCCTTTCAAGTAGACGGCCAGCGCGAGTTGGCCCGTGCCTTTCGGAAGTGCAATGACGCCCACGTCGTTCGTAGAACCGTTCAGACCGGCATGCGTTCCGGTAGTCCCGGTCTTGTGTGCGACCACTACACCGGTGGGTAGCAAACCTTTGATGCGCCCCGCTCCGGTGGTGGTGGCTCGCATTATCTCGACGATGCGTGCGGTTGACGATGCCGAAAGCAACTCGCCCCGAAATAGGCGCATTAGCAATTGGACAGTGCCGCTGGGCGTGCCCGTGTCGCGCGGGTCGGCGATGAAAAGCCGCATGGACTTTGCGGCGTCGCGGTTGCACTGCCGCTCGCTGCGGTCGATCCGGATGCCGTCCAGATTCCAACCTTGAAGCCGCGCAGTGATCGCCGCCGCCCCGCCGCCGATCCGGTACAGGGTTTCGACGGCTGTATTGTCACTCGTCGCCACCATCAATAGCAGCAATTCGTCGAGAGGAAAGCTCCGCTGTTTGGGCCAACGCTGCGCCACTTCGCTGACGTTCGTAACGACGTCCTGCTTGATGACTTCGATTGCCATATTGCGCGAGAGCTTGCGTTCATCCACCATCGCCAGGATGTGGAGAGCGATGGGCAACTTGCATACGCTGGCCAGGGGGAAGCGTTCGTCGCCATGCAGGCTGACGTTCTGTCCCGATTGCAGGTTGATTGCAGCCACTCCTAGCGTGCCGTCGGCTTCAGACGCAATCCGCCGCCAGCGATCGGCGAGCGAATCGACGGGAGCCGCAGACAGGCTCGCGCCGAATAGACAAAGATATTGCCGCCGTGTAAATTGCATCAAACCATCCCGATCCGTCAGTGTACTATGGATACGTGCCCGCTACCCGGCGCGCCGTGCGGAACTGCTCGGGCGTCATCGGCCGCCCGTCCGGATCGATTACGGTATGATCGAACCTGTGACTCGCCGCCAATTTCTTTCAACCTGCGGCACGGCCGCCGCATTGGCATCCACGAGCGCCGCGCAACAACGCAAAACGACAAACCTGATCCTGGTCACTGCCGACGGACTGCGCTGGCAGGACCTCTTCACCGGCATCGACCCGCTGTTGATGAATCAGAAGGACGCCGGCATGACCGAGACCGGCGCTCCGGAGTTGCGCGATCGCCTATGGAAGCCGCGGCCCGAGGAGCGGCGCATGGCGCTGCTGCCGTTTTTCTGGGGCACGCTTGCGCCATCCGGAGTGGTGCTCGGCAATGTCACAAAGGGCAGTTCCGTACAAGTGACCAATCGCTATCGGGTTTCGTATCCCGGCTATTCCGAGATCCTGACGGGCCGTGCGCAGGATGACGCGATTCGCGGCAACGATCCCGTGCAGAATCCAACGCCGACCTTCCTGCAGCTTGTGAAGGAGCGGTGGAAGCTGCCTAAGGAAAAGGTCGCGGTGTTCGGATCGTGGGATATGTTTCACTACATCGCCGAGAACCGTCGCGGAGAAATTTTCATCAACGCCGGCTACGAGGCTTCCACACTGCCGGCGGACAATCCGCGCGTGGCCGAGTTGAACAAACTGCAGTTACAGGCCAGATACCTGGACGACAGCGCGCGCCACGACGCTTTCACCTTCGGGCTGGCGATGGAGTATTTGAAAAGCGTGCAGCCGCGCGTACTGTTTATCGCTTTCGACGAGACGGACGACTGGGCGCATGCGCGCCGCTACGACCAGGTCCTCAGGTCCATCCAATTCTTGGACGGCGCGCTGCAAGAGCTTTGGACATGGGTGCAGTCCGCACCCGCGTATCGCGATTCCACCACGCTGATGGTGACCTGCGACCACGGACGCGGCGGCACGTGGGACGACTGGCACAGCCACGCCGAAGACGTGAAAGGCGCCGATCAGATCTGGATCGCCGTTGCCGGACCGGATACGCCGGCCAAGGGCGAAGCCACTCACACGGAATCGTATCGCCAGCGCGACATCGCTCCCACCGCGCTGGAGTTGCTGGGTATCGGCGCGGACAGCTACCCAGGCGTGTTGGGGAAGCCGATCGGCGCGGTGATCGAGCCTACGCTGGCCAGATGACCTGACCGTGCACATAGGTCCGATGTTCCTTGTACAAGATCATGTGGCTCGGGAACGCAGTAGCCTGCCATCCAGTCAGCGCTTGAGCGACTGTTCGCAACAGGCCGTGGGCACTCATGCCGCCCTGTGGTACTGTCACGGTCAGGGCGGCGTAGTCAGCGTGCGGCTCCTGCGACTTCTGCTTCGCGGTTTGGTAACGCAGCAGATAAGGCAGGCCGCCCTTCATGGCCTTCAACAGCTCTGCCGCATTCGCGTCGCCAGCCTTGATCCAGTCGCAGACCCAATCCTGCCGGATCGGATACTGCGCATCGAAACCATCTGGTGCTTTGTTGGTCGTTTCGCGCTCCCTGCCTGGATCATGAGGGCCGAACCCATTCCCGTTCCACGCGCACTCGCCCTCGCCGGCCTTGCGGTAATACCTTATTAGTGAGTCCTCGCGCCCGTGCCCGCCCGAGCGGCTTCTTGGGGCTATCCACTTTGCCTACGCAGTCCAACGATCCGTTGCGGAGGCTGACGAGTCCAGGGCGGGATGGATCATGCGTCCTCTGAGTCGCCTTCCTTGTCAAACGGCACCCAGACCCATGCCTCCACGTAGGCTCCGGGATCATCCCCATAAGAGATGCGCGCGTTGCTGTCTACTTCGATCTCACCGTCTCTGCCATACAGTTCCTTCGCACGCGCCCGAAACCACTCATCGCTATTTCTGTCGCCACCGTCGCTCTTCATGTTTACTGATCTCCTAAAAAGCAGTCATACTGCCAGGCGAAATTGTTCGTCAAGCACAACCTTGGACAGCCTAAAACCGTCGACAAGCGCAATCGGATTCTTCCCTTCCTCGGCAGCCTCGTTGATAGCTGCCTTCGAGAAATGACTGGTCGTGACGACCGCGCCCCGGGCGAATGGCTGCAGGCTTCCCCGCAATTCGGCGACCTCCTTTCGTCCGACAGAGTGCAGCCAACGCTTCGCCTGTACCTGCACCAGCGTGTCTTCGAAGATCCAAATCCGCCCACCAACTCTGGCGTTTACATCAACTCCGCCATCGGCGCTGAACCTTGTAACACAGACATCCACGAACCCGCAATGGAGAAGCAAGTCCTTAATGAAGATCTCGAAGTTCCTCGGCGCCATTGCCAACAACCTGCCGCGAACGTGCTCGATCCGCCCAAGGCCTTCGGTTTGCAAGCCGCTGCCCCCGTCGATGATGTCATCATC
This sequence comes from Bryobacteraceae bacterium, assembly GCA_049516155.1. Taxonomy (GTDB): domain Bacteria; phylum Acidobacteriota; class Terriglobia; order Bryobacterales; family Bryobacteraceae; genus Bog-159. Next base: position 15,962 of record JBEKTJ010000094.1, read on the forward strand.
GTCAGAGGCTTGAGCAAGCAGCCTGGACGCGGCAAGTATTCGGCTTGAGACGACCGTCTCCACACTGAGGGGCAAGACCCTTTCTTCCTGGTGAATCTTGAATTCAAACAGCCAGACCTTGCGAATCTGGCCATCTGCGTCGAGCTGCGTGTCTGGGTATTGGCGGAGGTATTCGAGCAGTCCCAGATACTTCCAGCGCCTCGGCCCGACGGCCTTGTCCCTTCGGCTGGCTATCAAGACAAATCCGTGTATCGGGAAGTTGAACGTCCGTTGCTCGGCCAATCGGCTATTCACCCCCGAAAGCGTCTGTTGGCCAAGCTTTCCGGCCGCCGTGTAGGTTAAGACGCCGCCCTCCAGCCGGTCGCGGTAGGGGTTCTCACCTGTTCCATGGAAATCTTGCACCGAGGTCATGATGGTTGCCCTCAGAACTGTCTTGTCTCGCAGCGAAAGGCGGATTCCGCCGGCATTCGACACCTGGAGAGACTTAAAGATTTCCTCGTTTGAATAAAGCTCTCCGACGACCAATGCTTCAATCACCGGACCCCCATGCAATAAACGCGGATCCCGGGAAGACTATCTGTGGACTTCCCGGCAGGCTGCGGTCGTGCAGCCGGTATCGGAAGCCCATCCGGTGCACGAGGGCCCTCACAACCAACTCCGGCTTGGTGTCCTTGGACCGGAACCGGCTCATGCGCTCGCTTCGCACGGCGGGGGGCAGGGTGTCCATATGGATTCTTCCCGATCACTGTACTACATATCGCCGAAACGGCAGCGTTCGGCATTCCGTCTTATGGGACCAGCGCCACTGGGGGACGCTGGGGGCAAACCTGTGCCGTCCCCACCACCGGACCTACACAACCTAATGCCGCATATTCTTGGGCTAAAGTGGGAGACATTTGGCGACGAGATCCCTATAATAGGGCAGACCTGGAGTTCGCCCCGCGCCCTTATCGCAGATCCAGCGCCATCAAGCTATGCCGATCGCGCACGTACAACGCCGTCCCCGCCAATGCCGGCGCGGTCCAGGCGTTGCTGCGCAGCAACTCCGCGCGCGATAGCACCTTCAACCCGGCGGGCGAAACGGTGGCCAGCGACAGGTTGCCATCCTCATCGACGGCGATCAACTTGCCATCGGCATATAAGAATGTGGCCTTGGGGAAAGTACGGTCCTGCCACAGCACCTTGCCCGTCTTCGCATCCAGCGCGGTCAGCGGGGCAGGTCCGAAATCGCCGCTCGATCCATACAGCGTGTCGCCGATGCGCAGCAGGTTCCCGATGTGCACCCGCATGCGGTTATTACTCCATAGTTCCTTCACCTGCGTCTTACCATTGGCCACGTGCAGTTCGAGCGCCACACATCCGCCGTTGTAAGCCGAGGAGACGAACAGCGTATTGTCGCCGGTCCACAGCGGCAGGGCGATGTTGAGACCCCAACTGGTGGTGTGCGGATGCTTCCAAAACAGATCGCCCGAGTCCGGGTTGATTCCCACTACTTCACCGCCCATTACCGCGACAAGCTGGTCCTGCCCATCCACCTTAATCAGGATCGGCGAAGACGGCGAGTTCGCGAAATCCTGTTTCTGCCAGACGACTTTGCCATCCTTCTGGTTGAAGGCAATCAGCGCGTGACCCGCGCCGCCCACCTTCATGATCACCGTGTTTTTCCAGGCAATAGGGCTGACCGAATATCCGCGGTCCATGGGCGTGCCGTTGAATTCGCGCCAGAGATCGTGCGACCAAAGCACCTTGCCCGTCTTTTTGTCCAGACAGACCAGGTGCGCCAGGATGCCCACGGCGTACACGGCGTCGGCGGTAACTAGTGGCGTGGCGTGCGGGCCCGAACCATTCTCCATGGCCATGCCGCTGCGGAAAGACGCGTTCTCTGTATATTCCCAGATGGTCTTGCCGGTGGCGGTGGCGGCGGCCAACGTGACCTCATCGGAACCGCGCCGATACATGGTGTAGAGCGCCGCGCCATCCACCGCGATGCCGGAGTATCCCTCGCCCAAATCGCGGCTCCAGAGCTTCTTCGGCCCCGCGGCCGGCCATGTGTTGGCCAAGCCTCTGGCGTCGGATGTGAAGTTGCGGTGCGGGCCGCCGAACTGCGGCCATTCGAGCGACGCGGCTTGGAGGGCCACACAAGCCAGTAGAGCCGTGAGAAGTTTCATGACGGATCCCATAGCGCCAGGTTGGTGGCGTCTTTGATCAGGATACCGTGGCCCAGAACCACAGGATGCGCCCAGGTGGGACTGTCGGCCACGGAATATTTGCGCAATGGTTCGAAAGCCTTGCCGCTTTGGCGCGCCACAATCAAGTTGGCGTCGGACGTAAGAATCAACCAGACGGAACCAGCCGCAACAATGGCCGCGTTATCCCCCTGGCGGCCGTCGGATGTCCACAGTATGGCGCCGTCGCTGGGCTTCAGGCAGAAGAACTGCCCGCGTTTGCGCTCTGTAAATCCGAACAGCAGATCGCCGCTCACCACGGGGGAACTCATGTACATGGAAAAATCTTTGTTCTGCCAGACGGTCTCGGTGGTCCACTCGGCGCCGTGTTTCAACACCTTGACGCCAGTCACGGGATTGCCCGTGCCGGAAAAGATCAGCGTGTCGCGATAGAGTGCGGGCGTCACGATGTTCTGCTCGTAAGCGGTCTTGAAAGGAATCTGCCACAGCAGCGCGCCCGTGGCGGCCGAAACTCCGATGATCTTGTTGCGGCTTTGCGTCACCACCTGGCGAGTGCCGGCAATTTCGACGACGATGGGCGAGGCATACGCCGGTCCGTCGCCTTTCCAACTCCATTTTTCGGTGCCACTAGCGGCGTCGAAGGCGGTCAGCGCGCCTTGTGTGTTGCCGCCCACGTATGCGATCACCAAGCTGCCGTCGACCACGGGCGAAGTGGCCACGCCGAAATCTGGCGAGCCGAATTCTTTGCGCCACTGCGGCTTGCCGGTCGTGGCATCGAAGCAGGAGAGCGTGCCGCCGATGCCGAATGTGAAGATGCGGCCATCCTGCACCACGGGCGTCGACTTCACGCCCTTGCCGTGGCTGGTGGCGGCCGGATTCATGGTGTACGGCGCTGCGTAGCCTTCCTGCCAGATGGTTTGCCCATTCTCAGGGCGCAGCGCCGAGACCACTTCGCGATCGCCCTGGCGCGAATGCACGTAGATCCGGCCATCGGCCACCACGGGCGATGCGTGCCCTTCGCCCACCGTGACTTTCCATTTGAGAGTGAGTTTCTCCGGCCAGGCTTTGGGTTCGGGGAAGCCGGTGGCGACTCCATCGCGATGAGGCCCGCGCCATTGCGGCCAATCTTCTGCCCCAGCGACGGCCCACACCGCTACCACGAGAACAGCGGGATAAATTGCAAAATGGCGATGCATGATTCAGATTACTCCGATTGCAAAGCCGCCAGCAGCGGCGAGCGCAACGCCGCGCGCGTGGCCACCAGCGAGGCGCCGATCCCCGTGGCCAGCACTGCCGCCAAGAGCACACCCAGCGAAGCGACCGGCAGTTGACCGCCGTGCAACGCAACCGCCGGCGCAATCGCCAGCAACGCGCACACAGTGCCGGTGGCCAAACCCAGCAGCAGCAGGAGCAGATTCTCCATCAGCACCATGGCGCCCAGATCAGACGGCCGATATCCGACCGCGCGCAGCAGCGCCAATTCGCGGCGGCGCTCCAGCACGTTACGCAGCAGAATGGCCGCGAGGCCCACCGTGCCCAGCACCAGCCCCAGCGCGCCCAAACTGCTGAAGGTCGAGAGATACGTGTTCTCGACTTTATGAAACCCCGCCAGCCGCGCCTCTGTGGATTGGATATCGAACCCGTAGTCGGACAGGGCTTCCTCCAGTGTGCCGGTCACCTGCTGCGCTCTTTGGGGTGAGACGTCCAACAGGAAGAAGCGATAGCCTTCCACGTCCGGAAACAGGCGCAAAAAGTTCTTCTCGGAGATCAGCAGTTCGCTTTGGAAGATGCTATCTTGCAGGGCCGCTACGATTCGAAAACGTGTCCCATTTACGATGAAATCCTCGCCCAGCTTGAGGTGCAGTACGTACGTCATGGAGTTGGCGTCGGCGATGGCCGGAACTGCGCCACCCGCAGGCTGCGATTCGAGCAGCAGCCACGGGTTCGCGGAGTGTGGCGCCGAATCCTGAAATGCGAAGTGCGCGTTACGCAAAAACGCCGCGGGAGGCGCCAGGATTCGCGGATTGCGCGGCTGGTAGAGATTCAGACAACTCGTATCGTCGCCGGGCCGCAGGCGGAAGGGCACGAAATGGACGCCTTCGTGGGGCGGGATATTGAGGGACTCGCGGCCTGCGGCGGTGTTGGGGTCGTGGATCAGCGGCAGGACGGACTCCGCCATCAGCGGGTAGCCGCCTGTGCCCGCTGAACTGCCAGTCTGACGGAAGGCGTCCACCGAAACGATCAGGAACGTGGCGCAAGCGATTTGCGCGATGCACAGGATGCTCCGCGCGGGGCGGTATGTCGCGCTGCGGAACGACAGAGCGATTAAGCCGCCGATGAACGCCGATGAACGCCGATTCAGGGCGGCGGACTGGAAGCTGAGGGCTGCGATGAGCAGAAGCGTGCCGGCTCCGAAGAATGCAGCGGTTGGGTCTAGCGCGCGTGCCAGGCCCATCGCGAGCAGGATCAGCGCCAGCAGCGCCGCGATGGTTCCGATCAGCACCGGGCGCTTGGCGGAGTGGCTCGTTTGCTCGCCCGCTAACAAACCGCGCGGCGTCACTGGCGCGAGTTTGCGCAGGGTCCACGCGATCGCGGCGAGGCCTGTGAAGATTCCCGCTAGCGCGCCCGCAGCCAAGGATGCCACGGATGGGTGCAGCGAGATCAGCCGGGTGCCGACTGCGCCGATCCACCAGGTGCGCAGGCCCAGCACGATCAGCTCTCCGTATCCTAGCGCGCCGGCTAATCCAAACAGCGAACCGGCCACGGCCAGTGCCGCGCCCTCCAGCAGGAATACGGTGCGGATCTTCGAAATCGAAAACCCAAGCGCGCGCAGCACACCGATCTCGCGCATGCGCTGTTCGATGCCCAGCTTGAAGAACAGTCCGGTCAGCAATAGTGCGGACACCATCAGGAAGAAACTGAAGTATACGAAGTACTCGCCGAAATCGGTTGCGCCTTGGGAGGCGGCGAGACTGCGGGCTTTCACCGGGATAACTGTAAGTCCCATTTGCGCGGGGTCGATGGCGGCGCGCAGTGCGCCGGGGAAGGCGGCGGACGGCGGCGAGATGCGGATCGAAGTCAGCTTGCCGAAACGCGTGCCCCAGAGCTGCTGGCCGCGCGCAAGTGAGATGAAGGCTTTGGGCGTGGTGCGGTATTGCTTCCAGTACTGCTCATCGGCCGGGCGGACGCGATGCAGGTCCAACGGGAAGGGCGGGTCCCAATCGCGCAGGCTGTTCGATTCGGAAATGCCCGGATATTCCGGCGCGTAGTCGCGGTCGGCTGCCGCGCCTGCGATGGGGACGATCTGCGTCAAGCGGAATTGCGCGCTTTCGGTGTGCAGGCGGCCATCGGACCGCCACACGTAGTAATCCAGCCAGACTGCGTCGCCTAGCTTCGCGTTGAGGTCGTGCGCAGCCCATTGATTCAGGGTGATGCCGTCCTGCGTTCCTAGCGCCGTAACGACTGAGTAGGGGATCTCGCGGCCGTTGGCGCGAATGCTATTCGCCAGATAGGTGAATATCGGTTCGGTGCTCAGACCGAGTGACTTCGCAGTCGCGGTGGCTTGTTCGGCCAACGTATCGGGGACTAGAGTGGTGTCGGTCTCGAGAGACAAGCTGTCCTTCAAGGGGCGCACTTTGATGCCCAGGTCTTCGAGGGTTACCGAAGCGCGACCGTCGGGGAGCGGTCCCCCCGCCACCAGAATTGTGTTAACCTTACCCACCTCACCCAACTCCCTCTGTAGCCGTGCCAGCGGCACGAACGCCGCGCGCACATCGCCCTGTTGCGGATTCAGAGAGAACTCGCGCGGCGCGGCCGCCCCAAGCGTGAGGCGAATGGTTTTACCTACATCCTCTTTCCGGCCATGCAGCGATTCGAGCGGAATCGCGGAAGGCTTCTCCACCCGCACCAGCAGCGCATCGCCGGGCTTGGCGTCCAGTTCGTCCGCCAGCGCGGCGGTCAGCAGGATCTGGTCCCCTTGCGGAGCAACGCCGAAGCGCTGGTCGACTCCGTAGATCTGCACGCCAAGCGCCCGGCGTCCGCTGGCCTGGTGGGCGACCATGCCGTTAATTGCGATCGTAGGACAGGCCTCCTGGCCTGTCTTGTTGAATGCCGCGGCCAGATCCTCCCGAAAGAAGCCGTTCCGCGCGACCACATAATCGGTATTGCCGAGCCGGGCCAGCACCAAATCGCGCAGGCTGGCGCGCACCGAATCGCCCACCAGCAACGCGCCGCCCAACACTCCCGCCGCGGTGGCAACGCCCAGCAGCACAGCCAGGTTCGTGCGCCAATACCACTTGAGATTACGCGCCAACAGGGTGGAGATTCGCATTTCGCAATTCGTACCGCAAGGGAAATCGGGCGGCCAGTTCCGCACTGTGAGTCACTACGATCAGGATGGTTTCCTGCCGCTGGTGCAGCTCGAGCAGCAGAGACGCCACCACATCCGCGGAAGCCTGATCCAGGTTGCCGGTGGGCTCATCGCATAGCAGCAGCAGCGGCTTGCGGATGAGTGCGCGCGCCAGTGCCACGCGCTGCTTCTCGCCGCCCGAAAGCTCGGCGGGACGATGATCCAGGCGGTCGCTCAGGCCAACCTGCGCCAGCAAATCGCGCGCACGGTCCACGGCGCCGGCGCCGTCGTGCGATACCAGCGTCGGCACCAGCACATTCTCAAGCACCGAACACTGCGGCAGCAGACAGTGGTCCTGGAAGATGAAGCCGATGGACCGATTGCGAAACGCGGCCTGTTCCTTATCGGACAGCGCGTACGGATTGTGTCCATCGAGCGTCACCGTGCCGGACGTGGGTTGCTCCAGCCCGCCGAGGATGTAGAGGAGCGTGCTTTTGCCAGCGCCCGAAGGACCCATAATTGCCGCCGCTTCGCCGCGCCGCAGGCTGAACGAAATGGCCGAGAGAATGGAGAGGGGCCCGCGTGGCGTTGGGTAGGTCTTAGTGATCTGGGATACATCGAGCATAGGCAGTGCGCCAGGTGCAAGTGGCTCGGGCGGAGCCATGGACCATTGTCGCATGCGCTGCTGCGGAACTCGCGAAAAGCTGGCCGATTGCCACCTCGTGGGGAATTTCGCGCTTAGCGCTTTGCAGGAAGTTGCTCAGACCGGCACCGGCGGTCGGTGTGATTTCAACCGTCCACCGTGATGCCACGTTCTCTCAGATACTTCCGCAGGGGCTTGGTGCGGCCGGCTTCTCTCTGATCGATCCGTTCGCCTATGATCGCGTCGGCGGCGTCCTCGGTGATCCAGTCCGGATCTTGCAGGAACTTTTTTTCCGCACGGCTAAGGTCCGCGCCATCCGCTTCCGGCTTTTGAGGGTCAGCGATTCCAGGTCAGAGGCGGTGGCGCCGATGCCCTTCGCTCGACAAATTCGCGGAATGGTTTGGTTGGCATCAGGCGGGCACGTACCGCTCGACGGCGATCTCGCGAGAAAGCGTCCGCACTTTAGCAACGTCATACGCGAGTTGCATCCGGAGGAGGTGGTTCATATCCGGACCGAACGCCTTTTCGATGCGAAGCGCCATTTCCGGAGTGAGCGAGGCTTTGCCGTGGAGCAGGTCGGAAAGCGTGGCGCGACGCACCTTCAGAATCCGAGCCGCCTGGGTTACGTTTAAGCCCAGGGCTTCGACGATCTCGGTTCTGATCAGGTCGCCCGGATGGGGCGGGTTCTTCATGGGCATTAGGTGTCTCCTTAATGGTAGTCGATCAAATCGATATCGGTGGCGGTGTTGGTTTCCGGGTCGTAGCGGAATACCAGCCGCCAGTTTCCTGTTATGGTCAGGCTCCAAGAGCGTTTCATCTCGCCCTTCAGCGGATGCAGTTTCCAGCCAGGAAACCGCCCGGCCTGATCGAGGGTCTGGGCTGTTTCGAGGGCGAACAGGACCTTCCGCAGCTTGTCAGCCATGGCGGCGGGCACACCTTTCGCGTTGTCGTCTTCATGGAGTTGCCGCAATCCTTTATGGCGGTAGCTGATGAGCCGCATTCGGCTCTCCCGTGGCTTAAGTATGTACGGTTATAGCGTACATGTCAAGCAGGGGACTCCCGAGGACGCACAAGAGCCGCCTCTCCAGAAACTGCTCGTAAATCGTTGATTCTTCGTCAGCGGAATTCCGCAGTTTCTGGTTTTTTGTTCCATGGCGGTGTGTATTTGTAGAAGTGGCGCGTGAGAGGGATTTCGTAGCCGATCTTGGTCTTGCTTTCGTCGATCCATGCGTCGCGAACGGCTCAATGTCGGCAAGGAACTCTGCACGGTTCTTCCAGAACGCGCGGGGTGGTAACGATCGCAGCATGGCGAGAACAGCCGGCTGGCGGGCGGCGCCCGCTTCGATCTCTTTCAGCGCGCCCGTCTTTTTAGAAGTTGCAAGGGACTCGAACGCTTTTGATGCTTCCAGCGCGGCGAGCCGCTCAGGCGTCACCGCCAAGCTCAGGCGTAGCGGGCGTTCGACGTGAAATTGCGGAATCCGAAGTGCTCCGATTCCTCGAAGGTCCCGCAGATGCGGGTAATTTCGGCGATCTGCTCGTCGGAGATCAGGTTGCGCTTGGCATTTGCGCATTTTGGTGAAAGAAGTCGACCGCATTCACCAGTTGGATGTTGCCTTTGCGTTTGCGCTGCTTGAGGTTGGTGACCAGCCGGATGTAAGTATTGATGCCGGTGTTGTAGAACAACTGATCGGGCCGCCGAGGAGATCGGCCACGTCCCAGATAAAGCCGGCCAGATTGTCACTGTAGTTCGTCAAGTTCTGGCTCGGCGGATGGGTAGTTCGCGGCCGCGCACGGCTCGCATGCTCTCAAGTGGCAACCTGCCCCACAGCGGCGTACACCTCCAGCGCGCGCGCGGCCATGCGCGCAACGCTGTAATGCTCGCGCACACCCGCCACTCCGCACTTCCCTAGGCGTTCGAGGAGACCCGGGCCCTTCCACAGCGAGTAGATGCCCTGCGCCAACGCGGCCGTATCGTCCGGCTCCACCAAAATGCCGCCGCCGGTCTTCTCCACGATCTCCGTCAGGCCGCCCCGCCGCGGTTCGACCACCGGG
>JBEKTJ010000095.1:0-24051 GCA_049516155.1 Bryobacteraceae bacterium
GGCAGCCTGCGCCGTCATCGCACGCGCAACACGCTGGTGATTGCCGAGGTGGCCATATCGCTGGTATTGCTGGTCGCCGCGGGCCTGTTGTTGCGCAGCTTTGCGAGCCTCGAAAAGGTCGATCCCGGATTCCGCGCGCAAAACGTGCTGACCTTCGGCGTCTCGCTGCCCCCGGCCCGCTACCGCACCGATGCGCAGACCTCCGGTTTCTTCCATGCGTTGCTCGATCGCGTTTCCACACTGCCCGGTGTCTCGACCGCCGGGGCCGTGAATCCGCTGCCCTTCAGCGGGAGCAATATGTCCGGATCGTTCATCATCGAAGGCTATGACGCGCCCACAGGCGCAGCCGCGCCGCACGCCGATCAGCGCATCGTCAGCCCCGGTTATTTCAAAACGATGGGAATTCCGCTGCGCAGGGGCCGCTTGGTGGCCGATTCCGACCGCGAAGGCGCGCCCCGCGCCGCGGTGGTCGACGAAGCTCTGGCGCAACAATATTTTAAGAACCAGGACCCCATCGGACGGCATCTGCGGCGCGGCAGCGACGGGTCGTGGGCGACCGTCGTCGGCGTTGTGGGACATGTGCAACACAGCGCGCTGGATAGCAAGCTGCGGAAAGCGACCTTGTACTGGTCGTATCTGCAAAGGCCCGCGCAGTCCGTACAGGTTGTGGTGCACACCGCGGGCGATCCCATGGCGCTTGCAAATGGAATCCAACAGGAGGTGTCCAGCCTGGACAAAGACGTGCCCATCTTCGACGTGAAGACCATGGATCAACGCGTGGCCGCATCGCTTGCCAACCGGCGCTTCGCGGCTTGGCTGCTGGCGGCATTTTCCTTCATTGCCATGCTGCTGGCCGCGGTAGGGCTTTACGGCGTGATGGCCCAAACCGTTCTGCAGCGCAGCCGCGAGATTGGGGTGCGCATGGCGCTGGGCGCGCAGAGCGGCGACGTGCTGCGCATGATTCTGCGGCAGGGCGTCCTTCTGGTCGCGGGCGGCCTCATCGCCGGCACGGTGGCGGCGCTAGGCCTGACTTCGCTGATGAAGTCCCTCCTGTTCGCGGTGAGACCCACCGATCCGCCGACCTTCGCCACGGTGGCCGCGCTCCTGCTGATCGTGGCGCTGGTCGCGGCCTATCTGCCCGCGCGCCGCGCGACGCGCCTGGATCCAGTCACCACATTACGCGACGAATAAGAGCGCTCGTGGGGCACCGTTCGAAACCGTCTTGGAGGGCGCGCAATCCTGCCCGCAGCCGGCTCTCAGGCGGCTCTGGACGCCTAAAAAGGCGGCTGCGGCCAAGATTGGCCGCCCTCCAATGGTTTTCATCATCTTTGCTGGCCCGCAGGGCCATGAAGATAGGATGGTATCCTGCCCCACAACCAGTTGACCCACCACCGGATAACCAAAGAGGACTGGAGTGCTGCCGAGGCACGCAGGCATAATGAATCTTCACAGGACGCCGTGCCGCAAGAAATCGACGCCACCCAAACTGGAATTCAGAAGCCCTTCCCAACGCCATCCATCGGCCTATTCCTGGGCCTGCAAATCCTGGATGTGCTGACCACCCTGGTAGGCCTGCGCCTGGGCGCGCACGAGGGCAGCACTTTCATCGGACATTTGCTGCAAACCGGTCCACTAACGGGGCTCATCATTTCGAAGATTCTGGCGGCGGGGCTGGCGGCCTTCGCGGTGTTCCTGAATCGCAAGCGCGTGCTGGTGTTTCTCAACTTCTGGTTCGCAGCGGTGGTCGCTTGGAACCTGGTGGCGATCTATGTGCAGTACGCTGCCGGATAAATCGCTTTAGTGCGATCCATATTTCAGCTCACCCGCTTCAATCCGTACCGAGAGCCGGTTCTCCTTCGGCGGCAGCGGGCAGGTCGCGTAGGGTGTGAACGCGCACGGCGGATTGTAGGCCTCGTTGAAATCCAGCACGACTTCGCCGTCTTTCCCCAGGTCCGTGTCGAGGAACCGGCCGCTGCCGTAGGTCTCTTTGCCGGCGGTCAGGTCGCGGAAGATGAAGAACAATGTACCTGGCGATTCCTGAACCGGCGTCAGGCGCAGCTTCTGGCCGTGCAGCTCAAACTCCACGTATCCGGGGCTGGGGGTCTCCTCGATTTGGCCCAGAATGTTGAGAACCGGGATCTTCTTCGCATCCGCGACCAAGTGCGTCGTAACGCGATAGTCCGCGTTCACGGGAAAGTAATGCAGACCGGTGAATTCCTTGCGCAGGCTACTGTTGTTGTCCTTCAGGCGGATGCCGTACTTGTCCCCACGCCGGATCACGAACATCGACTGGCTGCCTGCGGTGACCACATCCGGTTTCCCCGCCGAATCGGGGTGCAGCTCGCGGGTTTGGCCGCCCGCGCGCAAGGTGACTTTGCCGTTGTGCAGAATGAACACGCCATCCTTCAACGCCGTGTCGAAGCGATTCTCCCCTTCGTTCAGCCAGAACAGTCCGGTAACGGTGAGCCATCCGCCGTCCGCTTTCAGCGCGGCCTCGCGCTGCCGCCGCCATTCGTCGATCTGCGCGCGGTAGGCATCCGAAGCCGGCCATAAAACACCACTCATAACCAATGACGCGGCCAAAGCCGCGAGCACCCGCCAGTGTCTCACTCTGCCCCCTCGAGCGCCTGCTCCAGCAGCCCCGCGAACTCCTCGCTCTTGCGGTCCACGCGCTCTTTCAGTTGATTGAGATCCTTCTCCAAACTGTGCAGCCGGTCCGCCAGGTGCATGCAAGCCAGCACCGCGATGCGCGTCGAATCCGCATTCGGAGACTTGGCCGCGATGGAGAGCATCAACTCATCCAAATGGCGCGCCAGCTCCTCCACTTCGCGCGGATCCCCGGCGGTGAGCAGCGTGTAAGACTGGCTCAGGATGGTGACGCGTACCGGACGTTTTTCGGGTGTGCTGGCGGCCACGGCTTTAGCCGGCGCTGAGTTGGTCGATCTGCCCCAACAGCTTCTCGATCCGGCTGCGCACCTGCTTGCGTTCGGCGTGCAACGTCTTCAGATCGTCCGAGAGCCGGGCAGCCTCCGCGCGCGCCTCGGCGGCTTCCTGCACCGCCGCGTCTTTCTCCTGCCGCAGCCGCGTTACCAACTGCACCGCCTGTTGGATGCGCTGCTCCAGCGCATGCAGCGAATCGGTTTCCTGTTCCACGGGACTCATCAGGCAGCCTTCTCCAGAGCCGCTTTGGCCTTCTCGATCAATAGGGTGAAGTTCGCCGGATCGCCGGCCGCCACTTCGGCTAGCACCTTGCGGTCCAGATTCACGCCGGCCGCTTTCAGCCCGTGCATGAATTTGCTGTAGGAAATACCGGCCTGCCGGCAGCCCGCGTTGATGCGCACGATCCACAGGGAACGGTACTCGCGCTTCTTGTTCTTGCGTCCGACGTAGGCGTATTTGAGGGCCTTCTCGACGGCTTCCTGCGCCGCGCGGTTCAGCTTGCTCTTGGTTAGAAAGAATCCGGACGCGCGATCAAGCGTTTTGCGGCGCGAGTCCCTGCGGTTGGTTCCACGTTTAACTCTGGGCACGTTTTCTCCTTTTTGACGTTATCGTTGCGGTGGATCGGGCACGTGCCACGCGCTCCGTCCACACGCGGTTGGTTTCCCTAATAGGGGATCATGCGCTTCAATACCGGCTGGTCGGCGGGATCCGCCAACACGGCCTTGTGAAGCTTTCGTTTCCGCTTGCGCGACTTCGAGGTCAGAATATGCCGGGCGAAAGCGTGGTTACGCACCACCTTGCCGGTCCCGGTTTTCTTGAACCGCTTGGACGCACCTTTGTGGGTCTTCAGCTTGGGCATAGATGTTCCTGGATCGTTACGGCCTGGATCTTTCAGATTATAGCAGGTGTGGGAGAGCAGATGTGGGGCTGGTGTACAATCGAAGCATGGCAGAACGGATCGAGCGGGTCATGGATGCGCGGCTGCGCGATCTCGAAGAACAGCGCTGAACCCCCGCACCAGCCAGGCTCCGTTCAAGCGACCTTGCCTGCACGGCGTGAAGTGGTCGCGCGTCCGCTTGCGCAGATATGCTCGCCCTCGCCAAGAATCGGCTCGGCAGCCCCACAGGCCGGCTTGACACCACAGCCGCCCAACTGTACAGTTCAGGTAGAGGAAACGAAGAGTTTCATTATGCTGAGAAATGAAAAGAGGGAGACCATGGTCGTGTCCGCATTGCGAGCGCGTGCAAATTTTGGCCAGCTTTTGCGCCGGGTTGAGGATGAGCGTAGCTCCGTGGTCATCGAGAAGCGCGGCACGGCTAAAGCGGTACTGATCGGCATCCGGGATTATGTCCGCCTCGCCGCTCCGGAGCCCGAAGTGCTTCGGGTTATCGGCGAGGAATCGCAGCGCAAGGGTACCGACAAGCTGAGTTCGCAGCAGATCGATCGGGTAATTAAAGCCGCGCGTGCCCGAAAACCGAAGCGGGCATGATCCCGCTCCGGCTGGTCGTCGACACTAACATCGTTGTCTCGGCAGCGCTTAAACCGGCCGGGCCGCAGCGCACCGTCGTCCTGCTCGCAATCACCAAGCCCACGAGGTTGTACGTCTCCGATCCCGTTCTCGCCGAGTACACTGAAGTGCTGTCGCGTCCGGAGCTCAAGATTCGGAAGGGCCTCCAGCGTCAGGTTATCGATCTGATCACGCGTCATGCGCATCCGGTCAGCCCCGCGCGCCATCTCCAGGTGGCGCAAGACCCGGATGACAACCTATTCCTGGAATGCGCCGATGCCGCCCGCGCCGACTATCTGGTAACCGGCAATCAGCGACACTTTCCAAAGTTCTGGAAGCAAACCAAAATTGTTGCCTCGCGCGAGTTCCTCGATATTATCGCGCCGCACCTGATGTCTTGAAGCGCTTAATATGGTAGCGCTTCGTATACGATAGCACCGTGGTCGTTTCCGGGTTCGAGTGGGACGATGGAGACATCTTCCACATCGAGAGGCATGCGTTCTCGCCGGACGAGGTGGAGGAGGTCTTCTCTGCTAACCACAAAATCAGGAGAACGCGCGAAAAGCGATACATCGCCCTTGGCGAAACACTGGACGGCCGCTTGGCATTCGTCGTGTTCCAGCGGTTATCCGGCGGGTTCGTGAGAGTGATCACGGCCCGGGACATGGAGGCAAACGAACGGCGGCTATTTCGCCGCAAATAGGTAGACCGATGAAGAAGAAACTTCCCCCTGCAAAGTCGCCACTGCCTAAGTTTCAATCCAACCAAGACGCTGCGGAGTATTTCGAGAGCCATTCGGCTGCGAGCGTATGGGATGAATTGCCAGAGGCTGAGGTCAAGCTGTCGCCGGCGTTGGCTAGGAAGATCCGCGGCCGCCATTCCCGCGCAAAGTCTCCGATTTCACTGCGTCTCGCTCCCGAACAAATCGCCGCTGCGAAACACATCGCGGCTGCGAAATCTGTGGGCTACCAGACGCAACTCCGGATGTGGATTGCCGAGGGGATACGCCGCGAAGGGACGCGCTCCTAGGGCGCCTGGCCACTCAACTCCAAGTTCAGGTTACGGCGTGCGCAATCGCGCCTCATACAGGCCCCGGCCTACCATTGCGGCAAGAGCGATGTGCCGCAGGTGCTACAGATTAACTGTGGCGGCAAAGGGATAATGTCCCCTTTGGGCAAAGTAGAAATGTCCCCTTGACAGCCTCACGCTGTGAGGATGGAGGAAGGACAACTACTCATGACCTGGCAAGCAAGGAGACGGTGCGGCAGTGGATGATGCGCGGCAAACTATGGCGGGCGAAGAAGGAGATGGTCGAGCAAGTGCACGTGTGGCGGCCGCCAGCGGCAGATCGGCGCTATGGCACGCAAGAGCTGGCGCCAAGCGAACGCCGGTGTACAATCAAAGCATGGCAGATACTACCCAGACCGTTCTAACCGTCGGCATGCCGACCTTGGCTGTCTTGGTCGGAATCCTCGTGAACAACGCTCGCCTGAGCGATTTGCGGGGCTACATCGACAACCGCTTCAATGCCTTACAACAAATCTTGGACGCGCGCTTCGCCGAACAGAAAGCGGAACTTTTGCGTGTCGAACAGGTGATGGACGCGCGATTGCGCCACCTCGAAGACGAGCGCTAACTTCGTCCAACCGAGGTCCTTTTCTTAAGCCACCTTCCGCAGCCTGCTAACCCGCCCCACCTCCACCCACTCCACCACCAAAATATTTCCCTCATGATCGAAGCAAGCCCCATGCGGACACACAAACTTGCCCGGCGTAAAATGGTCGCGCGTCTGCTTGCGCAAATCCCCCCAAGTCTTAGCGGCGCTATCGTCGCCCAGGTGCTCGATCACCTTGTTCTCGCGATCCATCAGAGTCACTCGCGCGCCCAGGTCCGGGATCACGAACTCACCATTCCGCTCGCTGAAGTGACACGGCAGATTCACGCCGCTCACAAAGCTGTGGTGCTTACCATCCAACGTAAAGTATTGCAGCCGGGCGTTGGCGCGATCCGCCACCAGCAGCAGCGGCTGCGGCCCGCGCAGATCCACCGTGATGCCATGCGGGCAATCCAACTGGCCCGGCCCTTTGCCTTTGCCGCCGAACGTGCGGATAAACTCGCCCTTGCTGTTGTATTGGTTGATGTAACTCGAACCGTAGCCGTCGCCCACATAGATATCGCCGTTGGGGGCGATGGCCAAATTAGTGGGGCTATACTTGGTGGCGGGCTTGCCGTCCGCATCCACCTTGTAGAATTCGGACTCCTTAGGATAGCCCAGTGTAAAGACTTCCTCGCCATCCAGCGTCGTCTTCACTACGATCCCGCGCTTGGTGTCGCACAGATATAGAAACTCCGTGCTGCCTTCTTTGCGGATGTGCAGGCCATGCGCGCCGCCCTTGAATTCCTTGCCCCAAGACTTGACGAACTTGCCCTGATGGTCGAAGACTACCATCGAATCGTGGCTTTCGCTGGCATCGTTGACCGTATGGTGGATGTAGATGCGCGCCTGCGAATCCTCACACACGCCATGCGTATTTCCGTACTTGATATTGGCCGGCAATTCGCCCCAATCGTGTGTGCATTCGTATTTGTGGTCGCCCTCGCCCAAGACCGGTTTGGCGCTGCCGGACTTGTGCTGCGCGCCCAGAATGATCGGACCATAGCCGGCCAACGCTCCGGCGCCTATGCCGCGGATGAAGCCGCGGCGCGATGTTGCAGGCATTGTACACTCCATCTTGAGGAAAGCTGACTCACGGGCGCTATTTTAGCAGAATGTGCTTTCATGGTGATGTGACTGTCTCGAACGTTGTTTCGACTCTTAGCTTTCCCACCGCCATCCTGTTCGGCGCGGGCGCGGTCGGCCGCCTGCCCGAGGAATTGAGCAAACGCGGCATTTCGCGTCCGCTGCTGGTCACCGATGCGGGTTTGGCGCGCACGCCCGTCTTCGAGCGGGTGGCGAGTCTGGCGCCGGGCGCGACGGTCTTCGCCTGGGTGGATCCAAACCCTACCGAGCGCAATGTGCTCGACGGCCTAGCCATCTACCAGCAGAACCGCTGCAATGGGATCGTCGGGCTGGGCGGCGGATCGCCGCTGGATGCCGCCAAAGCCATCCGGCTGAAAGTCACGCACGAGCTGCCCCTGGCCGAGTACGACGATCTGCTAGACGGCGGCGATCGCATCTCGGCGAACTTGCCGCCTTACATCGCCATCCCGACCACCTCCGGAACCGGCAGCGAAGTGTCGCGCTCCACGGTGATAACCATCGCCGCCACCAACCGCAAGACGGTGGTCTTCAGCCCGCACCTGATTCCGGTGCTGGCCATCGCCGATCCCGAACTGACCCTGGCTCTGCCGCCGCAGCTTACCGCCGGAACAGGCATGGATGCCTTTACACACAACGTCGAGGCATACATTTCGAGGGGCTTTCACCCTATCTGCGACGCCATCGCCTTCTCAGGCGCGCGCATCGTCTGGGAGTACCTGCCGCGCGTGATGGCCGATCCGCGCGACCTGGAAGCCCGCTCCCAAATGATGATGGCCTCCATCATGGGCGCCATCGCATTTCAAAAAGGTCTGGGCGCCGTGCACTCGCTGGCGCACCCCCTCTCGTCGGATTGCGGCATGCACCACGGCACTGCCAACGCGGTGCTGCTGCCCTTCGTGCTGGAGTACAACCGGCCAAGCGTCGCGCAGCGGCTGAAGGATCTGGAAGCGCAGTTCGGCGGCGGCGAAATCGCGTCACAAGTCCGCAACTTGAACCGCCGCGTGGGCATCGCCCCAAGGCTGCGCGATTATGGTGTGACGGAAGACGCGCTGCCGTCCCTGGCCGATAAAGCCTTCCAGGACGGCTGCCATCAACTCAACCCGCGCCCCTGCACGCGCGAGGATTTGCTGGCGCTTTACCGCGCTGCGCTGTAATCGTCCGACGCCCACCGCTGAAACCCGCTACACTAACAGTGTAAAATGCAGGTTTTGCAAGCGGGACAACATAAACTGATCCTCCTCGAATTGGAGCCGGAACTGGTGGCCAACATCGCCAAACAGGCCGGATTCGATACCAAGCTGAAGGACACGCAACGCAGTATCACGCTGGATCTTACGGCGGCGGGACGCCAGGCGCCCCTGTTGCTGTTCGATGCCGCCGATCCCGCCAACCTCGGATGGTTTTCGCGCTGCCAATTTTATATCGACGGCCGCAGCGGCGGAGTCATGCAAACGCCCATCAGCCTGGCCAACAAGCGCGACCGCGGCGGCAAGCCGCAGCCCTATTCCGTGCGTGTGAATATTGCCAAAGAGCTGCCGGCCAGTTTCCGGCTGCCGGGCAAACAGCCGCTCACCGAGCAGGTCCTGTACGCGCTGCTGTTCAACTTCCTAAGTGCGCTGATGAAGACCGGCGTGGCGGTTTGCGGGGGAACCGCGGTGCAAGCGCTGGCCGGACGTACCGAAGGCATCGGGCCGCGCAACTGACTCAATTCAGCGTGAAGTTTACATCGATTTGCGTGGCCACTTCTACCGCTTCGCTGTTGAGATAGGTCGGTCGAAAGACCCACTTCTGCACCGCCGCTACGGCCGCCGGAATTAACAATGGATGCCCGCTGACGGCCCGTAAGTTGAGGATAGTTCCATCGCGGGAGATTACCGCCTCCAGCCGCACGGTGCCTGAGATGCGCGCTTGCCTGGCGAGCGGCGGGTAAATGGGCCGCGGTCCAGAGATGAGTTTGCTTTCCTCTACCTTTCCGCCCACCGGTATGCGCTTAGGCGCTGCGGGCGGCGCAGGCTGCTTCACTACCGGTGTAAGCGGCGGCGCCTGCGTGGGTCCCCTGGCCAGCAGGCTGTCGATCACGCCATTACTCGGCCCATTTGAATCGCCAAAGCCTCCAGTTACACCCACGCCGACGGTCGCGGCCGGCTCGAATTCGGGATCCTGAATCATCATTGGTTTATCCGGAATCCTCGTGGGCAATACTAATCCCTTGGGGGTGACCTGGGGTGGAACTATAGGATTTGGCTTCGCGTTGGCGGCCCGCCGCTCGTGGTGCGGCAGCACCCGTGGCGGCTCCGGCGACAAGAATAGATCACCCAACGAGTGCCCATGCGGTAGCCGCTCGGTACTGATTAGTGGAACCAGTATCGCCAGCCCGATCAAAGCGGTCTGTCCAATAAACGAAACTACCACTGTCCAGGGTTTCTGGGTACGTTCAGAGACACCAATGGCGTCGAACATTTCAGCCTCCAATTGACTTATACGATTTCTAACGAACCTGACTGATTCGACACCCGTCGTAGTGACTAAGTTCCAGCTAATAGAATCAAGCGCCGGCGACTTTCACCAGCCGCATCAACTCTTCGTCGGTGGAATCGTTGGGACCGGAGCAGCCCGGCGTCAGGATGAACTTCTTTCCGGCGCCCGCCCGCGCGGTCTCCCACTGCTGCTGCAAATCGGCCTCGGATAGCTGCCGGAAGTTCTTCTCATCCAAGCCGCTCATCAGTACTCCGCCATACTGGGCACGCAAGGCCGCCACCGTCCTGCCCGTGCTGAAATTGGAATAGTCGATCGCCGCCGCCGGCCAGCCCTTCGCGAAACGGTCCAGGTAGACTTTGCCGCCGTGCAGGTGCTGGACGTTGAGCGGCGCGCCGCTCACCGCCTCCAGGATCAAGCGGTCGATACCGGAAGCTCCGGCCGCCACCCGTTTCCGTGCGTGGCCCGCCTCGGATTCGGCGATGGCTTCGAGCGCCGCCTCTAGCGCCTTGGGGTCCTCCCGTTTAAGCCGGAGCACCTCGTCCGGCGACGACATCTTCTCCGCCACGTTCCGTCGCGAATTAGTTCCAGTGCCCGCAATTGCCCGAAGTGATGCCAATAAGTGAACGGCGTTCGATCCACGTCCTGGCCCTTCAACGCGCGATCCACGCGCGCTGCTTGCATGTCATTTTCGCGTTCGTAGCGGCCAGTGCGCCGCTAACCGTCAGGCAGACAAATTGGCGTCGAGAGAACATAGATCCATGAAACCATACTTATAGAATCCTCACATGGGCTTAACGACTTCTTTACAGCGCGCACCCTACCCTGATTCAATGAACGGCGCGCGCATACTCGTCGTGGATGACGAGCCCCAGATCCGACGTGTGATGCGTGTGACTCTGGGCGGCGCCGGCTACCTGGTGTCCGACGCTCGCAGCGGCGAAGAGGCTATCGAGAAGCTGCGCGAAGAGCGCTTCGATCTCGTCCTGCTGGACGTCAACCTGCCCGGCATCAGCGGCATCGAAACCTGCCGCAAGGTGCGCGCGGAATCCGATGTATTGGTGATGATGTTGACGGTGCGGAACGGCAACCAGGACGCTGTGGCGGCGCTGGACGCCGGCGCCGACGACTACATCACCAAGCCTTTCAGCATCGAGGTTCTGCTGGCGCGGATTCGCGCTACGTTGCGGCGGTCCATCACCGCGGCGGAGCCAGGGGCGGACATCATCCGGTTCGGCAACGTCGAGATTCGCGTGGCCGCGCGGCGTGTGATGGTGGACGCGAAAGAAGTCCGGCTAACGCCGAAGGAATTCGACCTGCTGCGTTTCATGATCTCCAACGACGACGTCGCGCTACCGCACGAGCGAATCCTGCAAGCCGTATGGGGACCCGACTATGGCAGCGAGGTGCAGTATCTGCGCGTGTTCATCAAACAATTGCGCAAGAAGCTGGAGGCAGATCCCGGTCGTCCGCGGTATATTCTGACTGAGCCGTGGCTGGGCTATCGATTTCGCATGTCCGAGGCCAAAAGTGGGGCAGCCTCTTAGGCTGCGGACCGCTTTCTATCGGGCCCTGCCTCCGCATGCGGCGGTTCAAGACCCGCGCGTTGGTAAATCCGCTGGATCCGATGGCATGACAAAGTCATACCCGTAAAGTCGCGTTCGAGTATCGCGCGATTCTGCCGAAAGCCCAGGAACTTGCGTTGCCAGACTCTCTCTACCCCTCCATTGGGGGCATGCTCAATCATTCATCGTTCCGCGGACTCGCGGCCGACGGGGCAACCAATGCTTAGGGTTTAGATCAACTGCGTCAACTCGGTTCCGGGCTTGCGCAATATTCTCCTATCCGTCAGGTGCGCCACGCGGTTGAGCCGCATCAGGATGGAGGCCTCTGGGCGGCAATGTGGAGCGTCTGTTGGGCCGCCGAAGATTCGCCGCCCCAAAATCTAAGTCTCCCCTTCGGGCGGCATGTCCCGCAGCGTATCCAACGATTCCAACACACGTTCCAGCAATTCATCGGTCTGCGAAACCGTCATCTGCAGCGTCTCGATGGATCGTGCTTGCGCCGTCAGCCGGCTCTCTAATCCCGACATGGCCTTGCCCAGCAATTCGTCCATGGCGGACACGATCTGGGGGGTGGATGGCATTTCCTGCAGCTTGGCTTCGTGCGCCGCGGACCGCGCTTCCAGCCGGGCGATCCGGCCATCGTGCGCGCGCACCTGCGCTTTCCACTCCCGGGACAGCCTGTCCAGCGAGCGTCGCGGAGCCGCCCCATCGTGCGCCTGCCAACGCCGGACGAGCGCACCTGCGGCGAAACCTCCGATAACCACCGCCAATCGCTGAAAGAACATAGTGAGACTGGACACTTTTACCTTAAACGCCAGAGTCTTGCTGAGCAAGTACTAAGAATATTGCTCAGGTACTAAGTACATCTAGGACCGAATCGGCCTACATTAGGCGACTGTCGTGTGTAAGACTATTCCTTTAGGCTTGCCCTGAGAAACTAGAAGGATCGATTATATTGGTCTCGGAGTTCTTGCAAACCCATTCAGGCGATTATGTACGCCGGCTACAGCAAATGGCGCGCCTCGCGGATGTTGTGGCGTCTGGGCAGAACGCCGCGGACCCACTCCTGTCGTGCGGGGACCTGCAACGGCTGGCGTCAATGCAACTTCACGCCTCGCGGAGTTATTTTCGTCTAGTTGAAGCGGACCGGGACTTGCGCGCCCGCGCCAGCCGCTCTCCAAAGACCTTCGGCGCGCTCCTGGCGGACTCGCTCGAAGCAGAACGCCAACGGCTGGGCCGCGAGTTGCACACCGGCGTGGGACAGTCTCTGGCTGGAATCCATGTTCACGTCAGCCTGCTGGAAGCGTCTTTACCCGATCCACCGGAGCCTGTCCGCAAGAACCTGAGCCGGATTGCAGATCTCGCCAGTGCCGCTCTTGAGCAGGTGCGCGGCGTCTCGCAGCGGCTGTATGTGCCGGCTTGGCAAGCCCAATCTTTGGTGGAGGCTCTACGAAATCTCTGGGAGGCTTCGGGCGTAACCGGAAAGTTCGCGGGCACGCTGGATCTGCGGGAGCCCTCTGCTGAACCGCCGCCGGAGGTGCGGCGGGCCATTTACCTAGTGGCGCAAGAGGGCATCTCGAACGTCATCCAGCACTCGGATGCCCGGTGCGTGCGCCTGTCGCTGAGCGAGGAATCCGGCCGCATCGCGCTTGAAGTGGCAGACGACGGATCCGGATTTCGCACGCTGG
This sequence comes from Bryobacteraceae bacterium, assembly GCA_049516155.1. Taxonomy (GTDB): domain Bacteria; phylum Acidobacteriota; class Terriglobia; order Bryobacterales; family Bryobacteraceae; genus Bog-159. The sequence continues at coordinate 12,937 of JBEKTJ010000095.1, forward strand.
CGGACCCCACACGGCCGGCGGGTATCGGATTGCGTTCCATGCGCGATCTGGCGCGCCAGCTTGGCGGCGATCTGCAGGCACGGAGCACTCCCGCAGGCGCCAGCTTGACTATTTCTTTTCCGATGATCCATGAATAACCCTAAACAAACTACGGTGGTGATAGCCGAGGATCAAGCCATCATTCGCGAAGGCCTGATGCTGGTCTGCCAGAGCCGCGATTTGCAGGTTATCGCGCAGTGCGCCGATGGCCTGTCGGCGCTGGACACCATTCGATCTCTGAAGCCGGATTTCGCACTGCTCGACCTGAACATGCCGAAGCTTTCGGGCGTGGAGGTTGTGCGGAAGGTCCGCGAGGCTGGAATTCCGACGCGTTGCATTATCCTTACAATCAGCCGCGATGAGAGCGCCATCCGCGAAGCCTTGAAGGTCGGCGTGGACGGCTATCTGTTGAAGGACGGGCCTCCCCGCCACCTGACCGACGCCATCAATTACGTGCGCGATGGCGGCGTCTACGTCTCGCCGCTCCTGAGGGTAGCGGGCCTGTTGCCATCCAGCCGCGAGGCGCACACCGACGATCCGCTGGCGCATCTCAGCCGCCGCGAGCATGATGTATTCTTCCACTTGGTGAACGGTCTGCGCGCCAAGGAGATCGCCAATCTGCTGGATATCAGCCCCAAGACGGTGGACACCTACCGCGCCAGCTTGATGCGCAAGCTCAACATTCACGACTTGGTGGGGTTGGTAAAATTCGCCATTGAGCACAGTTTGACCACGACCAAGTAGGCGGACTATTGGCGCACGACCGTTGCGGCGCGCCATGCCGAAGCGCCGGACGCGTCGTACGCATTTACTGTGACGGTGTTCGTGCCGACCAAGAGTGGGATGACTGGAATGCTCCACTGCTGAGTGCCTGTCGCGCCGCCGGAAGCGCCTGTCGAAACAGACCAGGTCACCGATGTCACGCCGGCCGTGGCTGTGCCACTGAACGCGATGGCGGCGGCGGACGTCGAAACGATGGTCATCCCGGGCGAAGTTATGGTGAGCGAGGGCGGTCCGGAAGGCGCGGTAGTTACCGGTGGTGTGGTCACCGGCGGCGAGGGCACCGGCGGCGAGGGCAGAGCCGTTTGGGTCACAACGATGGAAGCTGTAGCCGAATCTCCCGCTCTGTCGGTCAGTTGCACGACAATCGTGTTTGCGCCGAGGGCAAGCGGCACGGATGCCGACCAGTTCGCCGATCCGGCAGCCGGACCCGACCCGCCCTGATTATCGCTCCAGACCACTTGCAGACTGCCTGTACCGCCACTGGCTGTGCCGGAAAGCGCGATGAAGGAGGCCGTGGTCGTGACGCTGCCGCCGGCCGGACTCGCAATCGCCAGACTTAACGCCGCAGGCGCTGGAAGCGAGGGGGGCGGAGTTGCCGGCGGAGTCACGGGAGGAGCGACCGGCGCCGCGACGGGCGGCGTGGAAGCCGCAGGCCCGCCGTACAACGCCTGTACGCCGGCGATGTCGCCGCTCGAAAGGCCCGCGCCAAAACGGTAGTAGGGATACATAACGGTACTCGGATCGTCCGTGTGGCCCAGACCCAAAGTGTGCCCAGTTTCGTGCAGCGCCACGGTGTATAGATCGATATCCGCGCCGATGTGCCAGTCCTGGTCCTCGTTCAGGTGCATGTCGCCGGCCAACGGTTCCGGGTCCATGGGCGAGGGAAAGAAAGTGTGCGCCAGCACGGGGCTGCCAGGCTCGAAAGGATAGCCATCGCCGTGAACGCCCTGGGCGAACATCACCGAGACCGTCTGATTGCCGGCCGCGCCACTGCCCGGAACGAACTGAACATTGGCGTATTTGGCCCATTCCTGAAAGGCGCGGAGGATTTCAGATTGTGCGGCGGCTGCGGGCAGTTTGGCGCTCATCTGCGTGAACACGTATTCCAGTTGAACCACGCCGGATCCCGCGCCGGTCCAGCCGTTGCCGACCAGTACGTATTGTCCTACGGTTCCTGCCGCCATCTCCGCTCCTTCACAGGCCATCACTCGATTGCCCTGGATCAGATCGTTGGAAGCCGGAAATATGTAGGCGACTTCGTCGAAGCCGGCGATTTGGGTGAGTGCGGGCAGCGTCGCGGTAACCAGCATATGGTTCGGCAACAGGTCCGGATGACTAAGGATCTGCACGCTGGCGGCCTGCAACAATTCCAGCGCGCGACGCATGTGTACGTCCGGATGGAACTCGATCACCACCGTGGTGGCTAGACCAGACTGCGCACCATTTGTCCCCGCCTGGGAAAGCAGCGGGCTGATTTTGTCCTGCGGCAGCAGCGGCCCCGACCATTCGACGGGCAGACCGGCCAGGGAGATAGGCTGATCGATGGAGATGGTGATGCCTCCATCGGGCGCAGATCCCACGACCACCGCTCCCCGCCGCTGCAACTCCTGCAAATCGTTCAACGTGGGCCCGGCGGAGAACTGCACCAGAAGGTGTCCGGGAAGTTGTACGGCGGTTTGCAAGGCTTCGACGGCTGGATAGCTGGCGGCCGTCAGGTCCCTAGTTTTCAGGTGGATAGGCCCACTCGCCCGGCCGGATACAGTAGCCAGCCCCACGGCTGCAATCAGGAAAATTGCCTTACGCATCATAAGCGAACTCACCTATATAAACGGCGGTCTATGAGAAAAACTTGAGGCCCTGCGCACACATTTAGGGAATGTTAGGGAATCTGCGTGCGTTACTTTGCTTCCCCGTCCTGGTATTGGCGGCGTCACAGCCGGTTTACCAGTTAACCACCGTCGCCGGCAGCGATCAAGTGGGCGACGGCGGCCAAGCCATAGCAGCCCAAGTGCAACAACCCGAAGGCATGGTGGTCGATCCCGCCGGCAACCTCTATATCGCGGATGCCGCCAATAATCGCGTGCGCAAGGTGAACCCTGCTGGTGTAGTCAGCACCGTCGCGGGGAACGGACACCAGGGTTTCAGCGGCGACAACGGCCCGGCCGCGGACGCACAATTGAATCAGCCGTACGGCTTGGCGTTGGATGCGGCGGGCAATCTTTACATCGCCGACTATGGAAACCAGCGTGTGCGCGCGATCGGCACGAACGGGAACATCAACACCGTGGCGGGCAGCGGGCAGGGGGGCACCTATGCCGACGGCGGCCCGGCGGTTGCCGCGCTGCTGCTGGGACCACACGATCTGGCGACGGACGCAGCGGGCAACCTGTATATCTCCGAACTCCTCGGCCATCGCGTGCGCCGCGTAACTCCGGGCGGGATTATCTCGACGGTCGCCGGAATCGGGATCGCGGGATTCAGCGGCGACGGCGGGCCGGCGGTTGCCGCACAATTGAACCAGCCGGCTGGCCTGGCGCTAGATGGCGCCGGCAACCTTTACATCGTGGACAGCCTTAACGTTCGCATCCGCGAGGTGCTCGCCAGCACCGGCGCCATCAACACGGTTTGCAGTCAGCAGACCTTCAACGCCCAGAACTTCGTGTACAGTGTGGATCTCTTCGGCCTGGCCGCCAACGCGGCGGGGGATCTCTATTTTCTGGATACCCGCAATTCCGCCGCATGGCAGTTGAATCCCGCTGGCGTCCTCACACTTGTGGCTGGCGTTCCGGGCGGCGGTGGGTACGTCGGCGACGGACAGCCCGCGCTGCAGACTTCGCTGATCGATCCCGTCGACGTGGCGCTCGACACTGCGGGGGACCTGTACATCTCGGAGTTGCAGCGCGTGCGCTGCGTGACAGCGGCGACGGGCATCGTCAATACCGTGGCCGGGAACGGCACATTCGGCTTCGGCGGCGACGGCGGCAGCGCGTTGATGGCGGTCCTCAATACTCCCACTGGAGTGGCGATCAACAATGGAGCGCTGTACATCGCCGACACCAACAATCAACGCGTTCGCCAGGTTGCCAGCGGGTCGATATCCACGGTAGCCGGCAACGGGACGCAGGGTTATTCAGGCGATGGACAGCCGGCGGCCGGCGCGAGTTTATCGAATCCGACCGGCCTGGCGTTCGATCCGTCCGGCAATCTTTACATTGCCGATACCGCCAACGACAGCGTGCGCAGCGTAAGCCCTGCCGGAATGATTGCGACTTTCGCGGGCAGCGGCACCAGTTGCGGATTCGGCGCCGCGGGTAATCCGGCGACCCTCACACCTCTGTGTGCGCCGCAAGGCGTGGTTGCCGATCTAGCGGGCAACACCTATATTGCCGACACCAAGCACAATCTGGTCAGCATGGTAGACTCCGCCGGAAACATTCAGATCGTGGCAGGCAACGGTACTGCCGGTGACGCAGGCGCGGGAAACACCGCATGGGGCGAGTTATACCAACCGCAAGGAGTGGCGCTCGATAGCGCCGGCAATCTCTACATCGCGGATACCCAAAACCATCGCATCCGGGTGCTGGCTCCGGGCGGCGCGATCTCCACCGTCGCGGGCACCGGAACCGCCGGGTTCGGCGGGGATGGCGGCGCCGCAACGGCCGCGCAGTTGAATGCTCCGTCGGAGGTCGCGGTGGACGCTGTCGGGAACATTTACATCGCGGATACGCTGAACCATCGCGTGCGCCTGGTGACGACGGATGGAAATATCGCCACGATTGCGGGTACCGGAGACGCGGCGTATAACGGCGACGATGGTCCCGCAGTCCAAATTGCGCTCTCCAGTCCCTACGGGGTGACGCTGGACGGCCAAGGCAACGTATATGTCGCGGATACGGGAAACAATCGCGTGCGCATGCTATCGACGAGCCAAGCCGTGGTAGTGACACCGCCGCCGGGGCAACTCATCAACGTGGCAATCGCCAATGCGGCCAGCCTACAAGCGGGGCCGCTGGCGCCGGGCGAAATCTTTTCCATCTTCGGCCAGGGGATGGGGCCGGCCGTGGCGGTCACGGGAACTTTCGATTCGACGGGAACGCTATCGACGACGCTCTCCGATGTGCAGGTGCTGTTCGTCGGTGAGCCCGTGAGCGCCACACCCGCGCCGCTCTACTACGTGCAAGCGAACCAGATCAACGCGCAAGTGCCTTACGCGATGGCCGGCCAGCCTTTCGCGCAACTGCTGGTGGTGTACCAGGGCGTCACGCTAGCGTCTATGCAGGTCCCGATAGCGAATGCCGATCCGGCGCTGTTCACGGTGGGTAGCGGAACGGGGAACGCAGTGGTGGTGAATCAGGATGGCTCGCTGAACTCGGATGCGCACCCCGCGCCGCAAGGTTCGACCGTTGTCTTGTATGCCACCGGCGAAGGGCAGACGTCGCCGGCCGGCGTCACCGGCCAACCTGCGCAAGCGCCGTTCCCGCTCCCGGTGCTGCCGGTGTCGTTGACCATGGGCGGCATTCCAGCCGGCGTGGTGTTCGCCGGAGAGGCGCCCGGCTTTGTGGGGGTGATGCAGATCAACGCGACGGTGCCTAGCGGGTTTGTTCCCCCGGGTGACTTGGCGTTGGTGCTGACAGTGGGGACGTATCAGAGCCCGTCGGGTGTGACGATCGCGGTGGAGTGAGACCGCTCGGGGAAGGAGGGCGGGCAATGCTGCCCGTAGCCGGTTCTCAGCCCGCCGGACTGGCTGGAGAGACTGCAGCTTTCCCCTCGTCAAGTCACAACAGCCAACCCCAGGCGGAGCGAGTGTACTGAAGGGGAAAGTTGGGGTAAACTGGCAGTATGCGATTTCGGCGTTCACTCATGGTTCTCGTTCCGCTGCTGGCTGGTCTGGCGGCATACGCGCAACAGGTGCCGCGTCCGGCGGGCGAATTTGCGATCAAGATGCCTAATGGCCAGATCACGCTGTTGAGCCAATATGCGGGCAAGGTCGTGGTGCTGGCATTCATCTCCACCACATGTCCGCACTGCCAGCACACCACGCAGGTTCTGAGCGGTCTTCAAAACGAGTACGGCCCGCGGGGCGTGCAGTTCCTGGCGGCGGCCTTCAATCCCGATGCAGCGCTGCTGGTGCCCGGTTTTATCGCGCAGTTCAAGCCCACTTTCCCGCTGGGATCGGCGGACCGCGACTCCGTGCTGGAATACGAGCAAGCGTCGATGGCCAAGCCGAACTACGTTCCGGAACTGATCTTCATCGACCGCGGCCGGGTGATCCGCGCGCAGCATAACGGCGGCGACGACTTCTTCAAGGATCAGGAGAAGAGTATTCGCGACATGCTGGACACGCTGCTGAAAGAGCCCGTGAAGAGCGCGCACAACACGCATAAGTCGCGGTCTTAAGCGGCCAGCCTGGTGTCGAGTCAGCCTTGCACTGCGGATGCGGATTCGCCGGTCAGATCCTCAAAAGCGACGGGCGGATTGTAGTAGAGGATGCGGGCGCAGCTTTCGCAATACATCACCTGATCCCCTTTTTTCAGATCCTGGTAGAACTGGAGGCGCAGAGCGATTTGGCAGGCGCTGCAGCGACCGTCTACGGCCTCTGCAATCGCCACGCCGCCGCGGCCTTTGCGAATACGTTCATACTGGCGGTACACGTTGGGTTGGAGGCGGGCGACGATCTGGGCACGTTCCTGGTTGATCTGGTTAAGCGCCTGCTGGTCCTCCGCGGTCCGCGCGCGGGCCTGCTGCTTCTCCGCATCCACCTGGGCCTTCTCGTCTTTGAGAGCGGTTTCGGCGCCCTTCACGTTCTTGTCCAGCGGCTCGGATTCGCCCATCAATTCCAGAATGTGATCCTCGGCGCGCCGAATCTCTTTTTCGCAGAACTCGATTTCATGCTGAAAGGCGCGGTACTGCTCGTTGGTCTTGGCGCCCAGCATCTGGTCCCGCAATTTCGAAATCTTCTGCTCCTGAAGCTGGATATCGCTCTCATTTTTCTTGCGATCCTTCTGGTTCGCACTGAGGGCGGCGCGATCGGCTTCCAGCTTGCGTGTGTGGCTCTCTAGTTTCTTTTCGATTTCGGCGGTGTGCTTGGGCAGCGCGGAGATCTCGCGGGTTAACTCGGTCACCCGATTGTCAAGCTCCTGCAACCGAACCGCCAACTGCAGATCGGGAAGCATTTCTTCTGGCAGTTTAACACGGGTGCGCGCGGCGCCGTAGACTTGCAGGCGGAACGGGTCAGCCGCCTCAGCGAACCAATCCCAGTTTGCGGGCCATGGGCGCAGCCAGCGCCCTCCAGGCAGCTTCCAGCTCCGCTACCCGCATGGCGCGGCACAGCGTATAGTACACCAGGGCGCCCAGCGGGATCGAGATGGCCAGATCCGCGAGCTGCGCGATCTTGCGCGCACCCAGCCAGCCGTGTACGCCGCGGCTCGACAGGTAGCAGGTGACACCCATGGCGGCCGAGGCGCATAGAATCTTCACTACACTCACCGCCAGCGCGCGGCCGTGCAAGTGCTGGATGCGCCTGCGCAGCAGCATGAAGAGCGCCGCCGATCCGAAGAGCGCGACGGCGGAAGTCGACAGAGCCAACCCCAGGTGGCCGAGTCCCGCAACCTTCACCATGGTGGAAGCCACGGCCAGATTCACCAGAATGGAAACCAGGCTCACCAGCATCGGCGTGCGCGCATCGTTAAGGGCGTAGAACGCCGGCGCCAGGATCTTGATGGCCGAATAGCCCGCCAACCCCACCGCATAGCAGGCGAGAGCATTCGCCGTCTGGTGCGTATCGGCGGCGCGAAAGCGGCCCCATTGGTAGACCGCGCCGATCATGCTGGGGCCGAGCACGGCCAGCCCCACCGACGAAGGAATGGTGAGCAGCAAAACCATCCCCAGCGAGCGCGAGAGCGTCAGCCGGAATTCATCCATTTTCTGCAGCGCGGCGCTGCGCGAGATGGCAGGCAGCGTAGCGGAAGCGATGGCCACCCCGAACAAGCCCAATGGCAACTGCATGAAGCGGAACGCATAGCTGAGCCAGCTTACCGGCCCGTTGATGACGTGCCCCGCGGCGTCCGTGATGCTGGATGCGAAGTTGGTGTTCACCAAAACGTTGATCTGTACCGCCGCGTTGCCCAGTATGGCTGGCCCCATCAAACGCAGAATATTCCGCAGGCCGGGATGCGAAAAGTCGATACGCGGGCGATACGAGATGCCGGCCCGGTACAGGCTGGGCGTTTGAAACAGCCACTGCACGGCGCCGCCGACCACCACGCCCCAGGCCATCGACATAATCAGGCTCATGCCCATCCAGCGGCCGGCGGTGTACCCGAATCCAAGACCGAACGCCACCGAGCCGAGGTTGAAAAACGTCGATGAAAGCGCCGGAATGCCGAACTGGTTCAGAGCATTCAAAATGCCCATGGCCTGCGCCGACAGCGCCACCAGCAAGAGAAACGGAAACATGATGCGCGTCAGCGTGACGGCCAACTCGAACTTGCCCGGCACGCGCGCAAAACCGGACGCGAGCAGCATTACAAGTTGCGGGCTGAAGACCATGCCCAGCACGCATATGCCCCCCACCACGATGGCCAGCGAGGTGGCCACCAGGTTCGAAAGCTCGGCGGCTTCGCGTTTGCCCTTGGTGGCCAGATACCTTGAGAAGACGGGGACGAAAGCGGAGGAGAGCGCGCCCTCGGCGAAGAGATCGCGCGCCAGATTGGGGATACGAAAGCCGAGCAGAAACGCGTCGTAAGCCTCGCCCGCGCCGAACAGGCGGGCCATGACCATTTCGCGCACGAGTCCGGTGATCCGGCTCAGGAATACGGCGGCGGAAACCACACCCGCGGACCGCATCACGTTTTCGCTTTTGCCGCTTGGAGAGGCGTCGGCGGAGGCGGCCGCGCGGCGGGATCGAGTGTAGGCCACGGTCTTCCTAATCGATGCGGCGCACTTCCACTTGGCGGTAGACCTCTTTGGCCTGGTCAAGGGAGGCTAGCCGCAATCCCGGAAGCGTGGCGGATGCCGTGCCGGTGGCCACGCCCCAGCGCAGCGAATCCGCAAAGTCGCCGCTGCGTTCCATGGACCACACGAAAGCCGCGGCCAGGGCGTCGCCCGCACCGATCGGGCAAAGTACCTCCGCGCGCGGCGGCAGGGCCTCGACGATGGCGCCCTCGATGGCTCCCATGGCGCCGCGGCTGCCGAGCGAGAGCACTACCGTATCGGGTCCCATGGCGCGGATGCGAGCCACCGCCTCCAGGAAGTGATTGCGGGTGACCAGGGCCCGGTTCAGCAGGCGCTCGGCCTCGTGCTGATTGGGCGAAACCACCGTGGGGGCGGCCTCGATGCCTTCGCGCAGGGCGTCGCCATCGGTGTCGAGCAGCGTCTTCACATTCTTGCGGCGCGCCATGCCTATCAGCCGCGCGTAGAAATTAGACGGCACGCCGGGGGGCAGGCTGCCGCACAGCATCAGCCAGGCGGCGCCATCCAGATTCTTTTGCACGGCTTTATCGAGCCGGTCGACCTCGGCCTTGCCAAGTTGTGGGCCGCGTTCGTTCACGCTGACCGTAAGCCCCTGCCGGTCGGTAATGGTGAGATTGGTGCGGATCTCGTGGCCCGCGGGCACGGCTACCGTGGCGTATCCGTAAGCGCACAGCAGCTCTTCGAACGCCTTACCGTTGTTTCCGCCGCTGGGAAAGATCGCCAGCGGCTTTCCGCCGAACGAATGGATCACGCAGGCCGCGTTGATGCCGCGCCCGCCGGGCGATTCATGGCGGGATTCGATGTAGGAGCGGTCTTCGAACGCCAGCCGGTCCACGGAGAGGGTGCGGTCGAGCGCGGGGTTAACTGTGAGAGTGACGATCAAGCAACCATTGTAGCGGTCCTCATTTGCCTGCGTCATTTGAAGGATAGTAGAGTATCAGGACCAATTTGGATCGCTCTATGATCGGTGAAATCCTCGACGCGAAATACCGGATCGACAAGCAGCTCGGCGCGGGCGGCATGGGTAACGTCTACCTGGCCACGCATCTGGGCACGACGCGCGTGGTCGCCGTCAAGGTGATCGCTCCCCGGTGGGCTGCGGAACCGCAGTTTCTCGCCCGTTTCCAGCGCGAAGCGCAGGCTTGCGGCCGGCTGCGCCATCCGAACATCGTCAATGTCACGGATTTCGGAATCGCGAAAGCCGCGCGCGGCGACATGCCCTACCTGGTCATGGAGTTTCTCGACGGACAAACCCTTTCGGATTTCCAGAAATCCAATCCGCAGATCGCGCTGCCGCTGATCGCGGACCTGCTGGATCAGATCGGATTGGCGCTGGCCGAGGCGCACCGCCACGGAATTGTGCATCGCGATCTGAAGCCCGACAACATTTGGCTGGAACCGAACGGGCGCGGCGGATACATGGTGAAGGTGCTCGACTTCGGAGTGGCGAAGGTGAATTTGCTCGGCGAGTGGACGCCATTATTGCCGGACACGCCGGAGGTGGCCGAAGCGCGGCCGGCTACTCCCCCGCCCCTCCCTCCGAACCCTCTCACGCAGCCGGGTGACGAATTGGAAACGGCGGTGATCGAGCGCACGCCTGTGCCTGGGCCCCCGCAAATCGGCGGGCAAACCGAAGAGACAGAGACGATTGCCATCGCGCCAACTCCGTCCGGCCCATCCTCGGGATCGTTCGACAGTAGCGCAGGCGCGCATACCATGCCGGGCAGCTTGATCGGAACCCCTGCGTACATGTCGCCCGAGCAAGCGTTGGGCAAGGAAATCGATTTCCGTTCGGACATCTATAGTCTGGCGGTGGTGGCCTATTCCCTGGTTTGCGGCGCACTGCCTTTTACCGGAAAAACGAGCGAACTATTTGAATTCCACCAGACCGGCACTCCCCCTCCGCCGGCGAGCCTGCGCAAGATTCCGCGCGACGTCTCCGACGCCATTCTGGCCGGACTCGCGCGCCAGCCCGCGGATCGCCCGCCCTCCGCGGTCGCATTTACCCGGCGATTCCACAACGCGGTGGACGCCGAATTTCTGGCGCTACGCAGATCGAAAGCATTCCTGCTGCAACATCTGGCGGCATATACTCTCTTGCTGATACCCATTTACGCGGCCGTTCTGGCGATCGCAGCATTGCTGGTTTCATTCAGCAGGAAGCTGGTGCCGATTGCCGTCGTGCGACTGGCGCTGGTCCCCATGGCCGCGGCGATTCTATTCGTTTTTTCGGACAATGTATTGCGCGCCGCGGCGGCGCTGATGGCGCTTGACGAACAAGCCCGCGTCAGGAAGTTCCTATCGTTCCGGGTCTTCTGGAAG
>JBEKTJ010000096.1:0-23838 GCA_049516155.1 Bryobacteraceae bacterium
GCCGGCGCCGCCGGATTGGCGATAATATTGTCAGACGATGAAAATCGCCCTGGCGCAGATCAACACTACAGTAGGCAACCTCACCGGCAACGTGGACCGTATGATCCGCGCGGCGCGCGAAGCCGCCGCCGCCGGTGCGCAGATCGCCGTCTTCCCCGAACTCTCGATCACCGGCTATCCGCCGCTGGACCTCGTGGAGAAGCCCACATTTGTGGAGCGCTCCGGCCAGCAATTGGAGCGCCTGGCGGCCGAGACCGCCGATCTGCCGCTTGCCGTGGTCGCCGGATACGTAGGCCCATCCCAATCGTCCGCCGGTAAGCACGCCACCAACAGCGCCGCCGTGCTGGCGGGCGGCAGTATCCTGTTTCGCCAGACCAAGATGTTGCTGCCCACCTACGATGTATTCGACGAGGCGCGCTACTTCGTTCCGGCCGAGTCCCAGTCGATTCTCCTCTTGGACGGCCGCAGAATCGCGCTCACCATCTGCGAAGACGCCTGGAACGATAAACAGTTTTGGGAGCGCCCGCTCTACCGCCGCGATCCCGTGCAGGAACTGGCGCACTCCGGGGCCGAGCTGCTGGTCAGCATCAACGCTTCGCCCTATCACATGGGCAAGCGCGCGCAACGCCGCGAGATCTTCGCCGCCACCGCGCGCCACCACTGCATGCCCCTGGTGTATGTGAATCAGGTGGGCGGCAACGATCAACTGGTGTTCGATGGCTCGAGCTTCGCCATGGACGCCACGGGACGCGTAGCTGCATCCGCCGCTTCCTTCGCCGAAGACCTGGTGCTGTTCGATTCCGAGTCCGGCGCGGGCGGCCAGCACGACAATCTACCGGACGAGTGCGACGCGGTCTACGAAGCCCTGGTGCTTGGCACACGCGATTACATCCGCAAATGCGGCTTCGCGCGGGTGCTTATCGGACTGAGCGGCGGCATCGATTCGTCGCTTACGGCCGCCATCGCCGTGGATGCCCTGGGTCCGCACAACGTCACCGGGGTGGGCATGCCCGGACCGTTTTCTTCCGAAGGCAGCATCCGCGACGCGCACGCACTGGCCGAAAACCTGGGCATCCGCTTCGAGATGGCGCCCATCTCGCCCATCTACGATGAGTTTCTGCGCGTGCTGGATCCCCTGTTCGCCGGCGCGCGGCGCGATGTCACCGAAGAAAATCTGCAGGCCCGCTTGCGCGGCGTCACCCTGATGGCGCTATCCAACAAGTCGGGCGCATTGGTGCTGACCACCGGTAACAAGAGCGAACTTGCCGTGGGCTACTGCACGTTGTACGGCGACATGTGCGGCGGTCTGGCGGTGATCAGCGATGTGCCCAAGACCCTAGTCTACAGCCTCTCGCGCGTCGCCAACCGGCGGCATTCCGGCGCTATCCCGGAGAGCGTGTTCGAAAAGCCTCCCTCCGCCGAATTGCGCCCCGGCCAAAAAGATAGCGACTCGCTGCCACCTTATGAAATTCTGGATCGGGTGCTGCGCGCCTACGTCGAGGATTACCAGGCCCCCCGGCAGATTGCACAGGATCTTCACCTGCCGCTCGAAACCGTGTCGGATATAGTAAGCAAAGTGGACCGCAACGAATACAAGAGGCAGCAGGCCGCGCCGGGTCTGAAGGTTACCTCCAAGGCCTTCGGCATCGGCCGCCGCTTCCCGATCGCCCAGAAATACGCGGAGTAGGACAGGCCTCCCGGCCTGTCCCGTTTTAGTTACCGCCGGTCTCTGCGTGGCTCCGCGTGACGTTCCACGCGCGCGCCGCTCGGCCGCGCATAAGGCACCGCGTACGAGTGCACGTAACCGCCGCGATTGGCCCACGTGCGCGCCCACGGGCGATGATCGATGAGGATGTCGTGCGTGCGCCAGCCGAAAGCCGGACCGGCCCAGCCGAACGGCGCAAACGCCCCTACGAAAATTCCCGGCCCGAAGGTGATGCCGACGCCCGCGAAGTAACCGGGCCGCGGTCCAACAAATACAACCGCGGGATTGTAGTAAGGCACATACACGTAGCCCGGGTTGACGGGCAGGATTTCGATATCTCCCGGGCCCCCAACCACTACGCGGTCCTGCGCATTAGTCTGCAAGAAGCCGGCGTCCATGGCCTTTTGGCGCATACGTTGCACGGCGTCCATGACGTCGGGCCGCTGGCTCAGTACCGCATTGCCAAGCGCCTGGGTCCAGCCTGGATCTCTGGCCATCATGTCGAGCACCGACGGAAACGGAATCAGTGCCATCACGCTGGGATCGAATTGTAGGTTGTCCTCATACATGGCTCTGGACAATTCGTCGCCATGCAAATAAGCGTGCTGATTTGCCCAGGTGGCCGCATCGGCTATTTCGTTCCAGTAAGTCGATCCGGTCATAACCTGCGCCAGCAGCGGATCCGGATAAAGCGCGATGCGCTCCACCAGGCCGTCCAGTTGCTGCGGCCCAAGCATCGGCGGCTGCTGCGCCGGATATCCCTGCGGCTGTGGATATCCCTGTTGCTGTTGTGGGTAACCTTGTTGCTGCGGATATCCCTGCTGCGGATATCCCTGTTGCTGCTGCGGGTACCCCTGCTGCTGCGGGTATCCGGGCTGTTGCGGCGGCGGCGGACTCTGCGCCAAAGCCGCGACGCACAACGCGGCCGCCACCACACCCGTCTTTAGAACACACTTCGTCGACATAAATTAAAATCTCCAGTTACTTACCACGTTACTTCCGATGGATGAAGTTACCGTCGCCAAGCACGGCCCCAGCCGCCCCAACCTCGGCCCCAGTAGACTCCAACGCCCGGTCCCCAATAGTATGGGTAGCCGTACCCATATCCATAATACGGATAGGGATAAGCATACGGATACGGTGACGCATAGCCGTAATACCCTGCATTAGGCGGCCCTGTACGGTTTTGGACGTCGTAGGGCCGTTCGTAGTCGTACGGGCCGACCCAGCGGAACGCCTGGGGCGCTGCCTCGGTGGACACTGTAACCGGCGCTTCGACCCGGAACGTCAGAATCTGCTCCGGATAAAGGTAGGTCGGACGGCCGCGCGTAACGAGCACGCCTACGATCCCAACCAGGGCGCCCGCGCCTGCGCCGATCGCCGCGCCTCTGCCCCAGTCAGCCGCAGCGCCAATGGCAGCGCCAGCGGCGGTGGTTCCGGCCACTGCGCCTACATCGCGACCCACCGACGTCGGGCCATTCTTGCTAAACAATTGGGTTTGAAGCGCCACCGGCTGCCCATCTAATAACGTAAGATCGGTCAGTTGAACCGCCAGATGCGAAACACCCTCGACGCGGCCGGCTTTCTTAGCTTCCGTTACCTTTCCGCCGACGGTTTGCCCACGATCCGCAACCACCACACCATCCACGATCACAGGTTTTGCCAGAGTAGCGGCAAATCCGTCGCCCACCTGATTGCGGTCGGACGATAGGCCCTGACTCAGACGCACGGTGATGAAGGTGCCAGGCTTGATCGTCAACTTAGCCGGTATGGGGCCACGATTGTAATTGGCCGCCGGTGGCGGACCTCCATATCGCTGGTTTGGATATTGGTTTGGAGATTGGTTGGGGTACTGGTTCGGATATTGATTCGGATATTGATTTGGGTAGCCCTGAGCCGGATACGGCTGACTCGGATACTGGTTCGGATACTGCGCCTGCGGACCGGCCTGGGAATAATTCGGATCCATGGTGGCACGCGGCGCTCCTGCGGCTGGCGGGGCGGCATCCGCTGGCGGAGTTGCCGGGGCCGATTGGGCAGGCGTTTGGGCGGAGGCCGGATCGTCGGCCTTACGCCAGCCGCCATTGGCTGGAGCGCTCTGTTGATTATCGGGCGGTGGCGGCGGCCCCGCAGGCTGGTCTTGCGCAAACATCGCGCCCGATCCAACCAAAAAACTGAGTGCGATGGAGCAAACGGCAGTACGTACCGGGCTCGTTGAATAAGTCTTCATATATAGCTGCCTCATAACAGACGACGGTCGATTCTATGCATCCGTTTCGCCAATCCGAAAGCGCTGCTAAGTAATTGAAAACATGGCGTCAACCATTAATATTTTGTGGCCGCAATGCACCGCTGCTGGTGGATTTCAGCCACTAGAAACCAGAAAGGTTCGGTGATAGTCTAAAAGGCAGGTGATTCTATGAGAAAAACATTCATTATGTTATCGATGATGGCATGTTTGATGTGGGCGGGCAGTGCGTTTGCTGCGAGCCACGGCGGCGGCGGGGGGCACGGTGGAGGCGGCGGCCACGCTATGAGTAGCGGTGGCGGTCGCGCCGTCGGGGCCGGCTATGGCGGCGGTGCAAGAGGCTATGCCGGCCGCGGCTACGGCGGCTACGGATATCGTGGCGGTTACGGATACCGTGGAGGCTGGGGTTACGGCGGTTGGGGATGGGGCGGTGGTTGGGGACTCGGCTTCGGCTGGCCTGGATACTACGGCTATGGCTACGGCTATCCCTACGGATATGGATACGCTCCTTACTATTCTTCTCCCGATCCGTACGACTATCCCTATGCGTATCCGCAGCCGTATGGATATTATCCGCAGGCCTATGTCGGACCGGCAGTTGGCGTCGGCGTCGTAGTGGGAGGAGGTTGGGGTCACTTCGGCCGGTAACGTATCCGGCCACTGGGCGGAGTGGGTCAATTTTTGGAGGGCGGCCAATCTTGGCCGCAGCCGCCTTTTTAGGCGGCCAGAGCGGGTTGACCCACTACCGCCACGGTATGATGGGAGGCAGGCTGCGTTCATACTTCTTCGTTCCTGCGATAGTCCCGCCTCGTAAGATGGTTCCGCACGGACTACTCCGGCTCAAGAGCAAGAAGCCAAGTGTCGCTTCGCACGACGGTAGAACTGTACCCGCCAAACATGAGCACGTCTTGGTGGACGGGATCGTAATCCATGCTGAATGCGTAGCGATCCGGAGGAACCGTGGCCGGATGGATCTGCCTCCAGTTGGTCCCGTTCCAGATCCAAGTTTCGTTGATAGTATCCTCCCATATACTGTCAAGATCTCCACCAAACAGCACAACCACTCCGAGAGCGGCATCATAGGTCATAGCGTCTCCTGAGAGAGCGGGCGGGGCAGACGCCGGGAACTGTTGGGTCCAAGTGGTTCCATTCCAAGTCCACGTATCGTCATACGCCACGCCCGCGATGCCGTTGCCGCCGCCAAATAGGACAACAGTTTGGGTCGCGGCGTCGTATGCCACCGCGGCAGCCCTTGGGGACGGACTGGCGCCGGGATTCTGCTGCGTCCAAGTCTTGGTTACTCCGTTCCAGGTCCAGGTGTCGCCGAGAACACCGGCACTGTCGGCTCCGCCAAAACCAACCACGGTTTTGGTCGCTGCGTCGTAAACCATACCCATGTAAGTGCGTGGGGATGGGGACACGGGTGGAAACTGTTGGGTCCACGTAGTTCCGTCCCAAGTCCAGGTGTCGTTGAGGTATGTTCCTGCGGGGATCAAGCTGCTATTGCCTCCAAAAAGTACAATATTGGCCGCCCCGTCATACGCCATTCCTGCGCCGTAGCGTGGAGACGGCGAAGTGGCAGGGGATAGCTGCAACCATCCGTCGTGCCAGTTCCAGGTGTCGCCATATATCGTGCCAGAGTTGGCGCCGCCAAAGAGCACGGTTGACTTCGTCGCCAAGTCGTACGCCATGCCCATACTGGTCCGGGGGGATGGAGTGCCACTTTCCGCTTCAACCCAGTTCACGGTTTGGGCATCCATCGTGCGAAGCGTAATCGCCACAGTCATCATGAAGAGCAACAGCCGAACCCCTGGAAGAACGACGGAAACATTTGACGGTTTCATGCAATCTTTAGTCTTGCGATTGTCCATCCTCTTCCGATCTGTTGAATGCACCTCTGTTGTCCTCCGAGATATTTTGCCTGATGCCCCCTTGGGCATCCTGGGCGGGTTGTACCACCGAAACCGAGAGCCGCCACAAATCGCTCGGTTCCAGACAAAACTGATCGTTCAGGGTGGCGCGGGCTTAACACGACCTGCCGCGCATCTCCCCACATGCCGCACGGTATGATCGTAGGCAGGATGCGTTCATACCTCTTTGTTGCAGTCCTTCTGGCCGCCGCCGTTCTGTGCTCCCAGCCCGCCCCCCGCGAGCAAGTCGGTCCGCTCCCCGGCGGCGGATTTCTGCTCAATACCGGCTGGCGTCTCGAACCCGCCGGCAAGCAAATCCCGCTGGACACTTTTCCCATGTCCACCGCCCTCTCGCCCGACGGCCGCTACCTCCTGGTGTTGAACGGCGGATACAATCCGCCAAGCATCGCCAGTTTGGATGCCGCCACCGGTCGCGAAATCAGCCGCGTCCACGTAGCCGACGGCTGGCTGGGTCTGACGTTTTCGCCTAAGGGCGACCGCGTGTATGTGGGCGGCGGTTCGCGCGCGGCGGTCTTCGAGTTCTCCTTCACCGACGGCGTGTTGGAAGCCGCGCGCATCTTCACCGTGGCCGCGCCAGACAAACGCACGTATGCCGACTTCATCGGCGACGTAGCTATGACGCCCGATGGCCACCTGATCTACGCCGCAGACCTGTATCACGATTCGTTGGTCGTCATCAATCCGCAATCGGGCATGCTCATTGATCGCGTCAAGACTGGCCGGCGCCCCTACCGCATCCTCTTCCATCCGGATGGCAAGTCCTTCTTCGTCACTAGTTGGACGGATGGCTCCGTGGGCCACTATGAAACGGCCTCCGGCAACCTGCTCACCAGCGTGCGGCTGGGCCCGCATCCCACCGATATGGTCTGGGCCGCCGGCAAGAGTGAGTCCTCCGAAGGTGAAGCGTCGTGGGTCGCGCGGCTGTTTATTGCCGCCTCCAATACCAACAGCGTGTATACGCTGGGCGTCTCCGAGGACAAGGAACTGCACCTGATCGAGACGATCAACACCGCCATGACGCCGCGCCAGCCCGCCGGCATGACCCCCAGCGGCCTCGCCGTCGGCCAGGAAGGCAAGCGCCTTTACGTGGTCTGCTCCGACGCCAATGTGGTAGCGGTCGTGGATATCTCCGAGGCACGCAGCCATGTCCAAGGGTTTATACCCACCGGCTGGTATCCCACGGCCGCGCGCGCCCTGCCGAACGGCGCCCTGGTCGTGCTCAACGGCCGCGGAGGCGGATCGCACCCGAACCCGCACGGGCCGAATCCCACGCGCCGGCCGGAGGCCAGCCACCAGGGCGATACGGGGCCCATACAATACGTCGGGCGCATTCAAACCGGCACGGCCTCGTTTATCGATCCCTTCAGCGACGAGCAGCTCGACGCCTATACCAAGACCGCCACGGCCAACTCCGCCTACCGCGACGAGAAGCTGGAAACCCCCAACCCGTTCCCGCCCATCCAGCACATTATCTACATCGTCAAGGAAAACCGCTCGTACGACCAGGTGCTCGGGGATATGAAGGAAGGCAATGGCGATCCGTCGCTGGTTCTGTTCGGTGAAAAAGTCACGCCCAACGAGCACAAGATCGCCCGCCAGTTCGTGCTGCTCGATAACTTTTATGTAAACGGCGACGTGAGCGCCGACGGCCACTCCTGGTCGACCGCGGCCATCGGCATCGATTACATCCAGAAAATGTGGCCGAACAGTTACGCGAATCGCCGCAACCATTACGATTACGAGGAGCAGGAGCCGACCGACGTGCCCCCCGCGGGATATCTATGGACTAGTGCCGCCGGCACCGGCATCTCCATGCGCAACTACGGATACATGGCGGAAAATCGCGGCAAGGCCGCTCCCGACGGCGCCCAGATCGCCCAGGTGCGCGACCCGGTTCTGCGAGGCGTCACCAACCTTCAATATCGCGATTTCGATCTCGACTATCCCGATGTCGAGCGCGTGAAGGTTTTTCTGGCCGACCTCGCGGAGTTTGAGAAATCCGGCGCCATGCCGCAACTGATGTTCATGCGGCTCGGCAACGATCACACCAACGGCACAACCGCGGGCAAGCTCACCCCCATCGCCATGAACGCAGATAACGATTACGCGCTGGGGATGCTGGTCGAGGCGGTGTCGAAGAGCCGCTTCTGGTCGAGCACCGCCATCTTCGTGCTCGAGGACGACGCGCAGAACGGCCCGGACCACGTCGATTCGCACCGCTCGCCCGCCTTTCTGATCTCGCCCTTCGTCAAGCATGGAGCCGTGGATAGCTCGATGTACAACACCGCCTCCATGTTGCGCACCATGGAACTGATGCTGGGGCTGCGGCCCATGACTCAGTTCGATGCCGCGGCGCGGCCCATGTCCGCCGCATTCCAGGCCGCCGCCGATCCGTCGCCCTACGAAGCGGAAAAGCCGCGCGTGCCGCTGGACGAGCGCAATCCCTTGCACTCGGCGACCGCCGAGCGATCCTCCCGTCTGGATTTCAGTGAAGAGGACCGCGCCGACGCCGACGAACTGAACGATATCTTGTGGCTGGCCGTCAAGGGCGTCCACGCGCCGCCGCCCGCCAGCAGCTTTTTCTCGCGCTGATGCCTAGAACGATACATGCCTTGGGGGGCGGGCAATCCTGCCCGCAGCCGGCTGCGGCCAAGATTGGCCGCCCTCCAATTTGTGCGTAGGTAACCCCATGCCCCGCATCTATCTCTGCTTCCTCTGGCACATGCACCAGCCCTTCTACAAGGATCTGGCGTCCGGCGAATACAAGCTGCCCTGGACCCGCCTGCATGCCCTCAAAGACTACTACGGCATGGTCGAGATTCTGCGCGAATTCCCCAACGTGCATCAAACCTTCAACCTGGTGCCCTCCATGATGGCGCAGGTGGACGAGTACGCTCGCGGCGTGGCCCACGACCCTTACCTGGTCGTCGCCCTGCAGCCCGCCGAAGCGCTCACCGAGGCGGATCAAAATTTCCTGCTGCAACAGTTCCTGCAGGCGCATCCGTCGCGCCTGACCGAGCCGTTTCCGCGGTACGCCGGCCTTTACGAAGCCCGCCACTCCCAAAACAGTATCGACATGGCGCGTCGCCGCTTCTCTGCCCAGGATTTCCGCGACTTGCAGGTGATTTCGCAACTGATCTGGTTCGACGAGGAGTTCCGCAGCGGCGACCCTGAAGTCCGCGACTTGTTCGTCAAAGGCAGCGATTACACGCTCGACGACCAGCGCCTGGTGGGACGCAAACAACTGGAGATCCTGGGCAAGGTGATCCCGGTGTATCGCGAGATGGCCGCATCCCGCCAAATCGAAGTCTCCACCACGCCGTACTATCACCCCATACTGCCCCTGCTGTGCGATTCCAACATCGCGTCGGTGGCGCATCCCGGCGTGCCGTTGCCGCCCCCGTTTCGCTATCCGGAAGACGCCCTCAAGCAATTGCAGATGGCCCGCCAGTACGTGGAGCGAGAATTCGGAGTCGCGCCGGTGGGCCTGTGGCCCTCGGAAGGCTCCGTTTCCGATGCGACGTTCGGCCTCGCCGCCGAGGTAGGCTTCCGTTGGGCGGCCAGTGACAGCGGCGTGCTGGGGCGCACCCTGGACCGCATCATCGGCGTGGATGCCATCTATCGCCCGTACCGCTGGGAGCACAGCCGCGGCCAGATCGGCGTGGTCTTCCGCGATCACTTCTTGAGCGACCTGATCGGTTTCGTGTATTCCGGAATGGATTCCGGGCAAGCCGCGCGCGACTTTCTCCATCGCATCCGCGAAAACTGCCGCGGCATTTTGGCCGCGGGCCGCGATGCCCTGGTTCCCATCATTCTGGATGGTGAAAACGCTTGGGAATACTACGATCGGAACGGCCGGCCCTTCCTGCGCTATTTGTACGCACTCATTTCCCAGGACGCGCAGATGTCCGCCGTAACCGTCAGCGAGGCATTAAGCAAAATGGAACCCGAGCCGTTGTCGCACGTTTTTCCGGGGTCCTGGATCAACGCCAACTTCGACGTCTGGATCGGCGCGGAGGAGGATAACCAAGCCTGGAGCCAACTGCTGCGCGCGCGGGAGACCTATGCAGCTGCCACTAATGTGCCCGAAGAGCGCCGCAATCTGGCCTATGAAGAGATCCTGATCGCGGAGGGCAGCGACTGGTGCTGGTGGTACGGCCCCGAGCACGATTCCGCCAACCGCGTGGAATTCGATCAGCTTTACCGCAGCCATTTAGCCAATGTGTATCGCTTCTTGAACCTCTGCCCGCCCGAGGAGTTATCGCGCCCCATTCTGCGCGTGGCGGTGAGCGCCGTACACATCCCGCCCAGCGGGCCGATTCAACCGGCGATCGACGGCGAAGTCACTTCGTATTTCGAATGGTTGGGCGCGGGCCAGTATCGCGTCGACGAGCGCTCCGGCTCCATGCACGGCAAAAAGTTTCTGGTACGCGAGGTGTACTACGGCAGCGATGGCCGGAACCTTTATCTGCGGGTGGACTTTCACAGCGGTTCCGAGCAGACCATTTCGGAGATGGAAGCGCGCCTGAATATCACCGCGGGCGATCCGCCGCAGTCGAGCCAGGTGACCGTGCGTTTCGACTACGGGCGCGCCAATGTCACGGAGCTGAAACTGGCCGCCGCCCCTGAACCCGCCGCGCAGGCCGCGCAAGCTGTTGAATTCGCCTTCAAGAATGTGCTGGAGGCGCGGCTCTCGCTGGCCGCGCTAGGCGCGCGCCGCGACGCCCCGGTGCGTTTCCAGTTTTCGCTTTGGCAGGGTGGATTGCCGATGGACGCGGTGCCGCAGCAAGATTGGATCGAAATGCCGGGCACGGATCAGACGGATCGGGCGGTGTAGGCGGCGCCTCGGCGGCGGGCATCAAGTTCAGCGGCGGGCATCATGTAATGAGCGCGATTCGGTTGTGGCGGCGTTTTCTTCGGCATGCGTGGTTTCCCTCCCATTTGCTAAGATAGTGCACGAATGAATGTCTACCGAGAACTCGTGTTCCGTGGTAGCCGGCTCGCGCTAGACCACTTCATTTCCGAGCTCGAACGACGCCTGACCGACGGTTGGACCAGGTACCACTCTCGCGAGAGCGAGGTTCGCAGATCCGTGCTTGGCGCGATGTATTGCTTCTCATGCACGGCCGCAGGCCAGCGCCCTGCCAGTGAGCTTTGGGTAGCAACTCAGGCGGACGGCGCTCTGTATGTGAGCAATGTCCTGGCGAACGAGTTTTCATCGCTCACCTACGATCAGTACAACGCGATCGTGCAGGAGTTTCACGATCGGTTCGCCCTGCCTGCCGCAAGCGCTACAGGCGTTCAAGTTGAACTCGGCACGGCCGATCCACAAATCGAGGATTTTCTCTCCGCGCCCACCGCCAGGCTGTTGCGCAGTTTCTCCGGATGCGCGAATCGATCAATCCTGCACCCACTCGACCGTGAACGGTGGAACGAATTCTTGACAGCGGCACACCGGGAAGACGCTCCGCTCAGCGCTTCGATGCTACAGCGATGGCTTATCGAAGAAGAGGGTTGGCCGGAGGATGAAGCAAGCAATCTGGCCATTGAATACGAGCAGGCGCGCGGCCTGCTTGAAGTCTACGAGTCTCGACAGGGCTGATGCCGTTGTCGCTCTCCTGCGTCGATCTCGCCGCTGCGGTGACGGCGCAACCGTGTCCTTTGTTGTTTCTCGATACGGCCGCTATTCTCGACGTGCGTGTTCCGTTTCGCCACGAATTGCAGGTCGATATCGTCGATTCGGCTGCGACAATCGTCGATGACGCGGTCGCGGAACCCAGACGGGTATGGCTTGTCACAAGCGCCAATGTCATGCAGGAATTCGAGGGTCGGCTGAGCTACGTTATGGACGAATTAACGGCCCGTCTCCGCGACCTGAGCCTCTCGATAGCCCGCGTCTCAAGCGTTGCCAAGATTGCTTTTCCGGAACGGCGATTCGACACGTTAAACTTACCAGAGTTGAAGCTCGAAAAACGAATGCATGGAATCATGGACCGACTCGTCAACTCGATGGTTATCTTCCGAGGCACCCCTCTGTGCGTGGGAAAAGCCAGGGATAGGCTCTGGGCGGGGCTTCCTCCCGCAAGCAAGGCGAGGCAGGAGTTTAAAGACTGCGAGATCTTCGAAGAATTTCTGAAACTGCTTGCCGCTATTCGAAGCCAAGGATTTGGGTTGCCCGCTATCTTCATCACACCCAACAAGGAGGACTACGGCCCGCCCCCTGATGGATACGCACAAATTGCCTCGGAGATGTCGGCCTTTGGGGCATCCTATGCCGCCAACTTGTCGTGGGCCCTCTCTTTGATTCGGCCTCGAACTAAATAGGGCTGGCGCCATGCCCGCCCAAAAAAAACCTATTGACAATGACGAAGGCTTTCGTCATAATGCGGTCATGGAATCCAAACGGCGCAAACCGACGGAGGCAGAGCTGGCGATTCTGCGCGTCCTGTGGGAAGGCAAAGCGCAATCCGTGCGCGCAATTCAGCAGGTGCTGAACGAATCGCGGCCGACGGGTTACACCACGGTTCTGAAGCTGATGCAGATCATGACCGACAAGGGCTTGGTGGAGCGCGACGAGACCTGCCGTCCCCAGTTATACCGGGCGCGCTACACGCAGCAGCAGACTCAACGTCAATTGCTCGGGGACCTGATGAACCGCGCTTTTGGCGGATCCGTGAAGGCGCTGGTATTGCAGGCGCTGGCGGCCAAGAAGTCGTCGCCGGAAGAGTTGGAGGCCATGGAAAAGCTACTGGATCGAATCGAAGGAGGCAGAAAATGACGGCGATTACGCAAGCGCTCAGTGCGGCGCTGCTCGATTTTGTGTGGCAGGGGCTGCTGGCGGCCTTTGTGCTGTGGACGGCTCTATTCGTCTTGAGGAACAACTCGGCGCGCGCCCGTTACCTGGTAAGTTGCGCCGCGCTGGCCGTGATGGCCATACTCCCCGTCGTCACCGCGTGCCTGGCGTATACCGCATCGTCCGTTCCGCATCCGCAGGCGGCGTGGACCGGCGCCGCCCCTGCTGCCATGCGCACCGCGATACCGCATGCCTCCGGTTCGCTGTCGGGTTCGCTCTCGACGTGGGCCGCTTGGCTGGAACGCTGGGCATTGCCTATTTGGTCGCTGGGCGTACTATTGTTCTCACTGCGTCTGGTATGGGCCGGACGCCAGATATCCGTATTGCGTCGGCAGGCGAAGCCGGCTGGAGCCGCGGTGCTGGCCGTCGTCGGCGATCTGCAGAAGCGCATGAGACTGGTGCGCTCTGTGCGCGTGCTGGTTTCCGCGGCTGTCGATTGCCCCAGTGTGGTTGGCTGGATCAAGCCCGCCTTGCTGCTGCCCGCCGCCACCATCGTGGGACTCACCCCGCAACAATTGGAAGCGGTGCTGGCGCACGAACTCGCGCATCTCCTGCGTTACGACTACCTGGTCAACATGCTGCAGACGGCCGTGGAAACGCTGCTTTTCTATCATCCCGCCGTGTGGTGGGTGTCGGCGCGTATCCGCCAGGAGCGCGAGTTGTGCTGCGACGATATCGCGGTCGATTCCTGCGGCGATGCGCTGTGCTACGCGCGCGCGCTCACTCGCCTCGAAAGGTTGCGGGTAACGACGCCGAGGCTAGCGTTGGGCAGCACGGGCGGATCGCTCCTATATCGCATCCAGCGGCTCACCGGCGAGAGGGGCTGGCAGCGTGGGCCTTCCAAACTGCCGGGCATTCTGGCGCTTTCCCTCGGCCTGATCTGCCTCGCGTTGAATATGCAGTGGGCGCGCGGCCAGCAGCCGGACACGCCCGCGCTGCGGCCGGCGCCCGCGAGCATTATGCCGGACGAACCCGGCGTACGGATCGATTTGGGTGGCGCCAGCGTCATCCACCGCGATGAAGTGGACTATCCGGACGCGGCCATCGCGAAACGCGTGCAAGGAACCGTGGTGTTGGAGGCCACGCTCGATTCAGCCGGCGCGGTCAGCGATGCGCGCGTGTTGAGCGGGCCGCAAGAGCTGCGCAAGGCGGCGCTGGAATCGGTCTTGCAGTGGCACTTTACGCATGACGCCGCCGGCGGCACGCGGCAAGTCGGCATTACGTTCCAATTGCCGGTTGACGACGATGCCACCAAACGTTTCGCGGAAGCACGGGCCCGCACCGCGGCGAAACGGGCGAAAGATACAATCGACGCACTGGCGCAAGAACAACTGGCGGAGAGCATGGCACGGCAAGCCAGCGCTCCTGAAGACCTGCAACCAGCCGAAACGTTCAAGCTGGATTCCGACGCGAGGATGCTGGCCGAGCAGATGGACAAGATACAGGCCGAGCACAACTCGGCATCCGCCGAGCTCGCCCAACTGCTGGCGGAGCGGAAGGAGTTGCCGCAGGAGTCTGTCCTCGAAGCGTTAAGGGATCATGGACAACTGAAGATCGTCCTCGACCAGGCAGCCGAGCTGGCAGCAAGCGCTTCCGATCTGCAGCATACCCGCGACGATCAAATAGAAGCTCTGGAAAAACAGTTGGCCGAACTGCGGGCCCCATCCCCCGATTTCATGGCTTCGGCGTTTGCCGGACGCAGATTGAAGACCATAGACATTCGAGGGCTTTCCGCGAGTTCGCGCGACGATTTGCGCGCGAAGTTGCCTGTGCACGTGGGCGACACGCTGGCCGAAGACTCCATGAAAAAAGTGGACACGGCGGTGACGCAATTCGACGAGCATTTGGAGGTGTCTATGTTCACCGCCCCCGACGGCCAGGTGGAGATTCATATCGCGGCGCCGGGTTCCAGTAACAGGCATTGAAGCGCGTGTTAGCGGCCACGCCGCGCCAGCACAATCGGCTGATAGTACCCGCTCTCGCCAGGCTCGATCCAACGCACGGTGCAGAACCCCGCCGCTTCGAGCGCCTCCGTGAGCATCGCGCGCGGCACGGCGTGAAATGCCGAACTGAAGTGGTTGGATTCCCAACCTATGGCCGTTTCGCGTGTGATATATAGGTGCATCGTGTAGTGGCGCTGGCCGGTCCAGTCCCAGACTTGATGCACAATGCGGCGGCGGCCGCCATCGTCATGGAACGCGGGACCCTGAAATACCGGGCGTTCGCGCGCCAAAGCGTCGTATTCGCGAATGGTGGCCAGCAGGACGCCGTCGGTATCGAGCTGGCGCGCGGCACTGGCGGCCGCCTGCCGCACGTCGTCTTCGTAAAGCAGATGCGCGAAGGCGTTGTCGGCGATCACAACCGCATCGAACGGCCCGCCCGGCACGCCGGATAAATCGCGAAGATCGGCGGCATAGAATGGGATCGCCAGATTGCGTGCGGCGGTTTCGACCCGCGCCCGCGCCACGGCGCCCTCACTGATATCGCTGCCGGTGACGTCGTGCCCGCGCATCGCGAATCCGATGGCCTGCGTGCCGATCCCGCATGCCGCATCCAGGATGCGCATGCGCGTTTTGCCACACGCGGATTCAATCAGCGGGCCGAGCACGCCTGCCTGCCGGGCGATCGAAGCGTCCCAATTCTCGAAAATCAGGTGATAGTGGGCGGCCAGATCGTCGTACATCTCAACAAATGTGTGCTCCGCGCGTCTCCACATACACCGCGTACAGGGACTGGGCCGCCGTCATGAAGAGCAGGTTGCGCTTGGCGCCGCCGAAGCACAGATTCGCACAGGGCTCCGGCAGCAGGATCTGGCCAATGCGTTCCCCCGCGGGCGTGAAGACCTGCACGCCGTCGTAGCCGGCGCCCACCCAGCCGCAACCGGCCCAGATGTTGCCATCCACGTCCGCGCGGATACCGTCGGCCATGCCGGGTTTGGTGTTCACGAACTCGCGCCCGTTGCGCAGGCTGCGCGCATCCGCCACATCGTAAACGCGAATGTTGCGCGGCGCGTCCGGATAATGCGTAGCGCCGGTGTCCACGATGTAAAGCTTCTTGTAATCGGGCGAGAAGCACAGGCCGTTGGGCTTGTACATTTCATCGACGACCTTCTCCATCTTGCCGGTCTGGCCATCGATGCGGTACACCGCCTCTTTCAATTGCATCTCCGCGCGCGTGCCTTCGTAAGCGGCCAGGATGCCATAGCCTGGGTCCGTGAACCAGATCGCGCCATCCGGATGCACCACGATATCGTTCGGCGCGTTGAGCGGCTTGCCGTTCCATTTATCGGCCAGCACGGTGACCGCGCCGTCCGGCTCGTAGCGCACCACGCGCCGGTTCAAATGCTCGCAGGAAAGCTCGCGACCCTGGTAGTCGAACGTGTTGCCATTGCTGTAGGCGCTGGGATTGCGGTAGGTGCTGATGTGGCCGTCCTCTTCGAGCCAGCGCATCTGCGCGTTGTTGGGGATGTCGCTCCACACCAGATAGCGGCCGGCGCCATTCCAAGCCGGACCCTCGGCCCACAGCATACCGGTCCGCAGCCGCCGAATCGCGGTGTTGTTGATCTTGTATTTGGCGAAGCGCTTGTCCAGCGCCAGGATGTCCGGATCGGGATAGCGCACCGGCTCTTTGCCGCTCCAGTCGCGCTGGGCGCGCATCGCTTTGGGAGCAAAGGCGGCGGATGCCAGGGCCGCGGTCAGGAACGATCGCCGACTGTTCACGTTCGCCAGTATAACGTGGCGCAGGCACTCTTGTAAGATAACGGATGATGCGAACGCTTATGCTCGCCTGCCTGATGGCAGTCACCGTGTCCGCCGCCAATCGCTTCGTGCATGCCGACGGCAAACACATCGTCGCCCCTAATGGCGAAAAGCTGCTGC
The DNA here is from genome assembly GCA_049516155.1 of Bryobacteraceae bacterium. Classification (GTDB taxonomy): domain Bacteria; phylum Acidobacteriota; class Terriglobia; order Bryobacterales; family Bryobacteraceae; genus Bog-159. The sequence continues at coordinate 16,616 of JBEKTJ010000096.1, forward strand.
TGCGCGGCATCAATCTGGGCAACTGGCTGGTGCCCGAAGGCTACATGTTCCACTTCGATAAAGGACCGCAGTCCTATCGCGAGATCTCGGCCCTATTCAACGACCTGATCGGGCCGGATGAAGCCGCGCGATTCTGGAAGCAGTATCGCGACGCCTATATCGCCGAAGCCGACATCCACTTCATCCACGAAGCCGGTTTCAACTGCGTGCGCGTACCGTTTCACTCGAAGTTGATCGACGACGGCACGGCGTTTCCGCTGCTCGACAGGGTAATCGCATGGTGCCGCCAGCGGCATGTCTGGGTGATCCTGGATATGCACTGCGCGCCCGGCGGCCAGACCGGCACCAATATCGACGATAGCTGGGGCTACCCGTGGCTTTTCGAGAGCGACGACCAGCAGCAGTTGGCCGCGGGCTTCTGGCGCAGCATCGCGCAGCGCTATGCCGACGAGCCTACGGTGCTCGGCTACGACCTGCTGAACGAACCGATCCCGCCGCCTGTGGCTAACTTGAATTCGCGCCTGGAACCGGTTTACCGCAAGATTACGGAAGCCATTCGTCAGGTGGATACGAATCACGCCATCATCTTGGGCGGCGCGCAGTGGGACAGCAACTTCACCGTCTTCGGCCCGCCCTTTGACCGCAACTCCATCTACACCTTCCACAAGTATTGGACCGATCCCACGAAGGAAGTGATCCAGCCCTATCTGGATTTCCGCGAGCGCTACCAGGCGCCCATCTGGATGGGCGAATCCGGCGAGAACCAGGATTCCTGGATCGCGCAGTTCCGCGCCATGCTGGAGAAGAACGACGTCGGCTGGGCATTCTGGCCGTATAAGAAGATGGATGCCCCGTCGTCGCCGGTAAGCTTCCCGCGCCCCGCGCATTGGGACGAAATCGTGGCGTATGCGGCGCTGCCGGGGGGTATGGGCGCGGCCGAAGAGAAGATGAAGAAACGGCCGCCGCAGGATCACTCCCGTGCCGCGCTAGCCGATTTGCTGCAGAAGATCAAGCTGGAGAATTGCCGGGTCAACGATGGGTATTTGAAGGCTCTGGGGATGCACAATCCGATGCCGAATTAGCTGAGATCCGTTACACTCGTACGTCAACTTCTTGGCAGAAATATGCCCGTCGTCGCCGTCAAGAACAAATACCAGGGGGTCATCCCCCAGCGCCTGCGGGAAGAACTCAGTATCCATCGCGGCGACCTGCTGGAGGCGAGAGTGGAGCGTGGCAAGATCACGTACACCCCCAGGCTCGTCTTGGATCGAATTCCTTCCGGCAAGGCACAGCTTCAACAATTCATGAAGCAGACGCGAGAGGATGCCCCAGGGTGGTTGAAGAAGATCTGGCAAGCCTCCTGCGCCGCGGTTGCCGGCAAACTGACCATGCGGCAGATCAACGCGGAAATCGCCGCTGTCCGTCGTGAGCGGTCCCGAAAAACGAAACAGCCCGCCAAATGATCGCCGTTGTGCTGGATACCAACATCATCGTCTCCGCCCTGATTGTTCCCAAGCACGCTTGAAACTTAGAGCCACCGAGATTGAAGTCGTACTCGCCAACATTCGCGCGGCCAGCCGGATAATCCGGCCGTCCTATGATCGTCAACGCGCGCCGATTGCTGGAGATGCTGGTATCCTAGCCAACCTGCGCCCACACCTCCCGCCACCTGCTAAAATCCAGGCAAATGCACTCCTCCCGACGCGTATTCCTGGGAGCGGTCACGGCTGCGTCGTATAACCGCCTGTTGGGCGCCAATGACCGCATCCAAGTGGGCTTCATCGGCTATGGCCTGATCGGCCGCCAGCACGTCCACGATTTCAAGAATCAGAAGGACGCGGATCTGGCCGCCATGTGCGAGGTCTGCCAGCCGCGCCTGGAAGAGGGCCTTGCGGCGTGTGGGCCCGGTGCCAAGCCCTACACCGACTTCCGAAAACTGCTCGACAATAAAGACATCCAGGCCATCGTAGTTTGTACACCCGACCACTGGCACGCGCTGCTCACCATCATGGCCTGCGCCGCGGGCAAAGATGTCTACGTGGAAAAGCCGCTTACCGTCTTCATCAAGGAAGGCCGTTGGATGACCACGGCCGCGCGTCGTTACCGGCGCATCGTGCAGGTGGGCACGCAGCAGCGCTCGGGGCCGCACTACCAGAAGGCTCGCGATCTGGTCCAGGCGGCCTATTTCGGCAAAGTGCTCAGTGCGCGCATGGGCGCATATCGCAACGTGATGCCCGGCTTCGGCAACCCGCCCGACGGGCCGCCGCCTCGCGATCTGGACTACGACATGTGGCTGGGGCCCGCGCCGAAGCGGCCCTACAATCCGCATCGCGCGCTATATCATTTCCGCTGGTTCTGGGACTATTCCGGCGGCCAGATGACCAACCTGGGCGCGCACGATATCGACATCGTGCAATGGTCGCTGGGGGTAAAAGGACCGCTGGCGGTCTCGTCGAGCGGCGGGCGATTCGCTCTCGAGGACAACGGCGAAACGCCCGATACGCAGGACACCGTATTCGAGTACCCCGGCTTTACCGCCGTGCATTCCATGCGCGAAGCCAGCGCCGGCCGCCGCGCCGGTTATGGATTGGAGTTCTTCGGAACCAAAGGTAGCATGACGGTTACGCGCGGGGGATACGAGGTGTTTCCAGATATGAAGATCGACCCCACCAACGCCATCCCGGTCTTCGAAGGGCAGCCTACCGGCGGCCCGCAGCACTCCGCCACCAAGCCGGAGCCGTGGATCGATGCGCGCAAAGAGCCGGGATCGTCGCCCCAGCAATTCGACTTGCACGCGCGCAATTTCCTGGATTGCGTCAAAACGCGCGAACTGCCTATCTCCGACGTTGAGGAAGGCCACCGCACCGCAGTCGCCTGCCACCTGGCGAATATCTCGCTGCGGCTCGGCCGCAAGATCCGCTGGGACCCGGAGAAGGAAGAAATCATTGGCGATCGGGAGGCGTCCGCCATGCTGGTGCGCCCGTATCGCGAACCATGGGGCGAAGTACTGCGGAGCCTGAATTTATGAATCGCCGAACTTTTCTGGTCACTGCCGCTGCGGCTGGCGCGGGCGCGCTAGCCGCCGAGACGCGCTCGAAGATGGGGATCGCGGTCACTTCCTATATGAGCTTTGGCCGGCCCAAGGATACTCTCGAATTTCTAGAGCATGCTAGCGCGCTGGGCGCGGGCGGCATCCAAATGCCGTTGACCTCGCGCGATCCGGATTACATCCGCAAATTTCGCGCGCGCGCGGAAGAACTTGGGATGTATTACGAGGCGATTACCGCGCTGCCGAAGGCGGGCGACACGGCGGCGTTCGACAGCACCGTGGCCGCCGCCAAGCAAGCCGGGGCGCTGGCCATCCGCGTCAACTGCCTGCCCGGCAGGCGCTACGAGAACTTCACCAACCTGGCGGATTGGGATCAGGCGGTGGCGCAGAGCCACCAGAACATCGACGCCGCCGTGCGCATCGTCGAGAAGCACCAAGTGCCGCTGGCCATTGAAAACCACAAGGACTGGACCGCTGACGAAATGGCTGCGCTGATGAAGGCGAAGTCCAGCCGCTGGCTGGGCGTCTGCCTGGATACAGGCAATAATATTTCACTGCTGGACGACCCGATGGACACAGTAGAGACTTTGGCGCCCTACGCCATTTGCTCGCACGTTAAGGATATGGGGGTGGCGCCATACCCGGACGGCTTTCTGCTGTCGGAGATGCCGCTGGGCGAAGGCATGCTGGACATGCGCCGGATCGTGGACACGATTCGCCGCGCCCGTCCGGGGACGCGTCTGACGCTCGAAATGATCACGCGCGATCCGCTGAAGGTGCCGTGCCTGACGGACGCGTATTGGGCGACCTTTCCGCAGCGCAACGGGCTTTATCTGGCGCGCACATTGCGCATGGTGCGCGAGCAAGAGCCGAAAGGCCGGCCACTGCCCGTTGTCAGCGCGCTGGCGCACGAATCACAGCTACGCCAGGAAGAGGACAACGTGAAGAAAAGCCTGGCCTATGCCCGTGAGCGGCTAGGATTGTAACCAGCCTTTCCTACTTCACCAAATCGAGCGCGCTCTTTTGCATTTCGTCGGCCACCTTGATGCTGTCCAGATTCGCGTTGAAACTGGTCTGGGCCTGGAGCATGGAGACCGCTGCATCGCTCAACGAAACCTCGTCCTGCGGCTGGCCGGTGAAATACGGCGAACGCGCCAACAGGGAAGCGGTTCGATTCACTTGTTCCTCGGCTTGCTGCAGTCCACCCTGGGCGGTGTATGTGATTTGCATGGCGCTGTTCCTTTCATTCCTTATCGGCCGCCCGCGACTTTCTTGCGTTCTTACGGCAGAGTGCGAAAACCAAACTGCACCGCCCCAAAGTGAGCGTCCGCGGTTAAGACATCGCGGATCCCCAGTTCAGTCATTACCACGAAGCTGGTCAAATCCGTAAATGAAATCCGGGGTTTGTCGCGATAGCGCAGTCGCAGACGGTACGCCCGCGCGAAGCGCTCCGTGGTAATGGATTCCACGCGTACCATACCCGCGTCCCGCGCGCGCAGGACTGCCGAGCAAAAAAGTTCGGCCTCCGCAAACGGGCTGCCGCCGAACAGGCGCGTGAAAGTCTCGTCCAGCACGTAATCGCTGGTTACCAGGATGCCGTTTTCAGTGTGCTTGCGCCGAAGGGCCACGACTTCGTCATGGCGGGGATCGCGTGCGTCCGCCAGCACGATCCAGCCCCACATATCCACGAACAGGAGTGGGCGCTCAATCCCCGTAGAGGGCTTCATCGATATCCTGGCTCAACGTGCCGTGGCGCACTGCACCCTCGGCCTTGGCCAGCGGATCGCGGCGCGGCTTGCCGGACGGGCGGGTGGCCAGTTCCAGCCGCGACCGGATGATCTCGGCCATACTCACGCGCGTGCGAAAAGCCTCCTGCCGCAGGTTTTCGTGCAACGGTTCTGGCAGGAATACGGTGGTTCTCTTCATGCTGGCAGAGCTGTTCATATGGACATTATGACATATATATGCCGATACTGCAAGATTGCCGCTGCCCGCAAACGCACGGCGGAGGCAGACCAAGCAAATCAGCGTGACATATTGTCAGATGGATAATGTGATCTGGCCAGTTATGCCGTTATAAAACAGCGTGCAAAACTGAAGGACGTCCCTTCCGATAAGCGCAATTAGTCCCTGGGCACCTAGCGCGCCTCCCATGGCGCGCGGGACGTTGAATTGAAGTATTGATCCAGCGATAGTAATCTGGATTGGATAAACATTCTGGTCAATACCAGCATGCGAGGCCGATGACATCTTCGCCACGTCGATCACCGGCAATCCCATTTCCTCCGCGGTTTTCTCGTCAATACAAGTGTTGGAAGCACCGGTATCAATCAATGCGAATCCCGTCTTCGGGGTAGGAAGCTGTTGGCCCTTCTGAAGCAATCCAGACCCGGCAGATGATTCGATGCCTATGGAAACTTCAACAACTGGTCCCCGCCCCTGCAAGGCTTGACTTCCAGTAAGCGCGACCCGTTTTCCATCCGGGGATACAACTTCACCGCCTAATTGTAAATGAAGGGTTGGCACTGAGCATACCTATGGCAAGCGCCGGAATTGAGACTTGCTCGGGTTGCTGGTCTGTACGCCTTACAAGAAACGAAGATGTCCCGTACTCGCGGCTGCCCGCCGTGAGCGCCTCTTGTATGGTGTCAAACGGGCCGCGAACCTCTTGGTTCTTGATTAGGATGAATCTTCCAGGATACTGCCGTAGAAGATCATCTCGATGTTGTTCAAAATATTGACGTTCCGCGTCGAGCATGGCAAACCCTCAATAATACAATACTCCAAGTAGTGGCACGAGAACGCTACTAATTTCAGTATACATGAAAATAATTTTGTTCGAACGCTCAGAACACCCCCAGATCGGACTTGTAAGCTACTGAAAACAGGCCATTTAAATACCTACGGCTGGCCTTGCCAGTTGATACTTGAATCATGGAAAGCGTAGTAACTACCGAAATCACAGTGACTTGCGAATATTGCGAGAGTGGTCTAACCCTGCTGCTGGCCTCACATGTTTGTTAAGGATCGACAGAAGGCTGACCTCGTAGGCACCGTCTACGGCGTTCCGTTACCGGTCATAGTCGTCATCGCAGTGATGTCGTCATCGCAGTGATCGCTATGACGAGATGCTGAATGGCCGCCATCGCAGATTCAACATGCCGCCCGTCAAGCCCCCGCCGAAAATCGTCAACAACACCTTTCGGCACTATCGCAAGAGCCTTCTGCCCCCGCTCCGCCTGCTACAATCGACGGGATGTTCCGCAAGGTACTGATCGCCAACCGCGGGGAGATCGCCGTGCGCGTCATCCGCACGCTACGCGAGATGGATATCGCATCGGTGGCCGTTTTCTCCGATGCCGACCGCACTTCGCTGCACGTGCGCATGGCCGACGAAGCCGAATGGGTCGGGCCCTCCCCCTCCACGGACAGCTATCTGCGCATCGACCGAATCCTGGACGCCGCGCGCAAGCATGGCGCGGAGGCCATCCACCCCGGCTACGGCTTCCTGAGCGAGAATGCGGATTTCGCCGCCGCCTGCGAAGCTGCCGGCATCGTCTTCATCGGACCGTCGGCCGAATCCATCCGCCGCATGGGTTCGAAGACCGCCGCGCGGCGGATGGCCACCGCCGCAGGTGCACCCGTCGTGCCCGGCGCCCACGATGTGCTCGGCGGTCCCGCGGATGCCCGCGTTTTCGCCCATCAGTTCGGCTATCCGCTGCTGCTGAAAGCGGTCGCGGGAGGCGGCGGCAAGGGCATGCGCGCGGTGAATTCCGACGCCGAGTTGGACGCCGCCTTTCGCGATGCCGCCAGCGAAGCGGAACGCTCCTTCAAGAACGCCGACTTGTACGTCGAAAAATTGATCGAGCGCCCGCGCCACATCGAAATTCAGTTGCTGGGCGACCGCCACGGCCACATGGTCCACTTCGGCGAGCGTGAATGTTCTATCCAGCGGCGCCATCAGAAGGTCATGGAGGAGTGTCCTTCACCGCTGGTGGCCGCTCGCCCCGGCATGCGCGAAGCCATGGGCGAGGCCGCTATTCGGGTGGCGCGGAGCGCGGGCTACTACAACGCCGGCACAGTCGAGTTTCTGGTGGACGCGCGCGGCGAGTTCTACTTCCTGGAGATGAACACGCGCCTGCAGGTGGAGCATCCCATCACCGAACTTGCGACC
>JBEKTJ010000097.1:0-24146 GCA_049516155.1 Bryobacteraceae bacterium
ATCGAAGTGCGCGCCAATCTCGGCGCCGCACTTGCCAAACTGGAGCGCTACGACGAAGCGATCGTGCAATACCGCGCCGTACTCGCCAAGAAAGACAACGCCAGTCTCCGCCTCAACCTGGCGCTGGCTTACTACAAGAAAGGTGCTCTAAGCGAAGCGGCGAAGCAACTCAACACTTTGCGCGCCGGGCAGCCGGACGATATCCGCGTCGCCACACTGCTGGCCGATTGCGATGCCCGCCTGGGGCAGGACCTGGAGGCGATCGCGGTGCTTACGCCCGTGGAAGCCGCGCACCCCGACGACCTGGCGGTGGCGTGGCTGCTCGGGTCGGCGATGATCCGGGCGGGCCATAAGCGGGAGGGCCTGGATCGCGTCGACCGCGTGGCACGGGAAGGCAATCGTCCGGAGGCCTACCTGTTGGCAGGCCAGACCGCTCTCAAGATGGACGAGTTCGAGCGCGCCCGCGACTATGCCGACGCCGCCATCCGCTTGAATCCCAAACTTCCCGGGGCGGACACATTGCGCGGCACCGTGCTGACCTACCTGGGAGATACGCAGAACGCCATCGCGGCACTGCGGAAGGCCGTGGAAGCCGACCCCAAAGACTTCGACGCGCAAGTGGGGCTGGGCGCGGTGCTGCATAACCAACGGGATCTGGATGGGGCGCGTCCGCACCTCCAACGCGCGCTCCAGCTTAAGCCCGATTCCACATTGGCGCGTTACGAGTGGGCGCGCTTGGAACGTACCGAGGGGCATGTGGACGAGGCGGTTAAGGATTTCGAGCGCGTGGTACACGACGACCCTAACTGGCCGCAACCGCACGTCGAGCTGGCCGCTCTTTATTTCCGCCTGAATCGCCCAGCGGACGGCGACAGGGAGCGCGCCACGTTCGACCGGCTCACTGCCGCGCAGCAGAAATGATCCGTAGAGACAAAGGGCGGTTACGATTGGTTGGCTTAACAATCTTCTTCTATGACGCTTTTCTCCGATTGCGCACTGCCGCAATCGTATCTCTAGCGCTGGGGTATGCCGCATGCGCGCCGCATCTGCCAGACTTCTCTCGCCGCACCGGCATCGTCGAACTGCCCGCCGGAACCCTCGTCCTGCACCGTGAGATCGCCCTTCCCGAAGGGGTACGCAACCTGGAAATCCGCGGCCATCCATCCGGCTCCACGCTGCAAGCCGCCCCCGATTTCGAAGGCCGCGCCATGATTTACGCCAAGGGCGCGATCGATCTTCGCCTCACCGGCTTTCGCATCGAGGGACATCGAGCCTTGCAGAAGCCCATCGGGCTGCCGCCGTCCGACACTCCTTTCGTCCGCTATTACCGCAATAACGGCATCGTGATTGAAGACGCGACGCGCCTGTCCATTCGGCATGTCTCGTTCCGCGAAGTCTCGAACTACCCGGTGTTGGTGAGCGCTTCTTCGGGCGTGCGCATCGACAACGTCCGCATCGAAGACTGCGGATCGCTCGCGCCATCCGGCCGCAACAACGCATCCGGCGGAATCCTGCTGGAACAAGGCACGCGCGATTTCGAGGTGCGCCAATGCGTCATCCGCCGCGTGCCCGGCAACGCCATCTGGACGCATTCCAACTATCGTTCGCCGCGCAATGCCAACGGGGCCATTCAGGAGAATTACGTCGAAGAAGTGGCGCGCGACGCCATTCAAGTGGGACACGCCACCCACATCGCCGTGCGCAGCAATCGCGGCCGGCTCATCGGATATCCGCCGGAACTGGTGGATGCCGTAAACTGGGCGGTGCCGGTGGCCATCGATACCGGCGGCAACGTGGACAAATCCATCTACGCCGGCAACCATTTTGAGGATATCAACGGGAAATGCATGGATCTCGACGGCTTCCACGATGGCGAGATACGCGACAATGCGTGCATCAGCCGCAAGCCGTACGATCAATACCCATACGCGCAGTACGGCATCGTCTTCAACAACTCCAATCCGGACTACGAGCCGGCCAACGTGCTGGTCTCCGGCAATCTTATCGACGGCGCCGGTTACGGCGGCCTGTGTCTGCTAGGTTCGAATCAGGTGGTTACGGGCAACCGGTTCGTGGGGCTGAATCGCAATCGCTGCACCAGCGACAGGACGCGGCCGCGCTGCGATTACAGCGCGGGCGACCCTGCGCTTCTGCGCGCCGGCATCTATCTGGTTCCCGGCGCCGCCCGTCCCGCCAGGACTTGGCATAACCGCATCTCCGGCAACGAAGTATCGGGCTTTGGGATGCGGAAATATTGCATCGTAGCCGCGCCGGGCGTTTCGCTGGCGGCCAACGGCATCGCTGGAAATCGCTGTCTCGATCCCACGCCAACCGAGCAGGAGCGCCGCTGAGTCGGCTGAACACTAACGATGGCATCTAAACCTGCCATGGATTCATGGCATAATGGCTGCGAAGATGAGAAACTTTCAGCCGCTGCCGGACCAGACCTACAGCCATCTCCGGGCGGAGGCGCAGCGGGCGCTGGCGCCCGAACCAATCGATTCCTCGCTCCGGCAACAGTTACGCCAGGAGCGACATGATCGAATGGCGGCCTACGCGGCGGAAATGGCGGGCACGGTTCTCGATCTCGACCCGGACCTCGAGTCGGCTGGAATCGAGTACTTAGCGCAGACCTGGTGGACGTGACCGTCAACTAAACCGGCAGCCGCAGCCGCGCCACGCACCCAGTCCGGTCCGTACGATTCTCCAACACCAGCGTTCCGCCGTGCGCTTCGGCGATCTGCCTGCTTAACACCAACCCGATGCCCGACCCGCCCGGCTTCGTCGTAAAAAACGGTACGAACAGGTTGGTAGTGTTCGAAATCCCCGGCCCATCGTCTTCGATGGCGACTTCCACGTGCGAGCCATTGCGCGTCCAACCGATCTGGACGCCCCCGCCGGTGGTCAGCGAAGCATCCGCGGCATTGCGCAGCAGGTTGATGAGCACCTGCTCCAGTTGGTCCGGATCGCCCTGAATGAAGATATCCGGCCCTGGCCGGACCGCCACCTTGAGGCGCGTTTCCAGGCCGACCACGCGTTGCACCCATGGCTGAATCTCCATCGATTCCAATTGCGGGCGCGGCAGCTTGGCTAGCCGCGCATAAGCGCCGATGAAGCGGCTGAGGGCCTCCGAGCGCGTGGAGATTACGCTGAGCCCGCGCCGCATGTCGTCCTCCCAATCGGTGGGCAAAGGACGGCGCGTCAGCAGGCTACCCAGGCTGCCCGCGATCGATTTAATCGGTGTCAGCGAGTTGTTCAACTCGTGCCCCAGCACACGCACCAGCCGCTGCCAGGCCTGGATCTCCTGCTGGCGCAGGGGCAGTGTCAGGTCCGCGACAACCAGCAATTGCAGCGGCAACCCATGTTCGCGGACCGTGGTGCGCCGGAGTCCCCAGCGTCCCGAGGCGCCCGGAAAGGTCATCTGAAGGGTCTGCTGCGGCTCGCCTTGAAGGCAGCTCTCTAAACTCAGCTCTTCGGCGTTGGCGCCTAGCACGCGTTCCGCGGGCGCCGCAAGCAGCCGCTCGCCGGCGCGGTTCACGAGGCGCAGCTTGCGCTCATGGTCGAAGGCGAAAACGGCCACGTCGATTTCCGACATGACCGTGCGCAGCAGCGTAGTCGCCTCCAGCGCGCCCAGACGCTGTTCGCGCAACGTACCGCCCAGGGAGTTGACTTCCCGCATCACCTCGCCCAGCGCGTCGTCGAACGCGCCCGCGCGCCCACGCACCGAGAAGTCGCCTTCGCGCAGTGCCGAAAGCAAATTGGACAGTGTTTGCAGCGGGAACACCACGCGGTCCCGCACGGCCATGGCGAAGCCCAGCCACAACCCGACGATGAGGACCGTCAGCGTCCATTGCGCCTTAGCCGACGGAGTGGGATCGCGCAACCAAAGAAAAATGAGCGCCACCACGGATCCCGGCAGGCCCGCCATGATCGCCATGATCACGATCCGGCCTTCGTATTTCATGCGCCGGCGTCGTTTTCTTGGCGGTGTCATTTCAGCAAGGCTGCCGGCCCGGCACGTCAGAGCCCGTAGCGCTGCAGGCGCCGGTATAGGGCGCTACGGCTGAGGCCTAGGGCGTTCGCCGCATGGCTGACGTTGCCATTGAAGCGCTGCAAGGCTTTCTTGATGAGCAGGCCTTCCACTTCTTCAAGGCTCATGTCTTCCAGGCGTGGAGACCCGTCACGCGCCGCCCGCAGCCCCAGATCGTTGACCTTGACGCAGGCGCTCTGTGTCATCAGCACCGCGCGTTCCACGGCGTGATCCAGTTCGCGGATGTTGCCGGGCCAGGGGTGCGCCAATAGCGCCTTCATGGCGCCATCCTCGAAACCGCTGAGGTTCTTGCGGTAATGCTCGGCGTGCTGGCGCAGGAAATGCGCGGCCAATAGCGGAATGTCCTCGCGGCGTTCGCGCAGCGGCGGCAGGCGGATCTCAATGGTGTTCAGCCGGAACAACAGATCCTGGCGGAAGCGCCCGCCCGCCACTTCGGAATTTAAGTCGGAATTCGTGGCGGATAGCACGCGTACGTCTACCTGGCGCGTTTTGGACGATCCCACGCGCTCGAATTCACCGGTTTCCAGCACACGCAGCAGCTTGGCTTGCAGATTGGCCGAGATGTTGGCGATTTCGTCCAGGAACAGAGTGCCGCCTTCGGCCATTTCGAAGCGGCCCACGCGATCCGTCTTGGCGTCGGTGAACGCACCCTTCACGTGGCCGAACAGTTCGCTCTCGAATACGCCCTCGGAAAGGCCGCCGGTGTTCACCGTCAGCATGGGCTTGAGGGACCGCAACGAGACCGAATGCAGCGATTGCGCCACCAGTCCCTTGCCGGTGCCATTCTCGCCGGTGATCAGCACGTTGGCATCGGACGGGCCCACGCGCGAGATCATGTCCAGGACCGGCTGCATGGCGGCCGACTGCGCGATCACGCTGGGAAACTGCTCTGAACGGAGCAGGCGATTCTCGGCCTCCAGGATCTCCCCTTTGCGCAGCGCGCGGCCCAGCTCGATCTGGGTGCTCAGGATAGCGGAGAGGCGCGCATTATCCCAAGGCTTCTGGATGAAATCGCGGGCCCCCCGGCGCATGGCTTCGACCGCCAGATCCACGCTGCCCCAGGCCGTCATGACAATCACCGGCAGCGTACTGTCGAGAGCCATCAGCCGGTTGAGCAGATCCAGGCCTTCCTGGCCCGAGGTGGTATCGCGGGTATAGTTCAGGTCCATCACGACCGCGTCGAAGTCGCGCGATTCGACGGCGTCCAGAATACCCGCCGGCGAGTTGACGGCTTCGGCCTGATAGCCTTCTCCCTTAATTAGGAAACGGAGGGCTTCCAGCACGTCCGGCTGGTCGTCGGCGATGAGGATTCTCGGCACATACGCATCGGTCAGTCTCATGAGTGGGGCGGGCTTTCAGCCCGCCAGTCCTACCACCTTAACAGCATTGTCGCTTCATTGCCGCATTTTAGCCGCAATTGCCCTACCACTTGTAAGGTATTGAGGAGAGTGGGGATACGAAAAGTGGGATGTCCGTTCTTGGGACAGGCTTGTTCACCTGTGGAACGTAAACTACGTCTGATCGCGGCGCAGAAGCTGACCGCGCCGTCGCCGGCCGAATCATTGCTCTTCGGTTGCTACAGGCGGGAGATGAATGCTGCCCCCGCCGTGCTGCCAATCTGGAATGGACTGAGGCGATCCTTGGCATAGACTTTCAGGCGCTCCTTGGCAGGCAAAGGCTTGAACTACTCCTGTGTCTTCCCAGCCTTGAAAAGGGAATAAAAGATTCGGCGGTACTGGGTTCAGATCCGGTGGCGGATTGCGAAATCGCGGTTGAAGCCCGTCGCGTTCGCAGTGCCGCCGGTTGAACCGCCACGTATTAACGGCCGATTGTGCGCGGGCTAGGCTTTCCGATGAGACCAACGCCAGCAAGATTCCAATCAGCGTACCGGCTATGATAGCCCTATATACTTGGTCATGGCCGCTCCTTTGCCAAGCCGATGCCGTCGATTCCACAGCGCAGATTTCCGGCCTACGTGTACTGCATCACAATGGCGAAAATAGTGCGTGGTACGGACAGCGGAGGCTTCCCTGTTACGCTTTTGCACTACATTCTTGTGGATGGCATTGACGTCCATTTTATTCGGGCAGTCTCGTGGGATGGCGCCAGACCCACCGGCTTCGGGCTTGGTTGCAACGCAGTCCAACCCCGCATCCGTACCCATTACGCAACGCGAGAGGCTGCACGCATACATAAAAAGACTGATCAGTCCGGAAGTGCTGTTGCGCAGCGCGACCGGCGCAGGCTTTGGACAGTTGCGGGACTTCCCGCCGGAATGGGGCGAAGGGGCGCTGGGATTTGGGCGGCGGTTTGGCAGCGCTTACGCCGAACACATCGTGCGCGAAACACTGCTGTTCGGGTCCACCAGCGCGCTGCATGAAGACGATCGCTACATTCGGTCTACCGAGACCCGCTTCGGCAAACGCTTGAAATACGCTCTGGAAAGCTCCTTTCTAGCGCACCGCGACGACGGTACGCACCAATTTGCATTTGCGAAGATCGGATCTTATATGGGGGCATCGCTGATATCCCGCGCCTGGCAGCCGCCAAGCTCCAGCGGTCTCGCCTATGCGGGGGCGGATTTCGCGGTCTCTATGAGCGTGTCCGCCGGATTCAACGTGGCACGCGAGTTCCTGCCCGATCTATTGCATCGAAACCACGGATCGAGGCCATGATATCGTGGCAGACTCTCCTGCGGCCCCACGCCCGAACGTTGGCGCTGGGTCTTTTAGCGGTTGCCGGCGAAACGATTGCGGACCTGCTGCAACCCTGGACGCTGAAGATTGTCTTCGATAACGTATTGAGATCCGGCTCGGTCAACGGGCATGGATGGTTGAACCGGTTGATTCTGGCCACGGTGGGCAACGACCGGCTCGCGATCCTGAGATTCGCCGCGCTGGCCGCGCTCGCAATTGCCGTCGCCGGCGCTATTTGCTCCTATTGGGAGAAGTATCTAACCACCAGCGTCGGTCAGTGGGTGATGCACGATCTGCGGCGCACTTTGTACTCGCATGTGCAACGCTTGTCGCTCTCATACCACGACCACAAACAAACAGGCGACCTGATCAGCCGGGTGACCAGCGACATCGATGCGATCCAGAGTTTCATCGCCTCCGGAGTATTGGGCGTCGTCGTCGACATCTTGATGCTGGTCGGGATGGTGGGGGTGATGTTATATGTCAACTGGCGCTTTACGTTAATTGCGTTGTCCGTGGCGCCTCCGTTGTTCGCGGTAGTCTATAGCTACACTCGCCGCATCAAGAAGGCTTCACGCGAAGTGCGCAAGAAAGAGGGGGAAATTGTTTCCTCAATACAGGAGGTGCTCACTTCCATCCGCGTGGTAAAGGCGTTTGCGCGCGAAGACTACGAACAGAAACGGCTGGAGGACGAGAGCCTCGAAAGCGTCGAGATTGCATTGCGCGCGCGAGGATTGAAGGCCAAACTATCTCCCTTGGTCGAGGTCATCGTAGCCATCGGCACCAGTCTGGTGCTGTGGTTTGGCGCGCGCATGGTCTTGCAGGGTGGTCTTTCCGCGGGATCGCTGATCGTCTTCATCCTATACCTGGGGAAGATGTACAAGCCGATGCAGGACCTTTCCAAGATGACGGATGCCTATGCCAAAGCGTCGGTAGGGGCCGAGCGCATTCGGGAAGTGCTGGCCACCCACGGAGAGGTCGCGGACCTGCCCGGCGCCCGGTCTGCGCCTCGATTCAAAGGCAACGTCGAATTCGATCGCGTGTATTTTCAATACGAGGATGACGCGCCAGTGCTTCGGGGCGTGACGCTGCGTATCGAAGCGGGGCAGACTGCGGCGTTGGTGGGTCCCACCGGTGCCGGAAAGACCACCATCGTCAGCCTGATCCCGCGTTTTTACGATCCGGCCTCAGGTGTGGTGCGCATCGACGGCCAGGACGTGCGCCGGTTCACGCAGAAATCGCTGCGGCAGCAGATGAGCTTCGTCTTGCAGGAGACACTGCTCTTCCATGGTTCGATTTGGAACAACATCGCCTATGGCAAGCCGGAGGCCAGCCGTGCCGAGATTTACCGTGCCGCGGAACTAGCCAACGCGCACGAATTCATCGAAAAACTGCCGCAAGGCTACGATACGGTGGTGGGGGAGCGCGGTGTCACGCTCTCCGGAGGCCAGCGGCAGCGCATCGCGATTGCCCGGGCAGTGATCCGCAACAGCCCCATTCTGATTCTGGATGAGCCTAGCAGCGGCTTGGACGCGGCGTCCGAAAAGCTGGTGTTCGACGCGCTGGACCGGCTGATGGAGGGCAAAACTTCCATTGTGATCGCACACCGGTTGTCTACGATTCGCCGCGCCAACACGATATTCGTGGTGGATGGCGGAACGATCCGCGAATCTGGCACACATGAACAACTCGTGCGCGCGGGCGGTCTGTACGAAGAATTATATGAACTGGGATTTCACGGGGAGGCGGCGGTCACAGGTCAGTGAGCGCCGTGATGCGCTCCTCCAGCAGGCTCGAAAAAGCTTCAATCTCGGCCGGCGAATAACCGGCGGCGCGGAATGCATCGTGGATCTGCGCCGGCGACAGGCGTGCTAGAAGTTGCCCCAGCCATTTGGCGTCGGCGCGCGGTATATTCCGGCCTAGATGCTCCAGATGGACCCGCATAAAGTATGCCTTAGGATTAAACAGGTAAATGAGTGAGGGGCGGCCGGGTACTTGGAAATCGACCGTATCGGCCCCGATCCGGCGGATAAATCTTGCGTGCCTGTAAGAGTTGAGATTGTCCTTGGCGCGACCGGGCGGCCAAGTCCGGCTGGCCGAGCCAAAGCTGGCGCCCAGATCGCTTACCATGTAGACATTTTGCAGCCCTTCCGAATAAACCGAGTTGTTGACGTCCTTAAGGTCCCAATTATTGATCAGGGCCATGAGCGCCCGCAAACCGTTCCATTCACGGGTCCCCGCGAAGGCAACTTTGTCCCATTGCCAAATACCGATCTTCTTCTCGTCTTCCCTTTTCAAACGAACGTTTTGTACCTCGCCGCCCGGTCCAATCAGTTCTTGGCCCCGATGCAAATGCGCGGGCATGCCCTCGACCCGCATTTTGGCGAGAAAGTAGTCTTCGTTGGCATAATAGCCCGCTGCCCAGGCCAGGCGTGTGGCTACCGTTTCGGGCCGCGCCTCCAGGCCCAACTTTACTTTCCATTTGACCCCGTCCGGATCGCGCACCACAAACTTCGGGTTGCTTCCGTCCAAATCCTCTTTTTCAAACCTAAACGGACCGCGCGGCTCGTGTGCTTTGCCGCCAGGGCCATAGAAAAGGTCGCGCGTAGCCCAGTCGGATGGCTCGCTCCAGAATGATCCGGAGCCACTCGCGGTGTTTTGCACGACAGGCGTTTCTTTGGGCGGGCCCTCGGCTATCGCGCTGGAGACGGCTAACGCCACAACCGCCAGGGCGAAGCCGGCCCTCGCGGATGGGATCTTCTTCACAACGACGAACATAATCGGGTTCCTTCTTTCGCGCGAACGGCGCCAGAACTGCAAGTACGCAACAGCATGAGAGATGCCAGAGTGCGCCAACGTTCGCAAAGATCCCGGACGAGGAATCGCCAGTGAAATTGTTAGTACAGCCGGGAGAGGGCGTGTTGCCGCTCGTAAAGGCGATCTGCGCGGCGAAGAGCTGCATCGAAATAGTGATCTTCCGCTTCGATCAGAGAGAGGTCGAACGGGCGCTGGCTAATGCCGTCAGCCGAGGTGTTTCGGTTCACGCACTGATCGCCTCCACCAACAGCGCCGGCGCTGAGAATTTGAGACGGCTGGAACTGCGTCTGCTGGCCGCTGGAATCACGGCAGCCCGTACCGCCGACGATCTTGTCCGCTATCACAGCAAAGTGATGATTGTCGACCGGCGCGATTTATATCTGCTCGCTTTCAATTGGACGCACCTGGATATTGACCGCAGCCGTAGTTTCGGGTTGATTGTTAAGAACCGGGATGTGGTCCGCGAAGTGGAACAGCTCTTCGCCGCCGATACCAAGCGGATTCCCTATGAACCGTCGCTCGACAGTGTTGTGGTCAGCCCTGTCAACGCGCGCAAAGCCTTGGCTAAGTTCATCCAGGAAGCCAAGAAAGACCTGATCGTCTACGACCCGAAGATCAGCGACCGGGCGATGATCCGGCTGCTCGCGGAACGCGCCAAGGCGGGCGTGAACGTCCGCATTATCGGGCGGCTGGTGGGACAAGTCCCCCGGCGTGGCGGTGCGCAAGCTGACGCGCATGCGGCTGCACACGCGCACCATGGTACGCGACGGCCAGGTCGCCTTCGTCGGCAGCCAGAGCCTGCGCGAACCGGAGTTGGACGCCCGCCGCGAGTTGGGGCTGATCTTCCGCGACTCGGCGGCGGTGAGCCGCCTGCTGCGGACTTTTGAGGACGATTGGCTGCAGGAGCAGCGAGAATACCACGAAGCGGCGCCCATCCCGAGCCCTTCTGCGAAAATCGCCAAAAAGGTAGCTAAAGCGGTGGCCAAGGAAATGCCGCCGGTGACGCCAATTGTGAACGGCGTGCTGCAAGAAGTGGTGGGTGAGGCGGAAGTGGAGCTTATCCAAAGGGAAGTGGAAGAGGTAGTGAAGGTCGCGGTGAGAGATGCCGTCGAGGAGATCGTACGGGACGCGGTCGAAGATGCCGTCGAGAAAAGCGCCGGGAACGCGCAATGAGACGGAAGCGCATATGCGGAAGCGGTCTTCGCCGCTACCGAAAGACCACGAAACCGGTTTCCATGTGGTCGGGACTTAGCCAGTTCCAAACTACGCGCGCCTTGCCGGCAGCATCTGCATGCCGGAAGGCGGCCTTTGCGCCAAGAGCCAGTGGGCCGTACGCATGACACACGCGAAAGCCGGATGCACTGACGTCCATCAGATCCAGTTCTACTTCGCTGCCCGCTACGCCCTCGAACTTCAACTGCACCGTACCCGTTGCGAGTCGGCGTGGTTCGCTCCGTCGGTTGGCGGGGCTCGTGGCGATGTCGCCGGCATGCGTGTTTGTCTGCACGCTTATAGATCGTACTCGAAACGCAGCGGGATCATAAGGCCGTTCCCTTAGTTTAGCGGTGGAAAGACGCGGAGACTGTACTTATTTCTCCTCCATCCAACTCATCCAATATTCTTTCCACTCCACGGTCTTCCCCCGCCGGCAGAACATCGATGGGATTGGGTCCATCCAGCATCACAGCGCTCTCGTCGGTAAACCCCTTCTTGCCCTGATTCGGCAGAGCCTTGGGATGAGGCCCGTGATGGATGCCACGCGGGTGCAGCGTGGCCGTGCCGGCCTTGATATTGTCGCAGG
Source organism: Bryobacteraceae bacterium (assembly GCA_049516155.1). Taxonomy (GTDB): domain Bacteria; phylum Acidobacteriota; class Terriglobia; order Bryobacterales; family Bryobacteraceae; genus Bog-159. The sequence continues at coordinate 11,366 of JBEKTJ010000097.1, forward strand.
TCCTCGACGACGACTGTGATTGGCTATCACGACGGCGATTTCTTCAGTCTGCAGTCCCGTGGCGAATCGACCAGCCGGACAGGGGCCCGTTGGGCCTGCACGCGCTGTACGATCCGGCGGCGATTACCAGGCACGACCCGGCCCGTAACGATCCTATAGGTAACAGCGCGCGGCATGGCGCTTGCGTAGTTCAGACAAAACACGGCACCGAAGTCGCACGATTCCGCTTGCCTACCGAACGCCGGCTGAGACGCCTGACGGTATCGCACGATAGTGCTATAGTCAACTGCATAACGCCGATGCTAACAACCCACACCGAGAATGCGGAAGTGCTGGATGCGGCGAACATGCTGATCGGCATGGGCGCGTCGCAAGTTTACGTTTTTGGCTCCTTGGTCAGAGGAGAATTGCGGGCGGATTCCGACATCGATATGGCAGTATCGGGATTGCCGGCCAGACTCTATTTTTCCGCAGTCAGCAGAGCCTCCGACATCCTCGGACGGCCTGTCGCCACCTTTTGGAAAGTCAAGAGCTAATCCGTGTCAGATGATCCGGTGGTCAAGGTGCGACTGGGGCTGGACGATCTCGCAACAGTCCGCGATCAGTGTCTCCGCCGATCGCCAAGCCGCCCGATGCCAAGGTTGGAGTTATTGAAACCGCCGCCGCGTGCGCCATGCTGCATTCGTTCTATACCGAAATCGAGAAGATCCTGAAGCTGATCGCCAGACGATTGGGCGAACCAGTGCCGGCCTCGGAAGCGTGGCATAAGGATCTCCTGACCCAAATGGCCGCACGAACGAATGCCCGGCCGGCCGTGATCACCTCGGATCTTGTCGAAGCCTTGAGCGAATTTCTCGCGTTTCGCCACTTGTTTCGAGGGGCGTCGATTGCACTGATGCGCTGGGATAAGCTCGCGCCGCTCCTCGCAAGAGTCGACCAAGTATATCGCGAGGTGAAGCAGGAAATCGAGGTCTTTTGCGCCTTCCTTCAGTCCGAGGGCGGGCATCGCCTATACGGAACTTTCAAGGTGTAGGGCGGGATGTAATCGATCTCATCCCTTCTTCTCCATGCAACTCGTCTCTAGTGCCGTTCCTTCCCGACTTGCCCCCGGCCGGCGAACTGCAGCCCGACGCACAGGTCGTTTAGTGTATACTGCCCGTCTGGAGACCCAAGGTGGAAATATCGGACAATAGCCCATGAGCAGCCCGGCACTGGCCCCAAACATTGCCGAATCGAAGGTAATCGGTCTCGCCGAAGCCAATATTTCCGAAGCGCAAATCGAGGACTGGATTTCTAAGAACCCCGGGGTCTTAGGACTAGGGGAAGTTAGCGTCATCAGGCGGCAGCGCCGGCAGGAAGCCGGCGGACGCCTCGATCTGCTACTTGAAGACAGTGATAACGACAGACGGTATGAACTCGAGCTTATGCGCGGCAGCCTGGACCCGAGCCACTTGGTTCGCTCAGTCGAGTACTGGGAGATTGAGCGGAGGTTGTACCCCGCCTACGATCATTGCGCGGTCATTGCTGCAGAGGACATTACCGCGAGATTTCTCAACGTGATTCAGCTTTTCAGCGGATCTGTACCTATCATCGCGATGCAGCTTACGTGCATTCAGGTCGAAGGTAAGCTCGCGCTGAATTTTGTGCGAGTGCTAGACAGTCGGCGATTACGCGACGACGACCAGTCACCCCAAAACCGAGACTGGCGCTGATCCCCTCTACTGGGAGAAGAAGGTTGGTGGAGAGATATTGCGAATTGTGGGCCAAAGCTTCGAGCTAATTAAGGCCGCTAGCGAAGTTCCAAGGAGCCTCAGATATAACAGGGAGTTTATTGGTCTAACGGAGAACGGACGCCCGAACCACTTCGTTGTATTCTTTCCGAAGAAAGCCTTCGTTTGGATTACTGCGGACCTCGACCTGCCCGGGGAGTGGCAGAAGAAACTTGAGGCTGCGGGGTTGGAGAGCAAGCCCCGGGCATCCAAGGTGAAGTTCAAGGTTACATTGGCGACGTTCGATGAGAACAAGGACCTGATAAGAGGAATCCTAGAGCAAGCGGTAAAGGACGAAGAGTCCTAGTCGACCGAAAATGCTAGCGCTGGCTCGACCCGCCGAACGCAAACAAGTTAGAAAGCGCGGCGAAATGGCGGATCAGGCACGCAATCGGCGGAGTCAGTTCAAGGGAGAGCCAAAGCGATACGAATCTACTTCTTCTCCATCCAACTCATCCAATATTCTTTCCACTCCACGTCTTCCCCCGCTGGCAGAACATCGATGGGATTGAGTCCATCCAGCATCACAGCGCTCTCGTCGGTAAACCCCTTCTTGCCCTGATTCGCCAGAGCCTTGGGATGCGGCCCGTGATGGATGCCGCGCGGATGCAGCGTGGCCATGCCGGCCTTGATATTGTCCCGGCTGAAAAAATCGCCGTCGTGATAGAAAATGAATTCGTCGTAATCCGTGTTGCGATGGAAGAAGGGCACCTTCAGGGCATCCGCATCCTGCTCCAGGGGCCGCGGCAGAAAGCTGCAAATCACCGCGCCATCGGTGACGAATGTGGTATGCGCGCTGGGCGGCAGATGCGCGCGATGGCTCATGATCGGGCGGATGTCGCGCATGTTGATCTTCCACACCGCTAGGTCGCCCTTCCATCCGACCACGTCCATGGGATTGAACGGATAGAACACTTTGGATATCTCGTCGTCCACCTTGATGCGAACCTCCCACTCATGGTCGTCGTCGAGGATCGGCGCCGGGTCGGGCGTGGTAATCGCCGCCGGATCGTATAGCGCGTGCTGGCCCAGCAGGCCCTTGTCCGGCTGGTCGAATTCGCCACGGGACTGCACGATCAGAAAGAAGTTGTCGGTGGTGTCCGGAACGATCCTGTATGTGACGGCGCGCGGCACGACGATATAATCGCCCCGCTCGAACCGCATCGGGCCGAAATCCGTTTCAATGGTCCCTTGGCCGCGGTGGACGAAGATCAACTCGTCGCCATCTGCGTTGCGATAGTAGAACGGCATGGCCGCCGCGCGGCGCGACACATACAGCTTGATGTCGCGGTTGCCCAGAAACGCCACGGGCATCCCTTGCGGATCGGTCAGGTCGGGCGGCTCCAGCTTGTTCAAGTCGAAGCAATGCGGCCGCAGTTTGCCTTCAAACCGTATCCAGCCGGTGGGCGCGTGGGTATGGTAAAGATGCGCGCTCTTGCCGTAAAAGCCTTTGCGCCCATGCTCTTCTTCAAACGTTCCTTCGGGCAGCCCGACGTGGGCTTGCGAGGCAACTCTGCCTTTTTTCAGCGGATACATGCACACTCCTGCATCTAAGCATAGCGGTACGCAAGGGATCGGCGGGGCGATCCGCTTGTTACACTGATCTGGAAAGCTATACTTGCGACGCGCCGCACAGTGGGAAACTATCGGGTCGCGCGCCGATCCAGCGCCTGGGCATGCGCTTGTACGGGATGCTGCGCGTTGCCGTGCAAGTTAGCGGCCGGGGCTCACGAGCGGGAAAGTCCTTGGTAAAGGAGGCAAACGATGTTTTCTCTAAGAACACATCCCAAAACGATTCCGCACGTACTCGCAGCAATGCTGTTGTTCGGCGCTATTGCCACCGCGGAGATTCCGCGTCTTTGCAATACGGGCCAAACCGCCAAAAACATCGCCGCATGCACGGGCGAGCTGGTGACGCCCAATCCCACTGGCGGCGGCCCTCAGCGCGACGGCAACTGGTATGTAGCTTATCCTTACCCCTCCACTCTTTCAGAAACTCAGAACCCGTGCACGTTGGGATATATCAAGAGTTTTGTGGACACGCCCAACGCCGCCTGGTTGCCCAATAGCGCCAGCGCCGCATCGGAATGGACTACGCCTTACGATGGAGAGGGCGACCGGGCAGCGGGATATTACGTCTACTTGACGTTCTTCCCAGTCTCCGACTCGCCCGCGCCAACTAGCTTCACCATCAATGGCCAACTCGCTTCCGATAATGCAGTGGTCGCCATCTACGTGGGGACGCCCGCAGGCGCCGACAACTGCGCCCTTGTCTCGGGCCAGTCGTTTCCAGTCAATCCCGCTGGCGGTGGACCCAGCGACTCTCAACAGTGGTGGCCGTTCAGCTTCACCAACTCCGGGCCATTCGCTGTCGCGAGCCCAGCCGCCTTGTATTTTGTCGTGCAGCATCCGAAGGGCGCGTCCCCTACAGGTTTGAGGGTCGAGTTTTTCTCGACGTCTACGTTCAACTAGAATGCCCGCCATTACTGAAAGGCCCGCAAAATGATCAATGAAGCGTTTACCGCTACCTTACAAAAAAGCCCGGCAAAAGGCGGTTGGACGTATGTGATATGGCCTCGATCCGTGGCGTTTTTCGGAACGCGCGGTCTGGTTAAGGTCCGGGGCAAGATTGATGGCCATCCGTTCCAAAGCTCGTTTATGGCTATGGGTGACGGCACGCATAAGCTGCCGGTCACAGCGGGCATTCGCAAGGCGATCGGGAAGGGAGCAGGCGAAACCGTGAGTGTGTTGTTGGAAGAAAGAGTCGATAAGCCAGCTCGCCGTGCGTAGCCCGGTGCGCGAAAGCCGGACCCGCGGACCAATAGGTGCTCCAACTACTTACCGGCAGTGCGCGCCCACGAGAATGGCGCACAAATTCCAAGCGATCAAACCCGCATACCAATAGGTGATCCAACGGATCAGGTGGTGCTTATGCAACGCGATACATGCGCCGGCCAGCAGCATGGCTGCGCCCTTCGACAGCAACAGCGCCACCATGGGCCCGAACTGCAAGAGCGCCCGGATAAAGGGGCTGGCCTCCGCCAAACCCAGCTTGAAGCCAATCAGGGTAGTAAAGAAGTCAAGGACCTGGAGGTACAGGAACATCTGCGTATAGAGCATTCTGCCGTCCGTCGGGTTAGTCTCGCCCTGCAAGGGAAGTTCTGTCCCTCAGTTGAATTATAGAAGCAGATGCGGCGCGCATTCGGGCGAACGCCGGTAATGGGCGTACTAAGAGAGGACTAGGCTGGCGACCAGACGCGCGCCATTACCAGAAATGCGAGTACGCCAAGGCAAATCCGGACGGCGCCCGGCAGCCTGAGCGCCTTGGAACTGCCGACGTCGAGTTGTTCCCGCGTCAGGTGCGGAGCGTGCCACTTGAGCAACTCGCTGACCATGTACCCGACATTCCACAAGGTCTGCCGTACGCGTCCCTTGAACAGCATTAATATAATGGCCAGCACCCCGCCAATCAACGCGGTCAAAAGGAAGATCCCGACAAAATCCGAGGACCCTACCATGGCGCCTACGGCGGCGAGCAATTTGACGTCTCCAGCGCCGGTCATGTGCAGCATATACATCACCAGGTTCAACGCAAAGGCCAGCGCGAAGCCCTTGGCCGAAAGCCAGAGACCTTCCAGGGGCGATGGATACGCAATCAGCGCGTTTAACACGAATCCCAGCACCAAGGTACTGACGGTCAGCCAGTTGGGGATGCGGCGCGAGCGCAGGTCCGTAAACGTAGCCACCAACACGGCTACCAGCAGCACGAATTCGATGCCCACTGCGGGGCGGGTGAATTGAATCACAGGCACTAGTATACAGATCGGCCGAAACCAGGTGAACCATAACGAAGGTTAACTCCGGCACCGCCAAGGAGCGGGCCCGGGAGGACCCGCGCACACCTGGAGGTCCGCCCCACCGGCTCCCAAGTGCTATCTTGGACTCAACACTCCATGGGACACGATCTCCGTTTTGCCCTCCGCACGCTGGCCCGCAGTCCATTATTTACAGGCGTCGCGGTGCTCTCGCTGGCGCTTGGCATCGGCGCCAACACTTCCATCTTTTCGCTCCTCGACCAGGTTCTGTACCGCTCTCTCCCGGTGCGCGATCCGAAAGCTTTGGTCGTCTTCCATGCGGACGACCACAGCTCCGGCAGATCCTCTTCGGACAATAACCAGAGCGTCTTCTCCTATCCCATGTATCGGGATCTGAGCGCAGGCAGCACAGTGTTCAACGGAGTGGTGGCGCGGGCCGGCGTTCCGGTCAGCGTCTCCTGGAACGGCCAGACTGAGCGCGCCAGCGCCGAGATCGTCTCCGGCAATCTATTTGAAGCGCTGGGTGTCTCGGCCACGGTCGGCCGCACCATCACGCCAGAGGATGACGGCGCGCCCGGTGCGCATCCCGTGGTCATGCTGAGCCACGATTACTGGGTGCGGCGCTTTGCCGGGGAGTCCGGCGTGCTGAACGTAAAAGTGGCCGTCAACGGACACCCGATGATCGTAATCGGAATCGCGCCTGAAGGGTTCCGAGGCGTGCTGTCGGGAGAAAATCCCGAAGTATTCGTGCCGATTGCCATGAAACGGGAGGTCACGCCGACGTGGGACGGACTTGCCGACCGCCAGTCCCGCTGGCTGAACATTCTGGCACGGCTCAAACCGGGCATGTCGCCGGAGCAGGCACAGGCGGCCATGCAGACTGTGTACCGGCCGATTCTGGAAGCCCAGGTCAAACAGTTTCCCGAGCACAGCAAGCGCGCTAACCAGGTAATTCTTGGCCAGAAACTGGAATTGCAGCCGGCCGCGCAGGGCATCAATCAGTTACGGCAGGAGTGGGAAAACCCACTGGCCGCGCTGATGGCGCTGGTGGGCTTGGTGCTGCTGATCGCCTGCGCCAACGTAGCCAACCTGCTGCTGGCGCGCGCCGCGTCGCGCCATCGCGAAATGGCCATCCGCCTAGCCTTGGGAGCCGCACGGCGCTCCCTGCTGCAGCAGCTTCTGACCGAGAGCCTGGTGATCGCCCTGGCCGGCGGTCTGCTCGGGCTGCTGGTTTCGGTGTGGACCACCAGCGCCCTGCTGCGCATCCTGCCCGCGGACGCCACCGGCGGTTGGATCGCGGCTACGCTGGACGTTCGCCTTTTGGTTTTTACACTGGCGCTTTCCATTTTCACCGGCTTGCTGTTCGGAGTGGCGCCGGCGCTGCAAGCCAGCCGCTCCGAAGTGGCTTCCACACTGCGCCAGCAGTCGGCCGGCCTCGAATCCGCGGGTGGGGGCGCGCGCATTCGCCGGGTTCTGGTAGTGGTACAACTGGCGCTGTCGCTGCTGCTGTTAGTGGGCGCCGGCTTGTTTGCCCGCAGCCTGTTTAACCTTATACACGTGGATCCCGGTTTTCGGACCGAGCGGCTGCTGACCTTTGCGATTGATCCGGCGTTGAACGGCTACAGCAAGGAGCGCGGCTTCGCGTTGTTCCACGATTTGCAGGAGCGGCTGGCCCGGCTTCCCGGAGTGGCAGCCGCCGGCGCCGCTAGTCCCGGTCCGCTAACCAACAGCAACCGCGGCGGCAATGTTACCGTGGAAGGCTATCAGGCGCGCGAAGACGAAGATATGGATGTTTCGCGGCATGCCGTGGGTCCGGGCTATTTTCACGCGCTAGGCACACCCATTTTGCGGGGCCGCGAAGTTGCCCCGCGCGACCTCACATCGCCGGACAAGGTAGTGGTGGTCAACGAGGCGTTTGTGCGGCGCTTCTTTGGCGGCGGCAATCCTTTGGGCCGCCACATGATGTTCGGCGCCAGCAGCACACGCCTGCCGGATCGCGAGATCGTCGGTGTGGTGCGCGACTTCAAACACGGCAGCCTGCGCGAGACTCCCAAGCCGGCCGTTTACTCCACCTACACTAACGAGGAGAGCCTGGACCGCATGGAATTCTATGTGCGCGGCGACCGCGATACCGCCACGCTGGGTACGCAAGTCCGGCGCTTGGTGCAGCAGATGGATGCCGGCCTGCCGGTCTTCGACATGCAAGCCGTCGAGATCCAGGTTGCCGCGTCGATCGAGATCGATCGGTTGATCGCCATCCTTTCGTGCGCCTTTGGCGTGCTTGCTACGGTGCTGGCCGGCATCGGACTCTATGGCCTGGTGGCCTACACGGTCGAGCGCCGCACGGCCGAGATCGGCATTCGCGTGGCGCTGGGTGCAGTGCCGCGCGATGTGCTGCTGTTGGTGATGAAAGATGTCGGCATGTTGGTTATCTTCGGCCTAGCCATCGGATTGCCAGTGGCGTTGGCGCTGGGCCGCCTGGTGGAGTCGCAGCTCTTCGGATTGAAGGCCGCCGATCCGGCGATTTACGCGGGGGCCGCGGCCGCATTGGTGTTGGTCGCGGCGCTTTCGGGTTTGATCCCCAGCAGCCGGGCCGCGCGTATCGACCCTATCGACGCGCTGCGGCATGAGTAAACGCAGATAGCGCTGGGGCACTGCGATCCGGCGGCTTCATATCGCGTTGGCGAACTTCCACTTCTATGTCGCGCACCCCCTTCGCCATTAGTGGGGACGGCGTGCGCGCTCCCCATAGTGTTAGATCTCAATTTCCAGATTTTCTTCAAGTGAGAAGATTATCCGGTGTCGCCCACATACGTTCAAAGGAAGTCACATGCTCCGAATCTTGCCGGCTTGTGCGATGGCCGTATTGCTGGCCTACACCCAGGCGAGTGCCCAGACCCCTTCGCCTGCGTCCGGCGTGACCCAGCAACAGGTTCAAGCGCTGCTCGACCGGCTCGCTGGCCAGGAAATTCGAATTCAACAATTGGAATCGAAGGTGCAACAGCTTAGCGGGGCCGCGCCCGCGCTCCAGCAGCCCGTAGCGCCTGCCCCCCCAGCCGCGCCCCAGGAAATCGTGCCTGCCGCCCCTCCGGAGCCGGCTCCTCCAGTGGAGGAATCGCACGATCACGCAATGTCGATTCCGCATGGTCCCGTCCTGCATATGCGCGGTTTTTTCGATTTCAACTACGGTGTGGGATCGATCGCCAACCCGCTGGTCTTTCCGATCTCCGACAACGGCTGTGGAACTTGCGGGAATCCCGCCACGCCGCCGCATAACGCATTTCAGGCCGGCGAGTTCGATCTGTTCATCACTTCAAAGCTGTCCGATCAACTGAGCTTCCTTGCGGAGGTGGTCCTCGGCCCCGACGATACCAACGTGTTCGGCCCCGATATCGAACGGTATGAACTTACCTACAGGGCGAACCGCTATTTCTCCGCGAAAGCCGGCCGCTTCCATACGTCCCTGGGATACTACAACACGGCATACCATCATGGGAACTGGTTCTCCACAGCCGAGGGGCGGCCCATAATGTACCTGTTCGAGGATAGCGGCGGCATCCTGCCGATGCACATGGTCGGGGTCAGCCTCACAGGAGAAGTTCCACACACCGAATCATTGGGACTGCACTGGGTCGCCGAGCTCGGCAACGGCAACAGCTCGAACCCCGGCCCAGAGGCCAACTCGGTGCAGAATTTCTATTCCGACCGCAACTACAAGGCCACTAATTTTGCGATGTACCTCAGGCCGCAATTCCTTTCGGGGCTGCAGATCGGCGGGTCGTGGTATCACGACGGTCTGAATCCCTCTCAGGCGCTGACGCCCCTGCCCCTCCCCGAGCTGAGGCAGAACATCGAGAGCGCCTATGTTGTATACTTCTCATCCGACTGGGAGTTCATGACTGAAGGGGTCATGCTGAGCAACCATCTCTTCGGAACGCCTGAGCCGTTCCGGAGCCCCATGGCTTATACCCAGATCGCCCGGAAGTTCGGTATCTACAAGCCTTACTTCCGCTATCAGTATGTAAGAGACAACGTAAACGACCCGATTAATCTCCTGCGTGGAACCTATTACGGACCGTCGATCGGCATGCGGGTCGATATGTTCGATTACGCCGCTCTTAAAGCCCAGTTTAATCATCTTTATCAGAGCGGCCAATTCGCGGGAAATGGCTTCGATACGCAACTTGCTTTTACCTTCTGATGGAGCGCCCACATGATCAACTTACGTACACTTCTCCTCGCTCTGACCGCTTGCGCCGGGCTTGGCGCGCAGTGTGTACCGGGTGGATTGGCGGTGGTGGTCCCCAAGGCGAGCGCTACCAACGGTCTCTCGATGGCCCAGCTTCGGAAACTAGTGATGGGCGACGTTCACACCTGGCCCGACAAGAGCAAAGTCACGCTGGTCAGCACGGATTCCGAAGGGGCGGTATTTAAATGCGTGCTCACTTCGGTGGTCCGCATGACGCCTCCGGAATATAAAAAGTACGTGATGAGCGCCGAGTTTCGCGGGGATGAGCCCGCGCACGTCAGGGTGGTGGATTCCTCCGCGGCCGCGGTGCGCACGGTAGCTGTCTCGGCCGGATCCTTTTCCGTGGTGGAAGCAAGTGCTCTGGCAACCGTCGGGGGGTTGGTCAAAGTACTGAGTATCAACGGAAAGCAACCCGGTGAACCGGGATATCCCCTTTAGCAAGAATCGGGAAAACTCCTGGAGATATAGATGAAACCAACCATACGAAACAAACTGCTGGCCGGGTTTAGCGGGGTGCTCCTTCTCATGGCGGCGGTCGCTGGGATCGGCATTTATTCGGTGTTCAGGCTACGGCACAGCGCTCAGGACGCCACGCGTATCGGCGGACAGTTGAATGCAGTGGCGCTCGAAATCCAGGTGCACAATCTGGAGGCGCAGAGACGCATTAAAGGCTATTTGACGGACGTGAAGAAAATCGGCGCCCAGACCGCGCGCGAAACCTACCTGGATGAAGCCACTTTCGAGATCCACGAAATCGAGAGCCTGGCGGACCGCGCCGTGCGCATTGCGCCGGATGCGGAGAAGCGCGCGAAGTTCGAGAAAATCGTGGCCAGCGTAAGCGTGTATGAGAAAGCGCTGGGCCAAGCCGTGGAGGCCGCGGAAAAAGGAAAGCCGGATGCGGAAGTGTCTGCCGCCAATGCCGGTTACGATACGGCCGCCGAAAAATTGAGCGAAAACGCCGAGGATGGCGAAGCCGCGGGGCGGGATGCGGCCCAAACCTCGCAAGACGATATCGTAAGCACCAGCCGCCGGGCGGTCTGGCTCTCGGTGGGTTTCTCGTTGTTAGGGTTGCTGCTGGGAATCATCATGAGCTACGCCTTAGCGAAGGCCATTTTGACCCCAGTCGATCATCTCAGGGAGGTAGCCGAGAACGTGAGCATGGGCAACCTGGATATCAGCGTACGCCGGTACTCGGAGGATGAAATTGGGGATCTGGCCGATTCCTTCTCGCGCATGGTGGCGGCGGTGAAGTACTTCCGCCTGGAGATGATGGAAGCCGTTGAGGCGAACGCGCCGAAGAGCCCGCTATGAAACCTTACGAGTCTCTATTGGCCGTGGCGAAGTTCTATCTAGGTCCCGCCGCGGAGTCGTTTCTGGTGCGGCAGTGCCAGTTGGTGCTGAAAATAGACGCGCCCCTGATCACCAAAGCCCAATTCAAAGATCTGGCCCACGCCGTTGAGGTTTCCGCCGTTCGTTTCCTGGACCGAGCCAAGGCTGAAGAGATGGCCAAACGCATCGCGGCGCTATAGATCCGTTCGCGGATGATAGAATTGCGGCAGGGACGACGATGCGCTTGGACCGCCGCCTGGGCCTGCTCTTTCATCACTTTGTTCCCGCTTCTCTTTATGGCGGCGCTACTGCATTCCCCACCCTATCGCAGATCGAGCCGGAACTCAGGCGGCGCCATGGCAGCGCCGCAGCAGCAGCCGCAGCCGAGAGATTCAAGCCGGATCTGTTCGCTCGGCTTCGCTCGCGTTTCGAACTTTCCCAAGCCCAGGCGCTTACGCTTAAGATTCTCAACCTCTGCCTCGCCAAGTATCATTTTCAGACGCGCAGCACCTCGGTATTGTCGCGGCCGTACGGTCTGGTTGTGGATCCTTCAGATATGTGCCAATTGGCGTGCCCGGGTTGCGTCCACTCGGATCGTTCCCAGTTGCTGAAGATATTCGATTGGCACAACGGCACGCTGCCGGAGGAACGGTTCGCCGCTTTGCTGAAACGATATGGCCCTTATGCGATCGGCGTCTATTTCTGCAATTACGGCGAGCCGCTGCTCAACCTCCATACGCCGAAGCTCATCCGCATGGCGAAAAGTTATCTGATGGGAACGGCGCTCTCGACCAGTCTCTCTGTGAAGCGCCTGGATGCGGACGCCTACGTTACATCCGGGCTCGATTTCATGGTGCTGTCAATCGACGGCGCTACCCAGCCGACCTACCAGCGCTTCCGCCGCAACGGCAATCTGGAACTCGTTTTCGATAACGTCCGAAAACTGGTTAATGCGCACGAAATTCCGCTGGCCGCACGCAACGCCCGTAAGCTGGGTGTCGATCATTTCCGGGTGGTGAATCCATTCGACGTCGCCTGGGACGATCCGGAGATCCGCCCCGCCGCGGTGAAGGGCGGCGTACGGCGGCTGGACTGGCTGGCTCTCAGCAACCAACCCGAAAACTGGAATCCGTTCCCCGATAGCGTGGACGCCGATACTATCGCGCGGGCCTTTGAGAACCCGTGGGATCCACACGCCGCCGGCGACTCACCGCCGAGCGAAGGACACACGTGCCATTGGTTGTACAAGAACATGGTGATGGATGCAACAGGAAGGATCATGCCCTGTTGTGGGGCGCCGCGCAAGGATACAAACCTGGTCTTCGCCACATTCGGCGGTAACGGCGACGATCCGTTCAACTCGGAGAAGTATCGCCAAGCGCGGAACATCGGCGGCCCGGAGATCCGGCGCTACTTCAGGGCGGCGGATGCGGCGTTCTTCGACCGGCGCAGCTTGCAACTGTTGTCCGACTGGTGAGGGGCTGCATCGGCGCAGCGGTGCGCTAATCCCTCAGACTGAGCAGCCAAGCCATCTCTGCGCGCTTCTTCCGCCGGTACCAGAGCAAGAAAACGAAAAACGTCAGTGAACACAGCCATCCGATGCCGCCGGTAAACGATCC